>NZ_LAYY01000101.1:0-42231 GCF_000986785.1 Mesobacillus campisalis | reverse complement strand
AAAGTAGTTATAGTAACCCTGACGGGATACACCAGCTACATTACAGAGGTGGGATACCATCCCTTTTAGTTTGTATTTTTGAATAACGGAATGAATAAGGTTGAACTTCTGGTCAGCGGCCAACTTTATTTCTTCTTCATCCCCCTTTCGGCGAATCGTATCTTTTTTAATAGTTCGTTCTCTGCTTTCAACAGGTTAATTTCGGCCTCTAACCTTGCATATTTTTCTTCGATGGAAAGCTCTCTTTCCCTGGATCTGCCTGAGTTTCCTGGTCTTGTGTCACGGAGTCCCATCACTCCATTCATACGGTAGGCTTCTCGCCATCTTTTACTTGCTGAATCAATACGCCTTTTACCAACGATTTCTGGGTCGAACCCACAGTCTCTAAATATTTCACTTGGAAACTTTCCCTTTTCGTTTTGAGCTATAAAGAGCTCCTTAAACTCATCAGTATAGGTAATCCCTTTTGGGCTAACTGATTTTACATAGGGATTTTTAGATAATATCTCGATCTCTTTTTTTGTAAATATCTTTTTACTCATATACTCTTCTCCCGTACCATTTGTAATCTATTGTACCTAAAAAAATCCTGTGCAGTAGACGCTTTTTTTTAAGTGTCTACTACACAGGATACAGTTTACTTTGGCTTCTGTGTTTTTTTATGTAAAAATCCTAACAGTAAAAAAACCACCGGATTAGCGGTGGCGGCGACATGGGTTCCTTTGGATTCATTCAAAATGGACTTCGGGAATAATTCTACGCTTTAACAAGTTCTTTGGATTTTTCGCTTACTCGGTCAACCACTTGATGATTAACCTTTCTTGCCTGCTTTACGTATTCATTGGTGACCTGCTGCCATGCGGCACGGCGCTCGCGTGCATAGGCGAGGTAGGATTCAGCGCTTTTCTCCACATTGTCCTCGAGCTGGTCGATAATGGAAAAAGCCGATTTGACCGGAGTCAATGCCAGCTTTTCGAGCTGCATTGTGACCTCTTTCAGCTGCTTTGTCACTTGCTCATAATCCATTGCCCTGGCTTCTTCAGCGCTCTTTCCTGCCTTGCGGTCAGAAATATTCTGCATAACCCCTTTGGCCAGCTCAAGATTTGTCTTTTTTGATTGCTCATACAAGCTTGCAACCGACTTTCTGTATTGCTTGTTGAATTGGACGAGTTCCTTGAATGCTGTCATGAAGGCCTCTTCCTGGACTTCCCGCAGCTGGCGTGCACGCGCAAGCGATGTTTCATATTGGTTCCAGAATGTGTCCACTAAAAGATCACTTGCAGCAGCCTCTTCTGCAGCCGCTACTTCCTGTTTTTCAACTTCTACAGCTTCATTCTTCTTGGCCATCATCGTTCCTCCTCTTTCCACTGCTTTTTTTCTCTATCTGATCCCTCATCGGAAATGAGGGGATATAGAGCTCCAGAAAACTGCTGTACATTCTGAAAAATTGGTCCAGCATGGACTGATAGGTTTCAAGTTGATTGGCATAGCCTTTTAAATATGTAATACCAGCCTTTGTAATTGAATATTTTCTTTTAGCAGGACCGCTTCCAGTAGTATCCCATTCCGACGACACCAACTCGTCCTTTTCAAGCTGCCGGAGCATCCGGTATAGATTCCCCTGGTCAATGCTTTTAAAACCGAAGGCCTGAAGCTTTTGGCTGAGTTCGTAGCCATGAAGGGACACCCTGCTGAGTAGCAATAAAATAAATGGGAGTACAAAATTCTTTGATGGATTCACTGGCTGGCTGCGCTCATTATTTACCATAATTTATCACCTCATCTATATGTATTTTACACCTATATGCACATCCTTGTAAATAGTTTCCTTATATGTATTTTACACCTATAGTATAAATTTAGTCAAATCAGAATATTTTTACACTTCAAGGCCAGTAATATGACGAAGCCTATGAAAATATCTCCATTGAAGGGTTCGCTGCGGATGTGATTGAGTTATTGGCCGAACTCAAAATTGAAAGCGCCAACATTTGTGGACTGTCGATGGGCGGGGCAGTTGCCCAGGAGATGTACCGCCAGGCCCCCGAAATCTGCAGCTCCCTTATCCTTGTGAGCACGTTTCATTATTTCCCCAAAAAACTGGGACCGCTGATGCTAAAGGGACGAGAGGCAAAAGTGGAATCCTTATCTGACAGCCGCCAAAAAGAGGGTGCCGCCCAGATGGCATTGTATTCCTGGAAAAGGGAAAATATCAAAAGATTTGAGCCGCATTACAGCCCCCACAGCGAAGTGTTTGTGTCCTCCCTTAAAGCCTGCCTCAAAGTGAACAATCATGCCCTGCTGCCCAAAATCCAGGTCCCGACAATGGTCATTGCCGGCCAGTATGATACGGTCATACCGGTTTGGATGCAGCTTTGGATGCACAAGCTGATTCTCCGCTCCGAGTTTGTGATCATTAGAAACAGCGGCCATCTAGCCAAGCTGGAAGCAAAAAATGCCTTCAACGCACATCTCCGCCGCTTCCTGTCACAGCAAAAAAGAACCTCATCCCAAAAGTCAACCGCTTGAAAACCACTTAGCTTTCAATTCTCAGGAAATTAACACAGCAGGGTATCCCCTGCTGTGCCCTTCCTCCATAATTAGTTTTCATCCTTATCACGAATGCGCCCAAAAGTGAAGAGCGCCCTATTCTGTCCTGTCAACAGGCGGTTTGCCCTTTTTTGATTTTCATAAACGCAGCCTGCGGCAAGTTTAATCTGGCGTATGTATTGCGCCCTTGCCTTTCTTCTCCACTCCATATATCCCTTCGCCATCTCAAGGGACTTATCGACTGATTTCCCGTCCCAGTTCTTCCCGCAAGGCACGCGAAGGATCGAAGCCGTGGAATGAAGGATTCTGTCCATTAATAGATTAATCTCTTCATACGATTTAACCGGATAAAAATGCTGAAGGATTGTTGTCGCCATCAGGAACTCTTCCCGCGCTGTCCTTTCCCATTCGGCGGCTTCCTTCATAAGCTGGGCCGTGACGAGCTGAATATTTTCCTGATTTCGCTTAACACTCTCTGCATATTGTCCAAGGGAATGAATCAAAACATCATCCCTCCACTCTGCATTCCGGAACCAGCTTTCCAGCTCCCCCATGAGGCTCTGCCAAACGTATTCATAAGCGGAAGGCTCCACAGCCTCCCGTACCCCTATTTCTGGAGGGGGGCCTTTCTCTTTCCCGCCTTTAGTCTCCACTCCAACTCTCCTCCTTAAATGTTAAATTATCTTTATATAAGGTATGGCCAACTTTAAGAGTCACTTAAATTATTGTTTGTTTCCTTTATTTTGTAAACGTTTACAATTTGACAGTTGTCTACAAATTTCTCCTAAAGCTTGTAAAATTAAAAGAAATTTTCCAGAAAACGTGCATTAATACGGCATTCACAAACCAATAATCGGAGAGTTTTGTCTAATCACGCCCCATAATTCACAAAAATTTTAAAGATAAATTTCTTTATTTTTCTAAAAATATATTATCCCCACAAAATCTTTATCTTTGGCATGATGCTAAAAGCACAAAATCAGAGACAAGGAATGCGATAGCCTGCCCAATGGTTTTCACCAAGCCAAAAATCCCATCCCAGAAGCTTTCCAGAGTATTTCCAGTTCAAACACCTCCGGCCCGTTTCCACTTAAGGAATGGAGCTGAATCTATGGGGTTCTTTGTCTTTTACAAATATCAAAATAGTATCATCTATATGTTTTTTACACTTACGGTAAACATCAAATTATCGCCGAATATACTTAAAATGTAAGGAAACTTTGTGAACGTTTAGAATCTGCCAAAAGCGGCAATAAGGCATAATAAAAAAATCAAAGGTGGTTGTATATGACTAGGTCGAAAGTAAGCAAAGCGGGGATTCCCTATCTGCATTTTGGCAGCGGGGAACCATTGGTGCTGATCCACGGACTTGGTGAAGTGAAAGAAGGATGGCAGAATCAATTTGAACTTGCTGAAGAATATGAGTTGATTATTCCCGATTTGCGTGGACACGGCGAATATAAAACACTTGAGGGCATATCAATCGAAAACTTTGCAAAAGACGTCATTGGGCTGCTGAAGGAGCTTTCAATTGAAAGCGCACACATTTTGGGATTATCAATGGGCGGAGCGGTAGCACAGGAAATTTACCGGCAGGCTCCCGGGATGTGCCGTTCATTGATTTTGACCTGCACATTCCATTACATGCCGAAGAGATTCGGTGCCCTCTATATCAAATACAGGGAAGCAAAAATCGACTCTTTGACAAAAGGCCGCCAGCGCGAGAATGCTGCCCAGCTATGCCTCTATTCCTGGAATGAAGAAAACATAAGGAAGTTCTCCGATTACTATCAGCCGGACCGGGATGCTTTCATCGCTTCCGGCAAAGCTTGCATGACGGTTAATAACCTTTCCCTGCTGCCAAAAATCAAGGTGCCGACGCTTATCATTGCCGGACAATATGATTCTGTCCTCCCGCCATGGATTCAATTATGGATGCACAAGCTGATCCCCGATTCAGAGTTCATCATCATGCGCAATACCGGCCATGTGCCAAAATTCGAAGCAAAAGAACGCTTTAACAAGCATGTCAGGAATTTCATCCAGCGGGCGTCCGCCAAAACAAAGCGGCTTGACGCGTCCGCTTAAAATAAACGCGGGAAGGCGGAACCTTCCCGCAAATTTTCATGCCATTGCGCCTTCAAGCTTTTCCGAGCGGGAGGAAAGCCATTCATCCACTATCGGGGCAAACAATCCAGTCAGGGCGAGCGACACGTGGCCAGCCTGTACAACCTGATAGGTTTTGTCTTCGCTGCCGACCAGGTCCATGACTGGCAGGCTTTGCGGCTCAAGGACAAGGTTGTCATTGGCGGAAGAAATCGCATAAAAGCTGCAGGTGATGTTTTTAAGATCCACGTTCCTGCCCGCAACAACAAGGCCGCCATTTACCAGCTTATTCTCCTTGCTTAATTCATTGAAAAACTGTTTGAAAGCTTCCCCGGCAAAAGGAGTCGCATCATTCAGCCACATGTTCATCCGGCGCCATTTATCCACAAACCTGCTGTCGTGCGCACGGGTCAGCAAGCTGACATAAGGACTGATATAAAATGGGGCAAGGCTGCGGAACATCATGAATATATACTCTGCCGGAATGGTCCCATAAACATCCGCCAGACGGTCGATATTGACCATCCCGTCCTTCATCCCTTCCGTCCACTTCCCAGGGGCTACACTCGTACTAAAATCAATCGGGACGGTGGCCACAATAAGGTTCTTAATGGGCAATTCGGTAATGGATGTAAAGATCGAGGCAATTGTTCCCCCCAGGCAATAGCCGACCATGGAGATCTCTTCTGCTCCGGAATGGCGGAGCGCCCGCTTCACCGCTCTTTCCAAATACTCTGTCACATACGTATCCAGGCCGATGTCATTGTCCTCATAGCCAGGCTGGCCCCAATCAAGCAGATAGACATCATATCCACGGTTGGTAAGCCCACCGATGACGCTCGTTTCAGGGCTGATATCCAAAATATAAGGTTTATTAAAAAGCGAATAAACAAAGAATAGAGGAATCTTGTATTTTTTTTCGGCAGCCGGATAGTGCCATAACACGGATTTATTTTTCCTCCAGACCATTTGTCTTGGTGAATGGTCAATCGTTGGCTCCGGTCCGCTGATAATCTTGTAAACTTCCTTCCAGCGATTCATTTCTTTCTCATAGTCCAATACTGGAACTTTTAATGGTGCCTGAGTTGCCATTGTTTCCCCCACTTCCCGATTAAGCCTATTTTCCGGCAGCTCCTGCCAGGACTAAATCTTTCTCTTCTTGTTCCTTGTCAGCCTTCATCATGAATTGCGCCAGTTCCTGCCTCAATTCCTGGACTTCAGCCTGGACGGCATTTGCTTCTGCCAGTTCCGTGCGCAATTCCCGGATTTCTGCTCTTAGGTCATTTGCGGCAGCCAGGTCACTTCTCAGCGCCTCCAGCTCAGCCTTCATTTTTTTCGTTTCCCCAAGCTCTTTTGCATTCCTTGCCAACTCCGTTTTCATTTGCTTGGTGACTTTCACCAATTCACTGAACAGACCCATATTTTCCTGGTTAATGGCCTTGAAACTGTCCTGAAGGTTCCAGATTTGTTCTTCAAGCGCATCGATTTTCTCTTCTGCCTGAATGGTCAGCCTGGCGATATTCTTGAGATCGCTTTTAGTTGGAATATTCATAACGCTGGCCATCAGTTCCTGGTTTTTCCTTAACTGCTCCATATACTTTGCGTGTGATTCAAGCCCGGCTTTCGCAAAGTTTACAAATTCGGAATTGTTGGTTGCGGTTTGAAACAGGGTATTCATCTGTTGTTCCCAAAGTTCGCTCATCTGCCTGAAGCTTTGATACGGATCATATTTATCCTTTGCCACTTTTACCCCTCCGATATTATGATTTCACTAAATCCTCATTCTTTTCCAGATACTTGTTGAATGGGAAAATAGATTTAATTTGCTTTGAGAAAAGGTTTACAAATATCTTCTGGTTTTCATAGACCAGGTTGGCCGTTTGCTTCACGCTGCGGACATATTCTTGTCTGCCCTTTTGGCGGAGCTCCACATATTGCTTGACCATGGCTGCATATTTGTCCGCGGCCTGTTCGCTTCCTACAAGACGGTAAGGGGTCTTAAGGATATCGGAAGTGGACTTTTGAATCCTGTTAAAAACAGAATTGATCTCCTCATAGGATTTGATCGGAAGTACATGCTGAATGGCTGTAGTCGACATCAGCAGCTCTTCCCTGGTGCTTCTTTCCCAATCAGCCAGTTCTTTATTAAACTGATGTGTTACCGCCTTCAAATTTTCACGGTTTCGCTTTACGCTGTCCACGTAATGGTTTACAGCCGTCAGCAGCACTTCATCACGATAGTCTGCACGCTTTGCCCATCCGTCGAGTTCCTCGAAGGCGCTCTTCCAAATCAGGTCAAGGCTTGACATCGGATGTTCCTGCTGCTCCCGCTCTTCCTTGAGCTCCATCTTCTTATTTGCTTCCAGTACCTGCTGTGCAGCCTTTTCAAGCCTTTCTTCCAATTCCTCGCTTACTTCAACCTCAGCTTCGTTTGCTGCCGGTGCTTTTGCTTCAACCTCAGCGTTTGCTGCTGATTTTGCTTCCTCTTTTTTAGTAGACTTTTTCTTTTCCGCCATTTTCCTCCACCCTCTCAAAAGATATTGATTTCAGTTACTAGCTTAACTGTTAGCCAGTTCGGCAAGCTCCGCTGACAGCTGGGACAATCTCGTCCGGGATTGCATCAGCTCGAGCATGGTGCCGTAAAGATGTTCTTCCAATTGGTCAAGCCTTGCCTCATTTTTAATCAGTCTCTTCGCAATGGCTGCGACTTCATCACTGCAAGGCAGGCCGAGGCTGTCCAGCATGGCCTTGCAACGCTTCCTGCCCCTTTCCACCTGGTCCAGATGGGCCTCCAGTGCGGCACCTGCCAGGGTCATGAATGGGACAGTACCCGCAACACAACGGTATGTGCGATTCAGCTCTTCTTCTATCTTTTTGCATAGCGCTGCTGAATCTTCATCTAAAGGGTGCATAGGCTCCTCCCGGCTATCAAACTTTTAAAAATAAGAGGCTGATCTTGTGCCAATGTTCTGAACTATATGAAAATTACATATATTATATCATGATTATAAATAGACGAGGAGGCGTTTTTTATGCCATTTATCTCAGCAAATGATATTGAGCTATATTATGAAATCCATGGTTCAGGAGAGCCTTTGCTGCTCATCATGGGTCTTTCACACAATTCCCTGTCGTGGAAGAGAAGTCTGCCGGCTCTGGAAGAACACTTCCAGGTCATCCTGTTTGATAACCGGGGGACCGGCCGGAGCTCCAAGCCTGAAACGCCCTATTCCATTGAGCTTATGGCGGAGGATGCCAGGACCGTCCTCGATGCAGCGGGTGTCGAGTCTGCTCATGTATATGGTATTTCAATGGGGGGCATGATTGCCCAAAGGCTGGCTATTGCCCACCCTGACCGGGTCCGGTCCCTTGTTCTTGGCTGTACAACTTCCGGGGGCGCGAACCATGTCCAGCCTCACCCTGAAGTCGGCATGGCCATGCTTTCCCGGGCCTCCGCCAGCCCGGTGGAAGCAGCATGGGCAGCAGTTCCCATTCTCTACAGCGAAGGTTTCATCCAGAAAAATCGCGATGCTATCGAAGAAGATATAGGAACACGGCTCCAAATCCCGACTCCTGCACAGTGCTATATGCTGCAGCTTCAGGCATGCCTGGCCCATGATACGTACGATGAGCTTGACCGGATTTCCGTTCCGACGCTCGTCATCCATGGAGATGCCGACTTGCTTGTTCCTTTTGAAAATGGCGTAACCTTGAAAGAAAAAATCAATGGTGCGGAATTCTTCAAGGTACCTGGCGCAGGACATCTCTATGTGACAGAAGCACAAGACGAAGTGAATCAAAGAGTGCTTGAATTTTTAACCAAACAGGCATGAATCTGGATACCGGGCCATAGCTGCCCGGTATCTTCTTTCATTGGACCCGCTGTCAGACCAGGGCGGACATTCCGCCGTCAACAGCAAGGATATGGCCAAACACATAATCCGAAGCACCGGAAGCCAGGAACAGGGCCGGGCCTTTCATGTCGTCATCGGAACCAAAGCGGCGGGCTGGTGTCCGGTCAAGAATTACCTCCCCTGCATGGTCGATGACACCTTTGCCCATCTTTGTCGGGAAGAAGCCCGGCGCGATGGCATTGACATGGACATTATATGGGGCAAGCTTTACGGCAAAGTCCTTTGTCAGTGTGATAACCGCGCCTTTGCTGGTTGCATAGCCGATGGCATCCATCATTCTTGGGTCCTGGCCGCCAATTCCGGCGACAGAGGCAATATTGATGATCTTTCCTGAGCCCTGCTCTTTCATGATTCTGCCCACAGCCTGCGAAAACAGAAATACCGCCTTGAGATTGATATCCATGACTTTGTCCCATTTATCAACTGGCATCTCGAGGGCGGGAGCGCCCCAGCTAGTCCCGCTATTATTAACTAAAATATCAATCCGCCCGAATTCCTTCATCGTTTCTTCTACTACACGGGCGATGTCATCCTGCCTCGAAACATCGCATCCCAACCCAAGAGAACGGACTCCCTTTTCTTCCAGCCTTTTGCTTATGTCCTTGCATGTTTCCTCATTTCTGGAACAAACCACGACATTGGCACCCGCCTCCGCAAAAATGGTTGCAATCTGTTCCCCTAGCCCGCGGCCGCCGCCGGTCACAATGGCTGTCTTCCCTTTAAGGCTGAATAAATCCTGACCATTCATCCTAAATGTCTCCTCCCGCTTTATACTCCAACTTTTGGGGCTTTTTGTATTTCTTCATCCCGCAATACTCTTCTGAGCAGTTTCCCAACAGAAGATTTAGGCAGGTCCTCAAGAAGTTCAACCTGCTTTGGCACTTTATATGGAGCAAGATTCTGCTTCGCATAAAGGATGATGTCTTCTGCCGCCAGCTCCGCACCTGCTTTTAGTTTTAGAAACGCCTTTACCGTTTCTCCACGATATTCATCGGGGACACCCACGACAATCGCCTCGTCCACTCCTTCTATCTGGTAGAGGACATCTTCAACCTCGCGCGGGTAGACATTATAGCCTGAGGCAATAATCATATCTTTTTTCCTGTCCAGTATGTAAAAATAGCCATCTTCATCCATTTTCACAATGTCACCGGTCAATAGCCATCCATCCCGGATTGCCGCCTCGGTATCCTTCGGACGATTCCAATACCCCTTCATCACCTGCGGGCCCTTGACAGCCAGTTCGCCAGCCTCTCCAACAGGCACATCTGCCAGGCCATCCTCTGTGATCTCAACAACCCTTACCTCCGTCCCGGGGACCGGAATACCGACACTGCCCGGCTTAGGCGCTAGGAACGGCGGGTTGAAAATGGGGGATGGCGATAATTCCGATTGGCCGTAGCCATCAAGGATCCTGCTCCCCGTTTTGCTTTCAAATGCATTGATTTGTTCAACTGGCAGGGGAGCGCCGCCGCTGCTTAAATAATTGACGTTCCCAAAGCCGCTCTCCGCGAGGTGTGGATGGTTGTTTAATGCAAAATACATCGTTGGCACTGCAGACATTTGGAATGGCTTCTCCCTCTTCACGACTTCAATTACCTCACCTGGATCAAAGCGCGGCAATACCAGCTGATTAGCTCCCTCTCTAATCCCGGCAAGTGCATTGCAGGAAAGTCCAAACACATGGAACATTGGGAGGACACTAATCATTTTCAAGTCGGCGGGCCGCTGGTCCCCATAGGCCCTGTAGACAAAATCACAAACCTGGACAACGTTGGATAGCAGGTTATTGTGTGTCAGCATGACCCCTTTGCCCACTCCGGTCGTTCCTCCCGTGTACTGCAGCATGGCAATATCTTCTTTTATGTCGATTGCCACATCAGGCATCCGGGAGCCTGTTGCGATAAAGTCCTCAAAATATTGGTCGCCGTCCCCAAGAGCCATCCTTTCGCCGCCAAGGCTGACAACAACTACCTTTTTCAAGTTTGTTCCAGGCTGAACCTGCTTAATGCGCTGATAGAGACTGTCCAGGACAACGATATATTCACTTCCAGAATCGTTCAGTACATGTTTGATTTCCCGCTCAACATACATCGGGTTCACCTGGACATTGATGCCGCCCAGCCGGAATCCTCCGAACAAGCTGAAAATATAATGTGGGCTGTTAGGGAGCATAATCGCCAGCCTGTCGCCTTTTGTAAATCCGCTGTGGCTTAATGCAGCCGCGAATGCTTCTGCAATTGCCTTTGTTTGAATGAAGTTCCATGACCTTCTGTAAAAAGTCAGGGCCGGCTTTTCCTTATATTCAGCTGCAGCTTTTTCCAGAAGATCAAACAATGATTTATACGGAACATTCACATGTTCGCTTACTAACGGGTGGTAATGCCTTAGCCATGGTTTTTGATGATATGTCATATAATCCTTCCCCCTATCCCCCGGTTGACTTCAATAAAGTATTCTTCATACAAAAAATGGGTTTTAACACTTAAATTATTGTTAAAAAACAGTTTTTTGTAAACGTTATCAGTTCGACAATTTTCTCACTATTCTATCGATTCTTGCTGGCTAGCGGCGAGAATGCATAGTTAAATCCCTAAATTACTGCATTTTCCTAAGCTGATTTCCAAAAGGCAGAAAGAAATTTGTCGTAAAATTTTATTTAAAAAGTGGTTTATTCCGTTTTAAAAGTGGAAATAGAAGATTCATTTTGCAACCATCTTATATAGCGGTAAAGTAATATCCCGCACGCATACGCACATTGGATGGAACGAAAAAAAGACCCTTGTCACAGGACAGGGCCATTAAAATTCTAAGTTATTAAAGGACAGTCACGGGAAGAATCTAAGCCAGTTCGAAGCTGTGCTGAGTCGGAAGATCAATATACTTGCCGGCCACCTCGAAGCTGTGCTGAGTCGGAAGGTCAATGTACTTGCCAGCCACCTCAAAGCTGTGCTGGGTCGGAAGGTCAATGTACTTGCCGGCCACCTCGAAACTATGCTGAGTAGGAAGGTCAATATACTTGCCGGCCGTATCCATCGTATTGCCGAAAAACAGGGACGAACCTAATAATCCAAAAAACAGAATTGAGACAATCAGTTTTTTTCTCATCTTGATGCTCCTTTCAGTCACTAATAATACGTCTATCGTACCATTAATTGATTAATTTTTCCAATTGTGAATTTACTAAATTTACAAAAAACTTGTTTTCCTGCAAGGTAAAGGCCTGAACGGATTTCTCCCAAAAATCCTTTCCCTTTTGCAGGTTGCCAATTTCGATATAATTGAGCCCCGATTGATAGTAAAACTCGCCGAACAAATACATGATTTCATCATTGACACATTGGCTGATTCCTTTATTGCTGTAAATGAGAGATTCTTCAAACCTTCCCAAATTAGAGAGCGACTGGGCCATGCCGAACAGAGCCCTGAGCCAGACCCTTGGATCACTGACGACCGGAAGTTCCTCCAGAGCATCAAGTGCTTCCCTCAAAAAACTGATAGCCTTCTCATATTGCTGATCATCTTTTTCAATCAGGGCAATGGCGATAAGAATTTCAACTTCCCTCTCGGTCAAGCCTTTTCTTGTCGGATTCGTGAGCCTTAGAGCTTCATGGAGCATCTCAACAGCCTCTGCCTTCTTCCTGTTCCCTGCTTCGCCCAGATAATACAGGGACACAGCTTCATGCCATAATAAGAATTGTTTGTTCGAAGACAGGTTGAATAGAGGGTTGATTTTCTCCCGATTTACAATCTCATAGATAGCCTCGTAGTTTCGTTCCCGTTTGTATTTCTTCACCAGGTCAAACACAGCTGTCACATAGTTGTATGTGCCTGCCTCAGCAAAATCAAAAAACTGGATTAAATCTACATTGAGTTTGGACGCAATGTTATAGAGCTGATCAATCGCAGGATACTTTTTATTCTTTTCAAACTGAAGCAAGTCTTCCGGAGAACAAATACCCATTGCCAATTCTTCAGCAGACATCCCCTTATAAACTCTTAAGGCATTCAAAATTTCCCCCAGGTTGACATGTTCAATGCCCATTTCTTCCCCACTCCCTCCTCATGTTTCTACTATTAGTATAAATTAAAACTTGGGAATTTTATCATATATTCATAAAAATGAATCAATTTCCCGAGAGGAGGAGATAGGCTTTATAGTTTTGAATATAAAAGGGGGTGGCATATTGATAGATTGGAATTGTTTATATCCGTTCCCAGCCTGCCAAATGCCTTTATAAAACATATTCGTTTTTTAAGTGAACATGCTAAAATCCTTTGAATATCCGAGCTTTTATTCCTAATGAAAGCGATTCATAAACCGACAAAGTTTGTTCAATCCTTCACAATCTTTCCAGCATTGTTCATGCTATATTTAAGTCAGGAAGGATATTCAATACTACGAGGTGATTAAAAATGATCAAATGCGAATGGGTCACTTTTTCAACCGATACTGAAACCTACACTCTTGAAACCTTCGAGGAAGCTGCCGGTGATGAATTTGAAGCGATGATGATTAAAGAAAATGACACTATTCCTGCCGTCATTTGGACAGTCAACTATGTGATAATCGTCAAGAAATGTTCCCGGATCACCAATGATATTTATTTTGAGAAAGTTCTTCGCAATCCGGTTTGCGGATAATTTTTTCGACTAAACTTGTGAAATTTTTCACAAATTAACTTGGAGGGATTTGCAATGGCAATTTCAGAACAGGAACTGAAACAAACCCAGGTACTTGATATGGTTGACGAATTGGTTGAAAAAGGGTTGAAGGCGCTTGATGAATTCAGGGGTTTCATCCAGGAACAGATCGACGACATTGTGAAAGAAATGGCTCTCGCAGGCCTTGATCAGCATATGGTCCTCGCCCGGCTGGCAGTCGATGAAACGAAGCGGGGCGTATATGAGGATAAAATCATTAAAAACATGTTCGCGACCGAATATGTTTACCACAATATTAAATACGATAAAACGGTCGGCATCATCAGCGAAAATCAACATGATGGCATCCTTGAAATAGCAGAGCCTGTTGGGGTCATTGCCGGAGTTACTCCGGTTACAAACCCTACCTCGACAACCATGTTCAAAGCTTTGATTTCCATTAAAACCAGAAACCCAATCATCTTCGCCTTTCACCCATCTGCCCAAAAATGCAGCAGTGAAGCAGCCAGATTGCTCAGGGATGCCGCGATAAAAGCTGGAGCTCCGGAGAACTGCATCCAGTGGATTGAAACTCCTTCTGTCGCAGCAACAAGGGAACTGATGAATCATTCCAAGGTTTCGCTAATTCTGGCCACCGGAGGTTCCGGCATGGTCAAGTCCGCTTACAGCTCAGGGAAACCGGCCCTTGGCGTGGGTCCCGGAAATGTTCCATGCTATATTGAAAAAACCGCCAGCATCAAGCGTTCAGTAAACGACTTGATCCTGTCGAAGACCTTCGATAATGGGATGATTTGTGCATCCGAACAAGCTGTTATCATCGATAAGGAAATATACGAGGAAGTTAAACAGGAAATGGCCTCTCATAGCTGTTATTTCCTAAATGAAGAGGAAATACGGAAGGTTGAAAAACTGGTTATCAATGAAAATACATGCGCTGTAAACGCGGATATCGTCGGAATGCCAGCATGGAAAATAGCCGAAATGGCAGGCGTAGCGGTTCCTGAAGATACCAAAATTCTTGTTGCCGAGCTTGATGGAGTCGGGCCGCAATACCCGCTTTCCCGTGAAAAACTGAGCCCAGTGCTGGCGTGCTACCGGGCAAACAGCACGGAGGGAGGCTTCCAGCGGTCAGAGGAAATGCTGGAGTTTGGCGGTCTTGGACATTCAGCTGTCATTCATTCAACCGACCAGGAAGTCATCAAAGGATACGGACTGCGCATGAAGGCCGGCCGGATCATCGTCAATGCGCCGTCCTCCCAGGGGGCCATCGGCGACATCTACAATGCCTATATGCCTTCATTAACGCTGGGCTGCGGAACGTATGGCGGAAACTCTGTTTCTACCAATGTCGGCTCCATTCACCTTATCAATGTAAAAAAAGTAGCGAGAAGGAATGCAAACATGCAATGGTTCAAGGTACCGTCAAAAATATACTTCGAGAAAAATTCAGTTCAGTATCTGGCAAAAATGCCGAAAATCTCAAAAGCGCTGATTGTTACAGATCCTGGCATGGTAAAGCTTGGCTATGTTGATAAAGTGCTATATTACCTGAGAAAACGCCCTGATTATGTCCATTGTGAAATTTTCTCGGATGTGGAGCCTGATCCAAGCATCGAGACAGTCATGAAAGGGGCGGAAATGATGGCGAACTTCCAGCCGGATGTCATCATTGCCCTGGGTGGCGGATCGGCAATGGACGCCGCCAAAGGAATGTGGCTGTTCTACGAATATCCGGATGCCGACTTCCATGGATTGAAGCAGAAGTTCATGGATATCCGCAAGCGGATTGTCAAGTATCCAAACTTGGGGCATAAGGCTCAGTTTGTCGCCATTCCGACCACATCCGGAACAGGCTCTGAAGTAACTTCCTTCTCGGTCATCACAGATAAGAAAGCAAATATCAAATATCCTTTGGCTGACTATGAATTGACTCCTGACGTGGCCATTATTGACCCGCAGTTTGTCATGACGGTGCCAAAAGTGGTTACAGCCGATACGGGAATGGATGTCCTGACTCACGCAATCGAGGCTTATGTTTCCGTCATGGCCAATGACTATACAGACGGTTTGGCCATGAAGGCGATTCAGCTGGTGTTTGAATATCTGCCAAGAGCCTATCGCAATGGAAGCGATGAACTGGCACGCGAGAAAATGCATAATGCTTCCACCATCGCCGGGATGGCATTTGCCAATGCATTCCTTGGCATTAACCACAGCCTCGCCCATAAGCTGGGTGCAGAATTCGGGATTGCCCACGGCCGCTCGAACACGATTCTGATGCCCCATGTGATCCGTTATAATGCAGAAAAGCCGAAGAAGTTTGCCGCTTTCCCGAAATACGAGCATTTTGTGGCCGACAAGCGCTATGCAGAGATTGCGAAAACCCTGGGCCTGCCAGCCCGCACAACGGAAGAAGGCGTCGAAAGCCTCGTCCAGGCCATCATCAAGCTAGCCCAGGAGCTGGATATCCCAATGAGCATCGAAGCCAATGGGGTCGAAGCCGCCGAATTTGAAAGCAAAGTAGAGTATCTAGCAGAGCGAGCCTTTGAAGACCAGTGCACCACCGCCAATCCTAAACTGCCGCTCGTAACCGAACTAGCCGATATCTACCGCAAAGCCTACAAAGGAGTTTAACTCTTTAAAGCACCACAAAGTGCCTGACCCCCGCTCCTTTAAAGCAGTGGGGGTCAGGCACTCTTTTTTGCGGTGATGCAATAGTGGGCTGGTGCTATTTTGAACGTTTGATGAACTTAAGCTGATTCTACTTATTTCAACAATTTTCATAGCATGATTCGACATCCACTCTTTAAGGCCCATGCTATATTCTGGGAAATGGTGTCAAATTAGGAGGGGTACATGATGGTGGTTGAAGAAAAAAAGTTACAGGAGAAACAGCATGCCGTATTGATGGTTGATGAACTCGCGAAAAACGGAGCAAAAGCTTTAGCGGAATTCCACAGCTTTACACAGGAAATGGTCGATGAAGTGATTAAACAAATGGCAATGTCCGCCCTTAAGAATCATAAACGCCTCGCAAAGATGGCGATTGAAGAAACGCAGCGCGGGGTTTTTGAAGACAAGGTGTTCAAAAACATTTTTGCCACCGAGTACATATACAACAACATCAGGCAAACCAAAACCGTCGGCATCATCAGCGAAAATGAACATGAAGGAATGATTGAGATCGCCGAGCCTGTCGGCGTGATTGCTGGAGTCGTCCCGATTACAAACCCTACCTCGACAGTGATTTTCAAATCGCTGATTTCCATGAAAACAAGAAACCCAATCATCTTTGCCTTCCATCCACTTGCACAAAAATGCAGCAGTGAGACCGCGAGGCTGATGCAGGAGGCCGCTGTGAAGGCGGGTGCGCCAAAGAATTGCATCCAGTGGATCGAGATTCCTTCGCTCGAAGCCAGCCAGGCGCTCATGCGCCACCCGCTGACTTCCCTCATCCTCGCCACCGGCGGCACAGGAATGGTGAAGGCAGCCTACAGCTCCGGCAAGCCGGCCCTTGGAGTCGGCCCCGGCAATGTTCCTTGCTATATCGAAAAGAGCGCGGACATCAAGAGCGCCGTCAATGACCTGATCCTTTCGAAAACCTTCGATAACGGCATGATCTGCGCGTCCGAACAGGCTTTGATTATCGATAAGGAAATCTATTCGGAAGTTAAAAAGGAATTGATCTACAACAATTGCTATTTCCTGAATGAGGAAGAAAGGCTGCAGCTGGAAAAAGTGGCGATTCAGGAACAGAGCGGGGCCCTCAATCCGGTTATCGTGGGCCTGCCAGCCTATGCTATCGCCCATATGGCCGGCATCAGCGTGCAAAGGGAAACAAAGATCCTTATTGCCGAATTGAAAGGAATCGGTCCGAAACACCCGCTTTCCTGCGAAAAGCTAAGCCCCGTCCTCGCCTGCTACAAAGCAGGCAGCCTGCAGGACGGACTCAAAAAATGCGAAGACATCCTGGCATATGGCGGTCTTGGGCATTCGGCAGCCATCCATTCCTCCTCACACCAGGTAATCGATGAGTTTGCCCTGAGGATGAAGGCCGGAAGGATCAGCATCAACACTCCTTCCACACATGGGGCGATTGGAGACATCTACAACTCTTCCCTGCCTTCCCTGACCCTGGGCTGCGGAACGTATGGCGGCAATTCCGTCTCCACCAATGTGGGCGCCACCCATCTGATCAACATTAAAAAGGTGGCCAAACGTCAAGTAAATACACAATGGTTTAAGGTGCCGCCGCAAATCTACTTCGAGAAAAACTCCATCCAGTGCCTTGCCGCACTGCCTGGCATCACACGCGCTTTCATCGTAACAAGCCCAAGCGCGCTCAGGAACGGAAACCTTGATAAGGTTCTGTATCAGCTGAAAAAACATCCAGCCTCAGTCCAATATGAGGTCTTTACAGAAGTAGAGACTGAACCAAGCCTGGAAACCATCCAGCGGGGCGCTGACGGGATGCAGAAATTCCAGCCGGATGCCATCATCGCGCTTGGAGGAGGCTCGGTCATTGACGCCGCTAAAGGCATGTGGCTTTACTACGAGCATCCGGACACAGATTTTGAAGCCTTAAGGCAGAAATTCTTCGACCCTGGCAAGCGGGTGGCCAAATATCCGCGGCTCAGGGGCAAGGCGAGGCTTATCGCCATCCCGACCACTTCCGGAACAGGCTCGGAGGTAACTGCCTTCACCGTCATCTCGGATAAAAAAGCAAACATCAAGTACCCGCTAGCTGATTTTGAAATGACACCGGATGTCGCCATTGTCGATCCGCAGTTTGTGATGTCCGTTCCAAAGCATATCACGGCAGACACGGGAATGGACGTCCTTACCCATGCGATTGAGTCCTACGTATCCGTCCTTGCCAATGATTTTACTGATGGTCCGGCTTTAAAGGCAATCCAGCTAGTATTCAAGTACCTGCCGCTCGCTTACCATGATGGCAGCAATGAACTGGCCCGCGAAAAAATGCATAATGCTTCGACCATAGCCGGCATGGCGTTCGGCAACTCGTTCCTTGGAATCAACCACAGCCTGGCGCATGCCATAGGTGCCGAGTTCAATATTCCGCATGGCCGTGCGAATGCAATCCTGCTGCCGCATGTGATTCGGTACAATGCGGCAAAGCCGAATAAATTCATGACGTATTCGAAATATGGCCATTTCATCGCCAACGAGCGGTATGCGGAAATCGCATCCTTCCTTGGCCTGCCTGCATGCACAACAGAAGAAGGCGTAGAAAGCCTGATCCAGGCTGTCGCCAGCCTGTCCAGGGAAGTCGGTATGCCGATGAGCATTGCCGCATGCGGTGTCGAACTGGCTGAATTTGAAGCAAAAGTAGACGCATTAGCCGAACAAGCCTTTGATGACCAGGATACGATTGCCAATCCAAAAATGCCGCTCGTAACAGAAATGGCTGAAATACTCCGCAAAGCCTATAGGATGATTTAGCGCATTAAAGTGGTGCAGAGTGCCTGACCCCATGCAGCGATTTAAAGCATCACAGAGTGCCTGACCCCTTAAAAAAAACACCGGACACAGTGTAATCACTTGGTCCGGTGTTTTTCAATTCATTCGTTTTATGAGAAAGCATTTCTAATTTTTTCGATCAGGTCTTTAAAGAAGTTGGATACTGTCTGGAGGAATCCTTCGTCACCCACGGCATCGCCGATCCGCTGCTGGATATCCTGGGTCAGGTTTTCAAGCTGTGATTTGACATTGCCAAAATTGATGTTCAGGTTCCGCATTTTTTCAAACAGGTCAATCAACAGCTGGCGGTCCTGCTCACTCAAGGAAATTTCCAGGGTTTTCAGCTTTTCATCCACAATCTGCTCGATGTCCTCTTTTGTAGCCGGGTTTTGCTCCGCAATCTCCTTTTTGATTTCGGTTAAAAGCTCACTCACTTTGTCCTGGTCCAGTCCTTCTTTCTTGGCCAGGTCGGTGGCAAGATTCAGCTCTTCATTGGCTACTTCTGTACGTTCCTTGCTGAGCTCTGCTCCTTCGCCTTCATCGTAGGCCTTATAAATGCCGACAAGTGCGGAGTGGCCGCTCACCTTCACCGGTGAAGCCACATCGACAACGGCATCCTGAATGCCAGCTGTCAGCAGGGCATTTGCATACATTTCATCGGTTACTTCCGTAATATTCTCCGGTGTGACCTGGTTGACAACAAGACCTTCACCAGCATCTTTCCTTGTGATTTTGGCGGAAGAATACATATTGGAGTGACGATCTCCTTTTATATAATAAACCAGGTCTTCCCCTGTAACAGTAATCTCCTTCACCTTTTCAGGGTCGTTGACGTTAAGAAGCCTTCTGACCTCATCTTTTTGCGCCTGGGACAACGCTTCCCCATATACAACAATCGGCAAGCCGAACTTTTCATTAATGCTTTCCTCATCATTATTGGAGGCAAATGCCATTCCTGCACTCCCCAGAACTAAAAACAACAGCAATAAGGACAACGTAAAAGTTTTAAACATTCTCATAGCTGACTCTCCCTCTTAAAATACCATTCTGACTATTATAGACGTGCATACCTCCAGATTGGTTTCAAAAAAAGACCTGCCCCTTTTCCATCAGGTGCAGGCACAGCTTCTATTTTATGAAAAGAACCTTGTACAGCTGAATCAGCACAAGCGGCGACAGCGCAAGGGCATAAATGGTTCCAAACTGGCCAGGAGTCAAAGGCGCAACTTCGAATACTCCCATCAGAGGCGGCAGAAGGAGTACAAGATGCAGCAGCACAACGCCAACTATAACAGCCAGCCAGAGATATTTATTGGTAAACAGCCCTATTTTGAACAATGACTGCCGGCTTCTGGCATTAAAGCCATGGAACAGCCGGGCAAGGCACAGGGTAGAAAAGGCCATCGTCATCGCAAGCATATGGCTCCCTTTAGCCAGGCCGATATGGAAAGCAGTTAATGTGGCTGCTGCAATCAGCAGCCCTTCCACAAGTACCCGGCGGGCAAAGGATTTATTCAGAAGCGGAACGTGGATATCACGCGGTTTTTCCTTCATGATATTTTTCTGGTGCGGTTCCAGGCCGATGGCTATTGCAGGCAGGCTGTCCGTCAGCAGGTTTATGAACAATAAATGGACAGCAGCGAACGGGACCGGTAAAGCCAGAAGTGAAGCGTAAAGGACAGCCAGGACTCCGCCTGTATTCCCCGCAAGCAGGAAGCGGATTGAATTCTGGATGTTCGCATAAATGCTGCGGCCATTTGAAATTGCTTTTACAATGGTGGAGAAATTATCATCCGTCAGCACCATCGAAGACGCTTCCTTGGCAACCTCCGTACCGGTGATGCCCATCGCCACCCCGATGTCAGCCTGCTTCAGCGCAGGGCCGTCATTGACCCCGTCCCCTGTCATGGCAACCACATTCCCTTTTTCCTGCCACGCCTTGACAATCCTGATTTTGTGCTCGGGGGAAACGCGGGCGTAAACAGAGATGCCGGCTACCTTTTCCTTCAGTTTTTCATCGCTCCATTTTTCCACTTCAGACCCTTCCACCGCCTCAGACTCATCCATTAAAATGCCAATCTGCCTGGCTATGGCGGCTGCGGTGATTTTGTGGTCCCCAGTGATCATGACAGGCTTAATGCCGGCTTCAATACAGGCTGCCACAGCATCATACGACTCTTCCCTCGGAGGGTCCATCATCGAAATGAGGCCAGCAAAAGTCAGCCCATTCTCGTCATCAAAGCTGATGTCTCCATCCTTCACTTCCTTGTAGGCGAAACCCAGCACCCTGAGGCCATCGTTCGAGAAGCTACGGTTGATTTCTTCAATTTCCTTCCTGTGTTTATCGGTAAAATCATAAACACCTTCGCTAGTCTCGATTTTGACGATCCTCGAAAGCAGGACATCAAGCGCCCCTTTTGTCACCATATAGGATTTGCCTTCATACTTGTTCACCGTACTCATCAGCTTCCGGTCCGAGTCAAAAGGCAGCTCCCCGATGCGCGGATACTCTTTCCTGATCTTCAGTTCATCGTACTGATACCCCTCACCGAAATTAACGAGCGCGACCTCGGTAGGATCGCCAATTTCCTTTTGTTCAATCGTAACGGAATCGTTGCATAACAGGGACATTAAAAGCAGCCGCTCTTCAACCGGATTTTTCAAATCCAGCTTGTCATGCTCAACCACCCTGTTATCCACATAAACTTTTTGCACCGTCATCTTGTTCTGGGTAAGCGTTCCTGTTTTATCGGAACAGATCACCGAGATGCTGCCAAGGCTTTCGACTGCATGAAGCTTCCTTACGATTGCATTTTGCTTCGCCATCTTCTGCGTTCCGAAAGCGAGGACGATCGTTACGATAGAACTTAGTGCCTCCGGAATGGCGGCGACGGCCAGTGCAACGGCAAACATGAATGAATCAACCAGGTCATTGCCTCTGAACAGGTCAAGCGCAAATATGATGATGGCAAGGGCTATGATGGCAATCGCCAGCTTTTTGCCAAACTGGTCCAGGCTGTTTTGCAGCGGTGTTTTCTTATCTTTCGCCGACTCCAGCAAATTGGCGATTTTGCCAATCTCGGTGTTCATTCCGGTGCTGGTAACGACGACAACTCCCCTGCCATATGTAACAAAGCTGCCTGAAAACACCATATTTTTCTTGTCGCCGATCGGAACATCTTCCTGGTCGATTTTCCCGGTTTCCTTCAGCACACTCAATGATTCGCCTGTCAGCGAGCTTTCGTTCACCTGCAGGCTGTGGTTCTCAAGGATCCTTCCGTCGGCAGAGACAAAATCTCCTGCATCGAGATAAAGAATATCACCAACGACGATTTCCCTTGAGGGAATTTCAACCTTCTGTGCATCTCGGAGGACCTTAGCAGTTGGCGACGATAAAGCCTTCAGGCTGTTTAGGCTTTGCTCTGCTTTGCGGTGCTGGACCGTGCCCAGAACCGCATTAAGGATGACGACAACCACGATGACGATCGTGCTTTCAAGCTCGCCCAAAAAGGCTGAGATTAAGGCGGCTGCAATCAGGATGATGACGAGGAAGTCTTTAAATTGCTCAAGGAACACCTGAAAAGCGGTTTTACGCTTTTCCTCTGCCAATTCGTTAAACCCATACTGCTCCCGCCTTCTTTCCACCTCCTCAGCCGTCAGGCCTTTTTGGGTCACTTCCAAATCGTTCAGTACTTCTTCCGATGTTTTCCTAAAAAAGTCATTCACGTTGGAACATCTCCTTCCAATTCGGCTTTCATATATGCTACAGCCTAGCTGATCGGGCCTAGACACACAATTGACATTAGTATCACTTTTTACCAGGAATTTTATCAAATTAGGAAAGACCCTACAGCCAGCGCCATAGAGTCTCACAAAACCCGGAAAGTTTCCAAAGCCGGGACATCAGTCCGGGTGACGGCTTTGGATCCTGAAAGTATATTTCAGGCAGTTACTCCCTCTACTATAAAGATGTATTCCCTTAGATTTTAAATTAATCCGCCAAAAGAACTTTCATCTTTAATTACGGATGAATGATGCGGAAGGTTTCAGTTTGCCACACATGAGCAAAATAAAAAAAAGAGAGGAGGATTTTCAAATGGAACCCTATGATTCAAAATACCAGCCTTTGCAAGGGAAAAATCAAATCAGGGAAAGGCTGCAGACCAGAAGCCATGCAGATTTCAGCAGCGCCTCCCTGAGAAGAATCGCTTTTATGAGAGCAGGTCTTGAGCGGAAATAATATTAGGAAGGAATTTGGGTGGAGCTGGCTGTTAACGAAAGTGCGCTATCCTTGATGAACAAAGGCCTTGAGAGATGCTCTCCTGGCCTTAAAATCTTTGGAATGCTGAAAAACAGACGTTGAGGCGTGCTCTCAGAACCCGAAATCCATGCTAGCCATCAAAAAAGGTATCTGAGACTTGTCCTCGGAACCCAAAATTCACGCAAATCACCAAAAAAGGTATCTGACACTCCCCATCAGTACCCGAAATTCATGCAAACCATCAAAAAAGGGCTCTGAAACCTCTCCTCAGTACTTAAAATTCATGCAAAACACCAAAAAAGGTATCTGACACACCTCATCAGTGCCCCAAAATTCTTCCAATCCACCAAAAAAGGGCTCTGATACTCCTCCTCAGTACCCAATATTCACACCACCCACCAAAAAAAGGTTCTGACGCTTCCCATAAGTACCCGAAATTCCCAAACCTCCCCAAAAACTCGCCTCTACACCCTTCCGAAGCAAAAAAAGACAGGAACGCGTCACTTTCCCCCGCGTCCCTGTCTTTTGATTTCCTTACTGGATCTCACCCAATACTTTCTGAATCCTTTCGATCGCCCAGTCCAGCTCTTCTTTCGTGATCACAAGTGGCGGGGCGAAACGGATGACGGTATCATGTGTTTCCTTGCACAGCAGGCCTTCCTCTTTTAGAGCTTCACAGTATTTGCGGGCCGGCTCATTCAGCTCGACGCCAATGAAAAGCCCGCGGCCGCGAACTTCCTTGATGGCAGAACTATGGATTTCCTCAAGCTTGCCCATAAAATAGCTGCCAAGTTCGAGCGAACGTTCTGCAAGATTCTCGTCAACCAGTACATCAAGTGCGGCAATGGAAACGGCGCAGGCCATTGGATTTCCGCCAAAAGTGGAGCCGTGGGAGCCCGGATTGAAGACGCCCAGGATTTCCTTATTGGCCACCACACAGGAAATTGGGAACACTCCGCCTCCAAGAGCCTTGCCAAGAATGTACATGTCCGGTTCTACATTTTCCCACTCGCAGGCAAACATTTTGCCTGAGCGTGCAAGCCCTGCCTGGATTTCATCCGCAATAAACAGGACATTCTGCCGCTTGCAAAGCTCGAAAGCTTCTTTCAGGAAGCCTTCCCGGGGAATGACAATGCCGGCCTCTCCCTGGATAGGCTCGATTAAAAAAGCAGCCGTGTTTGGGGTAATCGCCGCTTTAAGCGCTTCAAGATCGCCGTAAGGAATCAATTTAATTCCAGGGAGCATCGGTCCAAATCCACGCTTGTACTCTGCTTCGGAGGAAAGGGATACAGCCGCCATCGTCCGGCCGTGGAAGTTGCCGATGCAGGCAATGATCTCCGCCTGGTTTTCTGCCACGCCCTTGACATCATAAGCCCAGCGGCGAGCACTTTTAATGGCCGTTTCAACCGCTTCTGCCCCTGTATTCATAGGCAGGGCCATCTCTTTGTTTGCAAGCTTGCAAATCCGCTCGTACCAAGGCCCAAGCTGGTCATTATGAAAAGCTCTTGATGTCAGGGTAACCCTGTCTGCCTGGTCCTTCAGTGCCTGAATGATTTTGGGATGGCGGTGCCCCTGGTTGACAGCCGAATAAGCACTAAGCATGTCCATGTACCTATTGCCTTCAGGGTCTTCCACCCAGACACCTTCCGCCCTGGAAATGACAATTGGCAGCGGGTGATAATTATTGGCTCCATATTTATCAGTCTGTTCAATAAGTTCCTTTGATGATTGGCTTTGAACCATGTTTTTCACTTCCCCTGTTCGTTGTTATCGATGCCAGGAAGCCTTGCCTTAACGGCCACCTGGCTTCAACTATACATGCTCTAATACATTTCTGAAGTTGTCTTCGCCTGCATATGGAGGAGCAGGTAGTCCGGCCCTCCAGCTTTGGAGTCGGTGCCCGACATGTTAAATCCGCCAAATGGCTGGTATCCGACAATCGCACCTGTACATCCGCGATTGAAATAAAGATTGCCTACGTGGAAGTCTTCGCGCGCCTGCTGGATTTTATCGCGGTTTCTGGTAATGACGGCTCCAGTCAGGCCATATTCAGTGTTATTGGCAATTTCAATTGCATGGTCAAAATCTCTCGCTTTGCTGAAACCGACAACAGGTCCAAAAATTTCTTCCTGCATGATCCGGGATTTCGGGTCAAGGTCGGCAATGATCGTCGGCTGGATGAAATAGCCTTTTGAATCGTCTCCTTCACCGCCGGCAGCCAGTCTCCCTTCACTCCTGCCAATTTCGATATATTCCATGATTTTATTGTATGCACTCTGGTCAATGACTGGTCCCATATTGGTCACAGCTTCTTCCGGATTGCCGACTTTCAGCTGTTTTGTCAGTTCAATCGCACGATTAAGCACCTGGTCGTAAACATCCTCCACAACGACGGCACGGGATCCTGCGGAACATTTTTGCCCGGAGAAACCGAAAGCCGAAGAAACAATCGATTGTGCCGCCAGTTCAAGGTCTGCCTCGCTGTCAACGACGATGGTATCCTTCCCGCCCATTTCCGCAATCACCCGCTTCAGCCAGATTTGGCCTTCGCTCAGCTTAGACGCCCGCTCATAAATGCGCAGCCCCACATCCCGGGAGCCAGTAAAGGAAATGAAGCGGGTATCTTTATGGTCAACAAGATAGTCGCCGACTTCCGCACCGCTGCCTGGGACAAAATTAAGCACTCCTTTTGGCAGGCCGGATTCTTCCATAACCTCTACAAATTTGGCTGCCACAACCGGTGTGGTGGAGGCTGGTTTTAAAAGGACGGTATTTCCGGCAACAATTGCGGCAACGGTGGTTCCTGCCATGATGGCAAGCGGGAAATTCCACGGGGAAATAATGATTCCCACCCCTAGCGGAATATAGTCATAACGGTTGAATTCATTCGGACGGCTCTGGACCGGTACTCCATCTTTGATCAGGAGCATTTGGCGGGCGTAATACTCGAGGAAGTCAATAGCCTCCGCTGTATCCGCATCCGCTTCATTCCAAGGTTTACCCGCTTCTTTGGTAAGCAAAGCAGAAAATTCATGCTTGCGGCGGCGAAGGATCGCCGCAGCCTTGAAAAGAACATCCGCCCGCAGCTCGGGCTTTGCCTTCTTCCACGTCTTGAAGGCTTCAACCGCAGCCTGCATCGCCTTTTCGGCCAGCTCCCGATCCGCTTTTGCAACTGTGCCAATTACCTCTTCCTTATTGGCAGGATTGAAGGAAACAATCTTATCCTCCGTCGAAATCCGCTCTCCGCCAATCAAAAGATCATAATCCCGGCCGATGTATCCTTCTACCGTCTTTAAGCCTTGAAGATACTCTTGTTTATTTTTATCATCCTTAAAATTTGTAAAGTGTTCGTGCTGGTATGGCTGCACCATGAATGCATTCCTCCCTGTGTAATATAAAGCCTTTTTGCCTTCAACGGTATAGATGCAATTATCGTGCCAACTTTAAATACCATGAAAATAAAGAAATTAAAGTCAGAAGTGCAAAGATTCTTTGCACAACCCAAGCAGGTGTTCAGTTTTTTTGCGCCAAAATTCCTTGCACCGCCACCCTTCCCTCCATAATATATAATCAAGGACAAAGAAAAGAGGGGAAGTTATGGAGCAAAAACAACTTGAATACCTCCTGAAAATGAACAAAGTCTACAAGCATATACTCGATAAAATCGACGTTGGAATACATGCGGTGAGCGAGGAAGGCAAAACAATCATTTATAATAAAAAAATGCGGGATATCGAGGGAATGAGCATTGAGGATGTTCTTGATAAAAATCTGCTTGAGGTTTTTTCTTTTGACGAAAACAGCAACAGCACCCTGCTGGAAGCACTGAGAAAGGGAACAACCATCCAAAATGCCAAACAAACCTACTATAACAACAAAGGCAAGGAAATTACGACAATCAACGATACCTTTCCCTTCCTTGAAGGAAAGACCCTGATGGGAGCAATTGAAATTGCCCGGGATGTGACCAAATATGAGCGGCTTGTCAGGGAAAATCTCCATAAAAAGAGCGATACCAAATATACGTTTGACAGTATTATCGGAAGCAGCCCCGAACTCGAGGAAGTCATCGAGGCGAGTAAGCGGGCAGCCCGCACATCTTCTTCTGTCCTTATTACCGGAGAAACCGGAACAGGAAAGGAATTATTTGCCCAAAGCATCCATAATGGCAGCCCTCGTTCCGCCAGGCCTTTTATCTCGCAAAACTGTGCTGCCTTGCCTGACAGTTTGATTGAAGGACTTCTCTTTGGGACGAAAAAAGGAGCTTTTACAGGGGCGATTGACCGGAAAGGGCTGTTCGAGCAGGCCGAAGGCGGCACTCTGCTTCTCGATGAAATCAACTCCCTTAATATTGCGCTGCAGGCCAAACTTTTACGTGTAATCCAGGAGAAAACCGTCCGCAGGGTCGGTGACACCCGCGATGTGCCGGTTGATGTCCGGATTATCGCTACAATCAATGAAGATCCTGTCAGCGCCATTGCCGAAGGACGGCTGAGGAAGGACCTGTATTACCGGCTAAGCGTGGTCTCCCTGTTCGTTCCTTCTTTAAAAGAAAGAAAGTCTGATATTAGGGACCTTGCTGTATTTTTCATTGAGAAATATAACAGCCTGTTCGGCATGAGCGTTAAAAAAATGGACGAGGAGGTTTTGCGGCTTTTCTTGGCCTATGACTGGCCCGGCAATGTCAGGGAGCTTGAACATATCATCGAGGGATCCATGAATGTTATGGACCATGAAGAAGTACTTTCGTACAGGCACCTGCCCATCCAGTTCCGGAGTAAACCGCGGGTCAGCGGCGAAAAGGCACCCGCCCCAAAGGCAGAGAGGTTGCTTATTCAGTCGGGAAAGCCCATCAAGCCATTTGATGATTACATGAAGGAAGCGGAGACTTACTATTTGAAAAAGGCTTTGCAGCAGCATGATTTCAACATTACACAAACCGCCGAAGCATTGGGAATGAGCAGGCAAAACCTCCAATACCGAATCAGGAAATGGGACATCCGGAAGGAATAATTCCTTAAAGACGGCCATGCTTCACCGCACGAAACTGGAATATTTTTTCCAACCAAGTCAATGCTATTGATACGAAAGAGGAATTTAACCCTTGGGCAAGGGAGAGACCGGAAAATGAACGCAATATATGCTTTGGCTTGGATTGGTGCATTATGGAAATGGGGCGACTGGAGGAATTGGCGGCTATATTACCCCACCCTGCTCTTTCTGCTGCTTGGCGACTTCCTTTATCAGTATCTTCTGGTCGATCTTTATCCGATGTGGAAATACACTCCACAGGGAATGGATGCCGAACTGGGCTTGACTCACACGCATATATTTTTATCAGTGATGCTTGTCAAATATCCTGCAACGGTAATGATCTACTTATCCAAATTTCCCAAGGAACGCCTGATCAAACAAATCTTGTATATCCTTTTGTGGATTGGCATTTATTCCGTCAATGAATTCATTGATTTAAAGACAAATTTAATGAAGCATGACCACGGCTGGAGCCTCGCTTGGTCGGTCCTTTTTAATACCGTCATGTTTACCGTCCTGAAAATCCACTTTCACAAGCCCCCGGCAGCCTGGCTCATATCCATCCTTTTTATTTTGTTTCTCTGGTCTATGTTCGATGTACCGGGCTCCGTTTTCCGCTGAATGCTGTCTTCCCACCCCTCTTACCCTGGCAGCAATTCCTTGCAGGGGTTGACTTTACCAGCTTTGTTTACAGCCTCTTGAGGGCAAAACATGAGTACATCTCTTTTAGGAGTTGACTCATGTTGTTCACAAGACCTGTAAAATGGCTGGCCTCGGTGATGGTGATGGCCGGGTGCGCTGCTGCAGAAAACGGCGCTCCCCACGAAGCAAAGGATTATACCATCCAGAACAAGTCTAAGCTGCATCACGAAGACAGGAAAAAACCTGCCTCCAATCAGGCTGGCACGAAAGGATCTCCAAAAGCAAGAAACAAGGTTTTAATAGATGCACCCCATATCAGGCAGACGCCCGAGCTGGCTAGAGGCTGTGAAGTCACCAGCCTGGCCATGCTTTTAAACCAAGCCGGGGTTTCCATCGATAAAATGACACTTTCCGAGAAAATCAGGAAGGTCCCATTTGAAGCAAACGGGCTTCGCGGAAACATGAATGACGGTTTCGTCGGCAATATGGCGACAATGAGCAAACCAGGCATAGGCGTCTATCATGGACCGATCCGGGACCTGGCAGAAAGCTATCTTCCCGGCAAAGTCCTCGATTTTACCGGCAAAGGCTTTGACATCGTAATTGAACAGCTGGATAAAAAGAGGCCTGTCTGGGTTATCGTAACAAGCACTTTTGACATCGTTCCTGATAAAGAGTGGGAAACGTGGAATACCGCCAGCGGGCCCATTAAAATCACTTATAAAATGCATTCAGTACTTGTGACAGGATACGACGATGATTATATCTATTTCAACGATCCGCTGCATCGAAAGAACCGGAGGCTCCCCCGCAAGCCATTTATTGCGGGTTGGGAGCAGATGGGAAAACAGGCCATTACGATAAAAACATAGACAAACCCCCGGCAGCGAAACTGACCGGGGGTTTTTGAAGTGTGCAGTCTCCGCACCACCAGTACAGGTATGAACAGCAGCGAAATTGTTTATACCGGTACTAATCAGCATGGAAGATGGAGGAAGGCTTATGAACGGAATTTTATTTATTAACAATAGAATTGAGCTGAACGGCTTGTCCAGGGAGGAGAGTTTTCACCTGCAGAAGGAGTCGCTGATCCACTTTATCGACCAGCATCATATCAAAGCTGTCACGCTGAACCCCTTTCAGCTGAACAGCCACTACACGATTCTGCACGCCCTGTATTATGACCTAAAGGGAACGTCCCAGCCAATCGGCTGCCTCGCTTGTTATTCCCCGGCTGTCCTGGATGACTTCATCAATACCTATCCGGCTCGCTGGCTGATTATTAAAAGCTATTTTGGCAAGGTCCTGCCTGTTTGCCCTTAATGGATATTCGGCCGCCGGAATACTTCCTAACCGTTCTTACAGGAAAAAAACAAGCAGCTGCGAGATGACGGCAACAAGTATCAGTGCGAATGGATAAGCGGCAGCATAAGCAACCGCTGGCTCTTCGGAATCAACCAGCTGATTGACCGCCCCGAGGCCCGGGGTACTTGTCATTCCCCCGCATAAAGTGCCAAGCGAGTGGGCGATGCTAAAACGGAACATCCTCCTAGAGACAAAGTAGCCAATAAACAAGGGAACAATCGTAATCAATGCGCCCGCAAATACAAGGCTGAAACCTCTTTCCTGGATGACATCCACTATGCCCTGGCCGGCTGTCGTGCCTGCTCCTGCCAGGAACAGTACGAGCCCAATATCGCTGATGACCCTTGTTGAGGGCTGGTAATAGCGGGCTTTGATGGGACCCACTTTCCCAAAATGGCCAATAATCAACGCGACAAACAGCGGCCCTCCTGCCACTCCAAAGGTTATTTCCCCGAGCCCCGGCAAAGTGAGCGGAATCATCCCAACCAGAATTCCGACAAGCAGGATGAGGCTTAAAGAAAGGATATGGACATTGGTGACCGACAGATGCCTCCTGCTGAACAGCTTTTCCACCTGATCCAGACGGTCCTCGCTGCTGACAACTGTCAGGACGTCCCCGCGTTCAAGACGCCATTTGGGATGCTGGTGAAATTCAAATCCGCCGCGCTCTATTCTTGTTACGGTGACTCCGTACACATTCCTCAAGCTCAATTCCCTCAGGCTTTTACCGATAATTTCTTCTGCATCGACAACAATTTTCCGAAGCTTGACATGATCGGAGTTTTTAAGATGGGGTTCCACCCTGGGCCCAATATCCTTTGACAGATGCTCAAGATCTTCCCTGGAGCCAACCGCGACAAGATGATCTCCTTTGAGAATCACCGTATCATTCAGGGCAATGATGTTGCGGTCGCCGCGGATCACACGGCTTATGGCGACCGAATTATACCTGTTGAAATGCAGTTCCTTGATGGTCCGTTTATGGAAGGCAGGATTGCGGACTTCAAGAGTCATCAATTCAGGTGACTCCGAGTTGCGGATTGGGCCATTCGATTCATTCATATCCTTCTCAAGGTCCGCCTTCAGCAGCCTTGGGAGCAGCTGGACAAACAGGACAACGGCAATGACGCCAAACGGATAAGCGATCCCGTAACCTACAGAAGCAATAGGATCCTTGGTCGCCTGCAAAGCGGCAGCCAACCCAGGTGTGCTCGTCAGCGCCCCGGTCATCAGGCCAATCGATATGGCGGGCGAAAAATCAAACAATTTGGCAATGATGACAGTCGTGAAAGCGGCAGATAGGACCACAATCAGCCCAATGATCCCAAATACCAGGCCGTTTGTGCGCATCATCCGGAAAAAGCGCGGGCCAGCCTGCAGACCGACGGCAACAATAAACAAACTTAATCCAAGCTGCTGGACGGTTTCCGGAACATCGTACCCGAAATGGCCAAACACCATCGCTACTAGCAGCACTCCTGATGTACCAAGACTGATGCCCTTTATTTTTGCCTGCCCTAGTGCTGATCCCAAAAACAGGATAACAAATAATAAGACCAATGGTTCTTTTAGCAAAGTGCTTATCATTTCAGGTTCCTTTCTTCCATGTAGATTCATCTTCATCATGAAATTTCTATAAAAAAACTCTAGCACATCGCCGCTTAAAAGAAATGATCATTCTTGACAATGTATGGACATTTGAGCCTGTCCTGGTGTGTTTAATCAAACGTTTGATTAATACAGCGTTTCTATTTACCTTTTCCCAAAAGGATGAAGGACTACTCCCTTGCAGCAATAACTTTGCCCATATGTTGGAAAGTGGACAAATGATCAGGGAAGATTAAAGGACTTTCTTCGTTAAAATAGAAGTAGTTATAGACACTATCATTTTACAGGGGGATGAAGGATTTGCGGAATAAAGAAATGTTGCTGATACCAGGGCCGACACCGGTGGTTGATTCGATTTATGATGCACTTGGCGGGGAAACAAGAAGCCATACCGATGCACGGTTTGCCGCTGTTTACCGAAGCGCTCTCGAAAAGACAAGGGAAATGCTGAAAACAGACGGCGAGGTTTTTGTCATTTCAGGCTCGGGAACGCTCGGAATGGAGATGGCGCTGCTGAACACCGTAGCGCCGGGAGAACGGATCCTGGTCATCAGCCATGGATTTTTCGGCGACCGCTTCATTAAGCTGGGACAAGCATTTGGAATTGAAGCAGATGTACTCCAGGCAAATTGGGGAAAACAAGTGAGTCCGCAAGAGCTGGAGGAAAAGCTGGCTGACAGTCATTATAAGGCTGTTACGATTACCCATGCTGACACATCTACCGGTGTTGCAGCGAATCTGGAGGTCCTGGTGCCCATCATTAAAAAGCATGGCGCCCTTGTGATTCTCGATGGAGTTTGCGCTACAGCAGCGATGGAAGAGGACATGAGCAAGTCCTATGGTGATCCTGATGCAAAGATTGATGTCATTCTGACAGGGTCACAAAAAGCCATCGGCGTTCCTCCTGGCCTTGCCATTGTGGCGTTCAACCAGACAGCGCTTGACGCCCGGAAGGAACTTGGGCGCATCCCTGCCTATTACAGCGATATTTACAATTGGATTCCAATCATGCATGACCCGCAAAAGTATTTTGCTACGCCACCTGTGAACCTGATTTACGCCTATGAGGAAGGAATGAGGCTCGTACTGGCGGAAGGCATGGAGAACCGCTACAAGCGCCACGAGGCATTTGGAAGAGGAGTACGGGCGGCCCTTGCTGCATATGGCATGAAGGCGCTGGCAGATGAGGAAGCGGCAGCAGCCACACTCAGCTGCATCCTGTATCCAGAGGGAATGGACGATGCCGCTTTCCGGGCCAGACTGGCAGAAAAAGGCCTTATCGTCGCTGGCGCATTGGCCCATTTGGCAGGCAAAGCCTTCCGGATCGGCCACATGGGAAATACCACTCAGGAGATGCTGGAAAAAGCGGTGCTTCTTATCGGCGAAACAATGAACGAGATGGGCTATGAAGTACAGCCAGAAAAAGCGATCGAAGTGTTCAAAGAGGTGCTATACGCCAAAATGAGCTAAAAGGAATGCCCTCCGGCTGCCGGAGGGCATTTTTGATGTGGAGGCACTTTTGTCGTAAACCTGGCTGTTTTGTCGTGAGTGCGTTGGTTTATGTCGTAAGCCTTTATGCTTTTGTCGTAAGTGCAGTGCCTTTTGTCGTATATTCCTGCCTCTTGTCGTAAGAGGCCAGGCTTTTGTCGTACAGCTATTCTTATGTCGTGAAGAGCCGGCTTTTGTCGTATGTGCCTGCCTTTTTGTTGTAACCGCCACTGTCTTGTCGTAAATCCCCTACTCCTCACGCTGGTCCTGAAAATGCTTCGTTGCCATTAAGGATAAAAGCAAGATCAATTCAAAGGCATTGACTACTGCGGCACTTTTAACAGGAAACTCGACAGCGCTGCCAAGTCCCATTAAGACGGTTCCCACAAAAAACCACGGCCATTTTTGCTTTTTCCAGACGATGATGGAGGCAATCAGCAGAAAAACGGTCACAATCAGGACCATCAGCGGCGGACCCCCGCCCTGGGCAGCATTTTCGTAGCCCAAGACTCCATATTCCCGCTTGGCCCTCAGCTCAAGGCCGAACACCTCCGTCGCCAATTCCAGGACCACAAGCCCAATGAATACAAGATAAATTCCATATTTTATCCACTTACTTCTTGCCCACTCCACTCCAGTCCTGGAAACCGTCTTCCACGCAAAGATCACAAGCAGGGGCGTGAAAAATGCATGTGCCCAAAAGCGGACAGCGTTCAGATTTTTCAGGTGGCCACCTTCCCCAATGAGGGTGCCGGCAGCGAGGATTCCATTGTCATAAATCAGCCCGGCAATGACTAGCAGAATAAGGTTTGCACTGTTATTCCAGCCGTTTTTTTGCGCAAGGACAATTCCCCAAACCAGAAGAGCTGTATAAGCAATTGTAAAAAATAAATATATTAGCGGGTCCAACTTAACACTCCCTTTTCTATCCAGTTTCTCCATACCCTCTCAGGCACAACCCTTAACCATAGCTTGGGAAAACCACACAAAAAAACAGCCGCTGCAAAATGCAGCGGCTGATAAGGCAACTATCATTATTCCTTAATAAACTCCTTTGTGCTTCTGACTGTGTCAATCGATCGCACATATGATTCAATCTGTTTCCGCTTTGGCTCCAGGAAAGGCGGCAACGAGAGTTTTTCCCCCAGTGTTTCATAAGGCTCATCCCCCATAAAGCCAGGGCCATCAGTGGCAAATTCGAACAGGATCTGCGGAGCCACTCTCGAATAAAGCGACCCGAAAAAGAAGCGGTCCACAAAGCCGGACGTCTGGAAGCCAAAATTCCGCAGATGCATGTCCCAATCCTCAAGAACGGAACGATCGTCGACCCGGAAGGCTGCATGATGCACTGTGCCATATCCTTGCCGTGCCTGTGGCAGGACGGCATTGTATTCAACAATGACCTGCGCCCCGTTTCCTCCTTCGCCAACCTCAAACAAATGGAACGCACCATCGGATGCAATCTCTTTGAACTGCAATACCTTTTCCATCATCTCTTTAAAATAGTCGAACTGCGCTACACGGACATGAAGCGGCCCTAAACCGGTAATGGCGTATTCCAGAGGAACCGGTCCCTTTTGCCAAGGGGTGCCAGAGGCCACGCCCTCATTGTTTTCATCTGACACCAGCTGATATTGCTGTTCGTCAAAATCGGCAAAGGAAAGAGTCTTCTTGCCAAACTGTTCGGCAATCCCCTTGTGCTGCACACCCATCCTGTCAAAACGCTTGACCCAGTATTCGAGGGATTTGTCGGTAGGCACCCGGAAGGAAGTTTTATAAATTTCATTTGTTCCGTGCGATCCTTTCGGGATCCCCGGAAAATCAAAAAATGTCATATCTGTCCCCGGACTGCCAGTGTCGTCTGCAAAAAACAGATGATAGGTTTGAATATCGTCCTGATTGACTGTCTTTTTCACCAGCCTCATCCCAAGTACATAAGTGAAAAATTCATAATTCTTTTCCGCGCTGCTTGTGATCGCGGTAACATGGTGAATTCCTTTTAATCCCTTCATTTTTCATTCCTCCTGTTTATATAATACCCTTAAGGTTGTTTTTAAATGAGATATCTTTAATTCGAGATAAATATAACATGAATAAAGAAAAGGTGTCAACCTTGCCGCTTATCAGCTGTTCAGGAGCCCCTGAAGGATAAAAGTGGATAATCAACCACTCAAACGATAACATAAGGAAGAAAGAGGTGATTTTTGATGAAAAAAATTAAATTGGGCAATAGCAGTCTGGAGGCCTCCAACATTTCGCTAGGCTGCATGGGCATGGGAAAGCTCTCCAAGGATGAGGCTGCAAAGGTGATACATAATGCCCTGGAGCTGGGGATTGACTTTTTTGACCATGCTGATATTTATGCCGGCGGAAAATCGGAAGAAGTATTCGCGGATGCTCTCGAAATGAGCCCTTCAATCCGGGAAAAACTCATCATTCAAACAAAGGCTGGAATCCGGAAGGGGTTTTACGACTTTTCCAAAGAGCATATTGTGGGGTCCGTCGACAAAAGCCTGCAGCGCTTGAAAACAGACTACATTGATGTCTTCCTGCTGCACCGCCCGGATGCGCTTATGGAGCCTGAAGAGGTAGCAGAGGCCTTTTCACAGTTGCAGGAAAGCGGAAAAGTGCGCCACTTCGGCGTGAGCAACCATAACCCAGCGCAAATTGAACTGCTAAAAAAATATGTCCGGCAGGACCTGATCATCAATCAGCTTCAATTCAGCGTTATGCATACAGGAATGGTTGATGCAGGAATCCAGGTGAACAACAAACATGACAATGCCATTGACCGCGATGGCGGCATCCTTGATTACAGCCGCCTGAACGATATGACCATCCAGGCATGGTCTCCATTCCGGTACGGACTGTTCGAAGGCTTTTTCATTGATAATGACGATTTCCCTGAACTGAATGCCAAACTCCAGGAAGTGGGCAATAAATACGGCATCAATAAGTCAGCTGTCGCAGTCGCCTGGATCCTCCGCCACCCGGCAAAGATCCAAACCATCGTTGGCACAATGACACCAGAGCGGCTAACGAATATCGCCAAGGCTTCGGATGTGGTCATCACAAGAGAAGAATGGTATGAGATTTACCGGGCTGCAGGGAATGTACTGCCATAATGGAAGATTTTAAACAGAAAAACATCAGACACCTAATGGCGTCTGATGTTTTTAGATTAGCGTAAAGTTTTTAACGCTCCGCTCCAGGCAACAACCTCTTCAAGCATTGCGTTTACATTATCAAGATGCAGCTCCTGCGGCTTAAACTCACTCATATTCTCGAAATCAGTGAAAAGGGAAAGAGTTGGATGTGTGCGGACATCCGCAACTTTGATTTCTCCCAGAATACCGCGCAAATGCTCAGCTGCGCGAGCTCCGCCAGTTGAACCATAGCTTACAATGCCTGCTGCTTTGTTATACCAGGCTTCACGGGCAAAGTCGATTGCGTTTTTCAATGCACCGGTAATACTGTGATTGTATTCCTGAACAATGAATACATACCCATCAAGGCTTGCCAGTTTCTCATTCCAGGCAGCAATGCCAGGCTCTGTTCCATCTGTAGTTCCCAAGAATGGAAGGTTGAAGTCAGCAATATCAACAATTTCATAATTCGCATCTCCGCGTTTGTCAGCAATTCCTTTTACCCATTCTCCAACCTGCGGGCTTACACGTCCTTGACGAGTGCTTCCCAGGATAATTCCGATGTTTAATTTTTCTGCTGCCATTGTTTCTTCCTCCTCTGTTTGTTTACCAAAAAGTTTTTGTAAAAAGCCCATTTATCTACACCTCTAAAAGTTTTTACTTATTTCTCTTCTAACGACTGGGGCCACTTCCGTTGCCAACAATTCAATGCTTTCCATTACATTCTTTAGAGGCTGGCCGCCTATGTCCAATTGCGCCAAGAAACGCTGATGTCCAAAGAGTTCATGCTGCTGCAGGATTTTCTCGGCTATTTCCTGCGGACTTCCTACAAACAGTGCAGTATCCGGCCCAGTCATATGGTCAAAGTCTGCCCTGGACATCTTTGTCCCCATTCCGCGCTGACGGTTCACGTATTGCCAGTAGTTGGCGTAATAAGGGTAGAATTCGTCCTTTGCCTGCTGCGTTGTCTTCGCGATGTAGGCGTGTCCTGTCACACCAATCTTTAAGTCCTGTGGTGAATGGCCTGCCTCAACTCCAGTTTTACGGTAAAGGTCTGCAAGCGGCTTAAAGCGCGATGGATTTCCTCCCAATATGGCCATTGCCATTCCAACACCGTATTTTCCGGCACGGACGGCACTTTCCGGTGACCCTCCGACACCAATCCAGACTGGCAGGCGGTCCTGTACCGGTCTTGGGGCAATTTCCGCTTCCCCAAAAGAAGGACGGAACTTCCCGGACCACGTCACGGTCTCATTCTGGGCAAGCTGCAACAAGAGTTCCAGATGTTCTTCAAACAATTCATCATAATCGTCTGTACTATAGCCGAACAGAGGAAATGATTCAATAAATGCTCCCCTGCCTGCCAGTATTTCAGCACGGCCGTCGGAAAGGAGATCCACTGTAGCGAAATCTTCAAACAGACGGACAGGGTCAAGCGTACTTAAAACACTTGTTGTACTTGTTAATCTAATTTGCTCCGTTACTTGTGCAATAGCTGCCAATAGTACCGCAGGAGACGAGGAAGCATAATCGAGACGATGATGTTCTCCTATTCCAAATACATCGAGTCCTGCCTCATCCGCAGCTTTTGCGGCCCCGACGATTTCTTTCACTCTGTTTTTGGCACTGATTGTCTTGCCAGTAAGGGGGTCAGGACCTATATCCGCAAGTGTGTAGATGCCAATTTCAATTCCAGAGCTTTTTTTATCAGCCATCGTATCCCTCCAATCCGAAGCCGGTTCGGCCTGTTAAATAATAACTTACTTTATGTAACTAAGTGTATTTTAGTAATGAATTTTTGTCAAGTAACTAAATTATCTTTTGTAATTAAATTGTTCTTTTCTGTGATATAATGTAAACAAGTGAGGTGTCGTTACAATGAAACAACCAACCATTTGTCCAAGATTTGAAAAAGCTATCTCATTATTAAGTCAAAGATGGACCGCCTTAGTTATCTATCAGCTACTATCAGGGCCACAAAGGTTCAATGAAATACAATCTTCTGTTGGCATAAGCGGAAAGGTCTTATCGGAACGGTTAAAGGACCTTGAGCATCAAGGGGTGGTAAAACGCGAAGTCATACCTGAAACGCCCGTCATTATTGAGTATTCTCTAACTGAAAAAGGACTATCCATGGAGCCGATTTTAAAGGCCATCGAGAATTGGTCCCAGGCCTGGATTGAGCCTGGGTCCGGATCCGCGGATTAAGATTCATTACAATAAAAATAAAACCCCGGCATCACAATTTCTTTTTGCGATGCCGGGGTCTTTTTAGCAGGAGTTTATTTAACAGGGTTATGTTCTTCTGACTAGCAATGCGCAGCTCTCAACCTGGCTGGTATGCGGAAACATATCCACCGGCTGGATGTATTCCACTTTGTAGTGCTTGCCAAGGGTATTGATGTCTTTTGCCAATGTAGATGGATTACATGAGATGTAAACAAATTTTTGAGGCTTCACTTTTAAAACGGTATTCAGGAATTCGGCATCGCATCCGACTCTTGGCGGGTCAACCACAATGACATCAGGCCTCCAGCCTTCTTTTGCCCATTTAGGCAGCCATTGCTCGGCTTTGCCCACTTCGTAGCGGGCATGTTTTACACCGTGGCGGGCAGCATTTTTACGGGCATTTTCGATGGACTCCGGAATCACGTCCATTCCCCTGATCTCCCCAGCGTCCCCGGAAAGCCAGAGTCCGATTGTGCCCACTCCGCAATAGGCGTCCACTACCTTTTCCTTGCCTGTGAGCCCGGCAGCTTTCTTGGCTTCATCATAGAGTTTGACCGTCTGCTCTGGATTCAGCTGGAAGAAAGTCCTGGCCGAAAGCTCAAACTGGAGGTCGCCTAGCGTTTCCTGGATGAAATCCTTCCCTTCAAGCGTTTGTGTCTCTTCGCCGAATATTAGCGAGGTTTTTTGGCCGTTTACATTCTGGACAATCGAGGTCAGTTCTGGCAGCCGCTTTTTGGTCTCCTGGATGATAAGCTCTTTCTTAGGCAGCTCTTTTTTCGTTGTGATCAGGACAATTTGGAGCTCGCCTGTCTGAATTCCGGTCCTGGCCACAATCGTGCGCACCAGGCCTTTGCCGGTCTTTTCATTGTAGATCGGGATTCTCAAGTCCTGAAGAATGCCTTTGACGACTTCTGTTGCTTTTGATGTGGCCGGATGCTGGACAGCGCACTGTTCGATATTGATGAGATTATGCGTATTCAGGCCGTATAGGCCGGCTAGGACTTTTCCGGCTTTCTCACCGACCTGGAACTGGCTTTTATTGCGGTAGCCCCATGGATTTTCCATTCCGATGGTGTCTCTGATGTCCAGTTTGGACACGTCCAGCTTGGTGTGCCGTTCAAGCGACTGGATGACAATATCCCGTTTTTCTTTGAGCTGCTGGGAGTAATGAAGATGCTGCAGCTGGCAGCCGCCGCATTCTTCATACACCGGGCAGACAGGCGTGACTCTGTGTTCGGAAGGCTTTCTGACCTTCTTGACCTTGGCTTCCGAATATTTCGGAAGCACCTTCGTAACCTCGGCCACGACTTCTTCTCCAGGCAGCGCTCCGGGAACAAATACAACCTGGCGCTTAAAGTAGCCAACGCCTTCCCCATTGATGCCAAGCCGTTTAATGGTAAGCGGCATCGTTTGTCCGGGTTCGATTTTGACTCCCTGCTGCTGGCTTCCGCCCTGGGCCTTCTGCCGGCTGCCCTGCCTGTTCTTAGCAGGCGCAGGGTTGCCTTTCTTAAAATCGCTGCTGCTGTGCGATTGCTTGTTTGTTCTATATTCCTTTTTCATGTTGTTCACTCCGTTTATTCAATGCTTCTCCATAAATAGAGGGAAGCATAGCTCAAGTATGGCTCCCATGGCTCTTTTAGTTGCTCCATTTCGGCGATTGTCGGTTTCTGGTCAAGGCCATAATGCTTTTTCAATGCATTCTGCAGACCTATGTCCGCGATTGGAAACAAGTTTGGCCGGCCCAATGCGAACATAAGGAAATTCTGGACTGTCCAGGGCCCCACACCGCGTATTTTGATTAAACTGTTTTCAATTTCGGCATCTGCCTGATTCCTCATGGAGGCAAAGTCCAGCTTTCCCTCTGCTGCAAGCTCAGCGATGCCAATGACATATTCCGCCTTTCGTCCGCTGAACTGCAGTTTGCGAAACTCTTCGACCGTCAACCTCGCGACTTTGTCTGGAGTTGGATAAAACCAAACGCCGTCTTTTTCGATTCCGTAGGCATGAACAAAACGCTGTGTCAGTGTATAGGCAAAGGATAGGTTAAGCTGCTGGTGGATGATGCACTTCAGGAGGCTTCCGAATGGGTCGAAATCCAGGACAAGCGGAGTTCCGTAATGGGCATCAAAAATCGGCTTCAGGTCGGTGCTCTGGAAATGGTCATGAATTTTCCGGAGTTCGACATCCCAACGGAAAATCTCCTTCAGAACGCTGAGAGTCTGCTCCTTGCTTCCTTCAGCGGTTATATGAAATTGCGGGATTTCGAGGCTTCCGGTCCCTTTGACTGTCGCAATCTGCCGTTCCGAACCATTCGCAACCGGGACTTTCACTGTCCTGCTGTCAAGGTCGACTGCATGCAAAGGATCGAGCGACAACCTGTCCAGGGCAAGGTCGAAATTATAAGGTCCGGGGATTGAAATGGTTTCCTGCCACATAAAATCTCTCCTTTGCAAAAGGTGGATCCAGTTCGTTATTTATCCCCGTATTATAACACGAATAAGGTTCACATACGAAAAAAACCGGGCGGTGCCTGACCCCCGGTACGGTGAAGCGTTAATCCCCCAGCGGGTGCCTGACCCCCGTTGATGCGTTAATAGACTAACGGGTGCATGACCCCTGTTAGTAGAGCATTGGGTTTTGCAGCGTTCCTTCGAGCATGAGGTCATCGAGGGTTTTGAAGGTGTATCCCTGCTTTTTTAGGTCCCTGATGACTTTTTCGAGGGCTTCGGCGTTGTCTTTCGATACTGTGTGCAAAAGCAGGACGGCCCCTGGATGGATTTGCTTCATGATGTTGTTATAGGAGTACTCCCAGCCTTTTTGCCTTTTCGTATCCCAGTCCATGAAGGCCAATGACCAGAGGATATGGGTATATCCTTCCTCTTTTGCCAGCTTAAGCGTCCGCTCGCTCAGAATTCCCCGGGGCGGCCTCAAGTAGGCCATATGCTTTTGCCCAGTCATTTCGTAGGTTTTCTCCCTTACCTTTTCAAGCTCGGTTTTCAGCCTCTCATCACTAACTTCCGTCAAATCGGGGTGATAATAGGAATGGTTCCCGATTGTATGGCCTTCTTCGGCCATCCGGATGACAAGATCCTCGGCGGTTTCAAGATAATGTCCGGTAATAAAGAAGGCAGCCGGCACCTTTTCTTTTTTCAGCACATCCAAAATCTGTTCAGTATAGCCATTTTCATAGCCATTATCGAAGGTTAAATATATGTCTTTTTTGCCGGGATCGCCTTTATACACTCCTCCATAATCTTTAAGAAGATTCTCCAGCTGCTTGCCAGCATCGGCAGGCTTGCCGTCTCTTCCCTTTGTAAATCCCCAATGCACCGGTTTATTGGAAACCTCGGCACGTGCAGCCAGCGGGCTGCCAATGCTGAAGATAAGGCATACTGCCATAAAGATATTGATACTCTTTTTCATGCTCATCCTCCATCAAACGTTTTTTTATATTGTTTGTTTTAAAGGCTAAAATAAACGAAAAAAGCAGTGCGATTAACGCACTGCTTTTTTCCAATTTTTTATTGTCCTATCTTCATCGAGAAGTTGGAGGACCAAATGAGGTTCAGAATCTCGAAAGGCGGTCCTCCATCGGCTGTATGGACGACTAATACTGAAGCTGATTCTGAAAAACGGGACTCCATCGGGTGTATGGACGACCAATACTAAAACTGATTCTGAAAAACGATCCTCCATCGGGTGTATGGACGACCAATACTGAAGCTGATTCTGAAAAACGGTC
>NZ_LAYY01000100.1 GCF_000986785.1 Mesobacillus campisalis | reverse complement strand
AATCAACTTCGCCGTCGCCGTCGCCATGGGTGCAGCTGCCGGAGCAGGCGGAATCGGCTTTGACATGTTCATGGCAAGCAATTTCTATCTCGACATTAGAGAAATCGGAGCCATCACCTACTTCATCCTCGCCGTCGCCATCCTCCTGGAAATCACAGCCGCCAAACTTAAGAAAAGGCTGACGTGAAAAGAAAAGCTCTCTTCGCCGTGTGCGAGGAGAGCTTTTTTTGAATCATGGGGACGGTTCTAGTGCCTCATTCACGAATGGGTAAAGCGCGGGGCATTTCTAGCTGCTCCGAGGGACACCATGGCGCTGGACTTAAAAATATAGAATATAAATGGCCCCAGCCAGCAGAATGCGGTAAATGGCAAACGGGATGAGTTTAATTCTGTTGATAAGTTTTAAGAAAAAGCGGATGGATACAAGGGCAAAAACAAATGCTGCGATAAACCCGGCAATAAAGAAAGGGAGCGCGTCCATGGTGAAATACTGCCAATTTTTGACCAATGACAGGAAGCTTGCCCCAGCCATTATGGGAACCGCCATGATGAATGTAAAGTCGGCAGCCGCCTTGTGGCTCATTCCCAGGAGGACTCCGCCGGAAATGGTCGAGCCGGAACGGGAGAACCCGGGCCATAAAGACAAGCACTGAATGAGCCCGACAGCAAATGCCTTTTTGTAGGTGATCTGATCTACTGTCTGGATGGACGGCTGTTTCTTTCCAAATATGTCTGCCAGGATCATGAATACAGCTCCCACTACTAAGCCAATTAGGACAGTTGAGAGGGAAAAGAGGTGTTCGTCGATATAATCTTCAAATAAAACGCCCAGCACCCCGGCGGGAATTAAGCCGACCAATACTTGTGTCAGCTTCAGCCGGTTTTCCTTCTCTGCTTCGGTCATTTTTTTCATACCCAGCATTTCAATGAAGCGTTCCTTGAAAATAATGACAACTGCCAGTATAGATCCAAGCTGAATCACTACCTTAAAGGTATTGGCCGCGTATTTTCCAAGAAATTGCTGCGACTGGAGCCACATATCATCCACTATTATCATGTGTCCTGTTGAAGAGACAGGCGCAAACTCTGTTAGGCCTTCCACCATGCCCAAAATAAGTGCTTTTAAGAGATCCAAGAATGTCATAGATTTGTACGTCCTTTATGTTTTTAGTCAATTCATTTTATCATATTATAATAGATTGAACACGATGGAACACGAGTGGAACAAGGGGACGGTTCTACTGCTTCATTTCCTTCCAGAAATGAAGTGGGAGATTCGCCCCTGTCCCTCTAGAGGAGGTTTGGGCCAAATGGCGGAATGTCCATTTTGTGATGGCCAGGGGATTGTGCGCAAGGCAGAGGTTAAAAAATTAAATCGCACCATCTTTATTTGTGATGAATGCGATACAATCTGGCTGGAAGGGGTTGAAATGAACGAGGAAAATGCTCGTCGCTTTGACGAATTCATGAGTGAGCATGGACTTCCGCCATTATGGAGTGAGCTTGAATGAGGCAGGGGGACGGTTCTCCCGCTTTCCTTTATGGAAGCAGGAGAACCGTCCCCGCGTTTTAATTTCGTATTAAACTGTAAATGGATGCTCCTACAAGGTCTCCTGCTTCTTTCAGGCGTTCAGCGCTTAAATATTTCATTGTGTCGAGCGGGGTGTGGTAGTATGGCTCCAGCGCTGCTGTTCCTGGTTCTCGGCGGATGAAGTTCACCGCTGGGATTCCGACATCATAAAAGGACTGGTGGTCCGAGGCACCTCGCTGGTAAAGAATCAGTTCTGAAGGGGTCCCAATCCGCTCAGCCGTTGCCAGTGCTGTATCGGTGGCGATATTGGCCTTGCCGTCTATCGTATTCATATAGATGGCCGTAGCGTTTTCCCAGGCAGTGCCCACCATGTCCATATTGAAGTTGACAAGGCTTCGTTTAAGCTCCTCCTCGTTTAATTGATTCGCATAGTACTTGGAGCCGACCAATCCGATTTCCTCTGCCCCAACAAAGACGAACCGGATTTCCTTATCGATTGGATAGCTCTTTAAGACACGCGCCAATTCAAGCGCAACCGCCGTACCGGAAGCATTATCGCTGGCACCAGGTGCAAATGGAACGCTGTCGAAGTGGGCGGAAACGTAGATAATCTCATGATTGCTGCCCTTCTCTGGCGTTCTGGATGCGATGATGTTTTGCGATTTCACATTTTTCAGCAGCTGAACATTAAAGTTTACCGTTTTGTTTGCTGCGGCCACATCCTTTAGCAAAGCCTCGCCGCTTTCCTTTGTAATTCCTCCGACTGGAATATCAAAACTTGTGCCCCCAAGCGATGGATTTAAAGGAGCCAGCGCATCAACGTTATTGTAGATGAGGACACCAGCTGCTCCTGCCTGGATGGCGTTGTTAACCTTTTCGGCGAAGGTTATTCCTCCACGGGCGATAAGGGCGATCTTTCCTTTTGCCTCAGGGGTGAAGTCTCCAGCCTTACCTAAGCCAGCATCAAACAGACCGGCTGTAATTCCATCATTCGGCGTCCCGCCTGAACCAGCCGGAATAGTAACGAGCACCTCTTTGTTGTCGCTTGTCTGTAGGTGCCCAACCCCTTTATCGGGGATGCCGAATTCCTGTGTTTCTACTTCATAACCATAGGAAGCGAGTCGTTCCAGAATGAATTCAGCCGCTTTTTGTTCGCCTTCCGTCCCGGTCACCCGGGGGCCAATTGTTTCTGCCAGATAGCGGGCATCTTCAAACATCCGTTCGGTGCTCACTCTGGCAATCACTTTCTGGTCATGTGCTTTGGCACTAGGGTTTACAGCCTTCGTCTCGGCCGCCTCAACAGGCTGGGCCAACGGAGCGGCTACAACCGAAAACGATGAAGCTAGTAAAATAGTCGATAAAAGCACTGCCGTCTTTTTCTTCGCCTTTTTCAACACTATTAACCTCCTTTGATATGTACATCCATTAGAAAGTTCTATCTGCGCTTTGAAAACCCTTTCATAAACAGGAAAATGAGACTATTAGACTAAGTTGCCTGGGGAGTTACCTTTTGTTTCTGCGGACGAGACAGGTAGGGGGTAACATTAAGATGCAACCTTTGATTTTGAACGACTTTAAAGTTGTGCTTTACCGGTTCCAAAACCGTATCGCATGACGATATAACTGTTCAGGCAGTACAGCGCCATATCGGTGCACGATACGAGCGAAATCATAAGAGATATAGCGGTGGGCGATATGAGCACCATCGTCAGAGAAATAGCAGTAGATTTACGTATCGGACAAATAAAAATTGGGGATCTAAGAGGAGGGGGGGCGACACAAGGTTGAGCCGCAGTTTGTCGTATCGCGGGGCGATACAAGCTTATTATTCAAATCCACAAAGAGGTTTTACTGTATTTCAAATTCCAACAATTTCCCGAGAAATATCTATTATTTTGAATGGATATGTCGGCAACTGTCACTCCTTGACTAGTCTCTCTACTGTCTTATGCCTGCCAGTTTCTTTTTTGAAACAGGAGAACCGTCCCCATGCATCAAAACCCTTCTTTAAGACTAGTTATTTTTCTGGAAGGATGTGTAAAATTAAAGTAGAGCTAAAAGGAGGATGAAGGTGAAGAAAAGAAGATTAGTTGGTTTCGCAATGATTTTTGCATGTTGCATCTTGCCTATAGGAGTATATTATTGGGGGACGGATCTGGCTTCTGATAAAATCACTGAAAAGCTAACACAGACATTAGAGGGAAGCGAACACTTGGAGGAATGGAAGGAAAGCATTGAAAAGGATCCTGAAGTGCAAAAGTTTTTAGAACAAGCAGTGCCAATCGCGGGAAAGGACAACTCCAAGGAGGTATCTGCAGTGGCACCAGAAACAGCAGAATATGAAAATACCGCCCAGCCAAGCAGGGAAGCGGATGCGAATGAAGAAGAACTGCCGTTCACAACGAAAGAAGAAGCGGCCAGGGTTTTGATCAAGAAGGTGGGTTTGACCCGCATCCAGGAAATACATACGGAAGTGGAGGAAGGTAGCGCCAATCGGGAACAAATCATGGCAGAGATACAAAGCAAATTATCGGAAGAGGAGATACAAGCCTTAAAGGTTATCGCTTATAAGGAACTTTCCGGGCGGCCGGATAAAGAAGAATAGGTGTATTTCTATTTTGGTAAAAGAAAGACTCTCTTCTTAAGTGTGGAAGAGAGTCTTTTTTGTTCCTATTGAATTTTTAAAACACGGTCTGTTTCACGTCCATAGCCATCCACTTCGAGGCGATCCTTGTACACTTGGACGATGGAGTAGGAGTTGGTGTCATCCGTTTCCACCATTCCCTTCAGGTTTACATAGTGGATCCCATTTTTCACGGCATAATTGCCGGCATGGTTGTGTCCATTGAAATAGGCCACGACATTTCTGACAGCCTCAAGCTCCGCGATTACCGCTTCGTCGTTCCACACGTTATGGTTATTGTCCGGATAGACAGGCATATGGCCAATGACCACTACTTTTTCGTTCCGCTGCTCTGCCTTCTGGAGGACTCCACGCAGCCATGTCAGCTGTTCCTCGCTGATTCCGCCATTCCAAGTTTGGGCGTTGATTTCATTATTCTCTTTCAATGTATTGTACATTTCCTGGGCTTCCTGATGCTTTTCGGAACCTTCGGCGTTAGCATAGAGGCTAAGATCGTTGGTATCGAGCACAACGAAGCGCCAGTTTTTATGCTTGAAATCATAGTATTGGTTCGGCATCCCGAGAATGTCGACCACTTCGTCCGTTGTAACAGGGAAGTCGTGATTGCCAAGGACATGGTATTTAGGCCCTTCAATCAGGTTGAAGATTGGAAGGATATCCGAGAAGCTCGAAAGGTTCCGGTCGATAAAATCGCCCGTCTGCACAGTGAAATCCACCTTTTCAGAGTTAAAAGTCTGGGCGGCTTCCTTCAACTTGTCCAAGGAGTTGCTGTAATAGCGGGTTCCGTTAATGTCGCAGTCACAATACTGGGCATCCGGAACGAGGCCAAATTCGAACTTGGGCTTTTCCTCGCTTTTTGCGAACGCGGCGGGGCTTGCAGCGGTTAGGGCCATTCCCAGTGCAGCCGCCGCCGTAAGGACTTTCAACTTGGTTCCAAAACTTCTTTTTTTCAACATCATGATTCTCCTCTCTTGTTATGGATAAGATTATTTGCTTCCGTTAAAGTAAGGCTGCTCGCGGTCGAGTACGATTTCAGCAGTGATTGGCAGGTGGTCGGAGGCTAGGCTTTGGATGACTTCTGCATTGACGGTTTCGATGTCACTGGATGTAAAGATATAATCAATTCGCCTTGTTGGGTTTTCGGCGGAATATGTATAAGCAGCCGGCTGATTTGCGAATACATCGACATAGTTAGCGTACATGGACTTCATTTCATTGCTTTCAGGGGTTGCATTTAAATCTCCTAAAATAACTTTTGAACCCTCCGATTGGCTGGCAATTTCCACGATTTCGCGAATTTGTATTTCGCGCTCCGCAGAAGTAAGCGCCAGGTGGGTGTTATAAAAGTGCAAGTGATTTCCCTTTACATTGATGGTCGCTTCTAAAAGGCCGCGCTGCTCGGTGTTTCCGATTTTCGTCAAAGGATGGTTCTGCGAATTAATGATTGGGTATTTGCTTAAAATAGCTGTACCATACTGACGGCGCTCGTCGCCATCATTTAAAGGCTCAAAGTCGAGGTTTGCACCATAGGTGTAAAACATCCCAAGGCGTTCTGCAAGCCACTTGGCCTGGTCCTGAAAATCACTGCGGCTGGACCAGTGGTTATCCACCTCTTGCAACCCGACAATATCTGTGCCGGATTCTTCAATGGTTTTCGCAATGCGCTCCAAGTCTAAAACATTGTCTTCTCCGACAGCGTGATGAATATTAAAGGACATCACCTCAACGTTCATCGGGTTCCCATTTTCAAAGCGGGTTTCCTGGGCGAAGGCGCTATTGCCTAACCCCAAAAGGAGCACCAGCACCGCCGTAACCAAACTGAGTGTCTTTCTAATCCATCTTTTTCTGCTTCTTGCTCTTACCAATTTACATTCCTCCCGAAGAAAGTTTTCATTTCTACTAGAGGGTAACAAAGGAATGGAAATCTCTCGTTAATCGCCTGTAAAAAAGCCATATAGGTTCCATTACGAGTTTATTAATCTGTGTCTTTAAGACTGTGTATATAGTCAGGGTAGAGCGTGGGGACGGTTTCTCGTCCCTCATTTAGAGGCCAACCGACCAGTTATTGGAAGGTCAAAAAGGGTGCCCGGATGGACACCCTCTTGGATAATGTGAATTTTTGATGAAGTAGCAGAACCGTCCTTCTATTTCACATTGGAAACGTAGTTGGCGTGGACATATCCTGTTCGCTTTTGGAATTCAATCTTGTACCATGTTCCTTCTTTTGAAAGGATGGTGATGGTCTGGTTCTTTTTTACCGTACCGATCACTTTCCCTGTGGTTGATGCTGTTGCCCGGACATTAAGGGTTGTGGCTGTTACTTTGCCTGTCATTTTCTTAGGTGCGGGCTTAGCCAATTTTTGGGCAACCGTCATGCTGCGCTTATTATTACTTGAATCCACGGCCGTGATGGCGATGGAATACGTGCCGTTGGCCAGCTTGGATGCATCCCATGATGCCCAGCGGATTCCCTTTTTGACAGCCAGGTTATTGGCTGGAGTCGCCACTGTTTTCCCTTTTGAATCCTTCACGACAATGGTCATTTTAGCATCTTCGTTGATTTCATACTTGAGAAATGCTTTCTGTGTTTTTGCATCATAGGAAGTCGCTGTATTTTTGATGGTTGGCGCGACAGTGTCCTTCGGAGCAGGCTTCTTAATGGTGAAAGATGTGGTCACGGCAGCCTTGTTGCTGCTCGCATCCTCAGCACTGATCACAAATGTGTATTTCCCATTGTTTACGTTCGCAACGTTCCAGGTTGCGGTTTGGGCACCTGCTTGGTTTTGAACGCCATTCAAAATGGTAGCGACTACTTTCCCATTCAGGTCTTTCACCTGGATAGTCATTTTAGAAGGTTCATTGATTTCATACTTGAGAGAAACTCTCTGTGTTTTTGCGTCATAGGAAGTCGCTGCATTTTTGATTGTTGGCGCGACAGTGTCCTTCGGAGCAGGCTTCTTAATGGTGAAAGGCGTGGTCACGGCAGCTTTGTTGCTGCTCGCATCCTCGGCACTGATCACAAATGCGTACTTCCCGTTGTTTACGTTCGCCACGTTCCAGGATGCGGTTTGTGCACCTGTTGGTTTTTGAACGACATTCAAAATAGTAGCGACTACTTTTCCGTTCAGATCCAGCACCTGGATCGATATTTTAGCAGCTTCATTGGTTGCAAAGCTTACATTTACAAGGTTCGATTTTGCGTCAAAAGCTGTTTTTATCTCATTAATGATTGGTGCTGTTTCATCCTTTGCAGGGACAGGGGCTGGTGCTGCCGGTGGTGTAACTGGAACTGGAGCCGGTGCCGGGATGGCTGGGGCCGGGTCCGGGGTGACCGGTGCAGTGATATCGGCTGCTGTCTTGTACATTTTTTTCAGCGTCGTTCCCTCAAAGTAAAAAGCGAGGATTTCCTGATAGGTTTTCCCTAATTCTCCTGCTTTCTTCGCGCCATACTGGCTGAGTCCGACACCATGTCCGTACCCTTTGCCTGAAACTTTGATCGTATCGCTTGCTGTATCGACGGAGTCGACCAGGTAGCTTTTCATCAGGTCAAGGCCGATAATCGCCCGGATTCTTGAGGCCGATACATTTTCGAGCTTGATTGTTTGCTCCAGGGCCTTTCCTGGTTCCTTCACCAGGAAATCAATATGGATGGTACCTGTGCTCACGCGGCCGCCAGACTTTGTTCCTCCCAGTGACAGAACAGGAACAGCCGTAACCTTCACATCTTTGCCGGCGTATCCGTTTGCCTTTATCCAGGTCTTGATGTTGGTGATGACTTTTGTTTGCTCGACTTCGTTAGTGGCGGCCCACCATGCGTCGGCCTTTGATAGGTCAAGTTTAGAGGTATCAATCTGCTGCTTCTTCATATTAAAAGACCAAACCGTTTTCGGGTCGAATGGGTCTTCCTTCACCTTCAGGTAGGCACGCTGCGTACCTCCCCAAACATTCGCGTTTGATTCGGTTCTACCTCCGTTGCTGGATGAAAATAATGCATCGGAATTTATGGAATTGCCGTTATAAGCAATCACTTGGCCTTCTGTCGCTTCCACTGCCTGCGTGGCACGCTGATGCCATTTATAGCCAGCATACACCTGGAAGTTAATGGTGTCATCAGGAGTTTTATTTACATAACCCATCGCATAGGTTCGCGCTGCTACAGCCTGTGATTTTAATGCCTCCATATTCCATAAAGCGGGCATTTCAGCAGGGACGACGCCTTTTAAATAGTCCTCGATGCCAATTGTATTGAAGGGACGGACAAACTTGCCGTTTTCGTTCGTAAAGCTGAAGCTTCCCAAATATAGATGTCCATTGATTGAGAGGGGGCCTTTTCCTGTTTGGGGCTTTATCTCGATTTGTGCTGCACTTCCAAGAAGCTGCGAGCCTTTCATAAGGTCAACATTAGTGCCATTGGTCCTCACATTATAAGTCTGGTTGGCTTCAAGAGTAACGTTGGATAGATTCGTAGAATACTTAGTTTCCGGTATCAGCGTCAAAGATGATTTGCTGCCAACATACTGGGAGTTGGTAAGCTTGACACGAACCATAGGCTCCGGTGCCTCGGAAGCTGAAACAAAAGGCGCAGGAATAACTGAAATAACCAGGAGCAGTGACAAAGCCAACAAAAATAACCTCTTCAATCCCTCCAAAATGATACCCCTTCCTCAAATCTCTATTATATTCATAATATACCATTACAAAATAATAGTATTCTATACAAAAATAGACAGCAATCGCCAATTGTTGGTAAATATTTGAGGCATGGGGACGGTTCTGCTGCCTCGATTTTCAGCCGCATAGCCTAATTGATCTTGCCAGGACTTTTTTTGCCTTAAGTTTGCTGTGGAAGCAGAAACTGTCCCAGAATCATCGCCACTTAAATTATTTCTATTATAATGAACTAGACAGTAGCGACAAACCTCAGTTAATTTGGAAGGATGTGCCCACAGGGTGTACAAACAATTAAAAAAGTGGATCTATGACAGGCCGCTTAAAGATGGCACCGTCTTTCCTCCTGGCTATAAAATTGAAGAGTGTTTTGGCGGCGGCGGATACGGCATAGTCTATCTGTGCAAAGATATCCATTCGCAAGAGCTGTTTGCCTTGAAACAGCTTCGCCCAAGCAAAGCAGGAAATGTAAAGGAGATAGCCCGTTTTCAACAGGAAGTCGAGCTGGTGGCGAAGATTGGGCATAAGCGGGTGCCTGGCCTGATTCACCATTCCACTTTCGATGGGCGGCCGTTTTATGTGATGCAGCATATAGAGGGGAGCAATTTGGAGGATAAGCTGTTTTCAGAGGGACAAACGTTCACTGAGCGGGAGTCCTTGATGATATTATCAGAGCTGGCAGCGATTGTTGAATACCTTCATGGCCAGAACATTTTTCATGGAGACATAAGGCCGCCAAATATTATCATCGAGAATGAAGAAGTGTTCCTTATTGACTTTGGCCTTGCAAAAGTGGGGGATCCAGAGAGTTGGGAGGAACTCCAGGCCAGAAGACAGGATGATTTTTTTGACCTGGGGGAAACGCTGTTATTTTTGCTGTATTCCCAGTTTGAAGGGAAGGCGAGCAAACGCAAAAGCTGGCTTGAGGAATTGACGATGAGTGATGAAAGCAGGAGGCTGATTAAAAGGTTGCTGGGCATCGACGCGTGCTATGAAGACACAGAAAGCATCCGCAAAGATATCAACCTCGCCCTTGGAATTGTGAAGCCATAAAAAATTCTTGCTCCCTATTTGGGAACAAGAATTTTTTTGGTTAGCTGCTGCTGTATTTGCGGCGTTTGTAGCGGTGGCTGCCGCCATACTTGTTGTAGCCTCTCTTGCCTGAGCTGCTGCTGCGGAAAGGCTTATGCCCGCGGCCCCGGTGCCGGTCGCTGTGACTTCCCGAAAATTGCTTAACCATGCGGAGAATTTTCTTTAACATGCATACACCCCATTTCCTGCACTGCCCTGCAGATTTATTTTAGTTTATTTTTAAGGGGAAGGGGAAGTGAAAGAACAACGAAATCTGAACTTGCTTCCATGTGGGAAGGAAAACGAGTCTATTAAAAGAGGAAGGATGATAAGAATGGCGGGACAAAACCAGCATGTTACTCCAAATGAAGGAGGCGGGTGGAAGGTCCTCGGCGCAGGGAATGAGGAATCCACAAAAGTAACCAAAACAAAGCGGGAAGCAATTAATCACGCCAGGAAATTGGCAAAAGAACAAGAATCGGAGCTTTTCATCCACGGAAGGGACGGGAAAATCCAATCGAGAGACAGCTACGGCAACGATGCCTTTCCGCCAAGAGGTTAAATAAAACACGGGGACGGTTCTCCTGCCTCATTCTATCAAAGAAATGAAGCGGGAGAACCGTCCCTTTGCCTCTATTGAAAGTCGATATCAATGGTTTTTTTAGGGTTGTTTTGCTGCTTGGGCATTCTGACTTCCAGGACTCCGTTTCGATAGGAGGCCTTTACACCCTCTTCCGATACGGCGACAGGGAGGGTAATTGTGCGGTTGAAGCTGCCGGATAGCCGCTCCTTGCGATACATGTTCTCATCGCTCACTTCGTTTGCCCGGTTAATAGTGCCGCTAATTTTCAACTGGTTGTTGTCGATGACAATCTGGATATCTTCCTTGTTTTCGACTCCGGGGATATCGCAAGTCGCAACGACCTCATTTTCCGTTTCATGAACATCCACCCGGATGCCGCCAAGGTTGAATTCGTTCTGCAGAGTCTCTGGAAAATCCGAGAGGAAGCGATCGAATTCCTTCCGGATGTTGGAAAGCTGTCTAAAAGGATCAAATGGAGGCATTGACATGATTCATTCTCCTTTCCTAAATGGGCTTACAGGACTTTTATTCCCTGTTATTTGGAATGTATTCAGGCAGGGGGGCGTTCTATGCTTCCTAATCACGAGCACGAGGACCTCCCATGCTTCTTCTCTGTCTTTATGGTAATATGTTCTAAAATGGTGGAAGAGGAGAACTAGATGAGGACGCTGCAATTAACATTAGGAGAGGCAATTGAGATATGTAAAGCGCTATCAAATGAACACAGAATGACAATTTTAGATATTCTTACAAGAGGGCCAATGAATGTAAATGACCTTTCAGAGTTGATGGAATTACCTTTTTCCACTGCGGCAACGAATATTAAAAAGCTCGAGGAAGCAGGCTTGATTTCAACAGAACTCGTACCGGGACGGGGCATGCAGAAGGTGAGTTCCAAGAAATATGACCGAATTGTGATCAACTTGAGGAAGGAAGAGCAGATAGATGATAATATTATTACCATCGATATGCCGATTGGAGAATTTGCTGATTGTGAGGTTGAGCCTACCTGCGGTCTTGTGAGTGACTCGTCCTTTTTAGGAATGATGGATGAGCCGAGATCTTTTTATGAGCCGGAAAGGAAAGAGGCCCAGTTGATTTGGTTTCGAAGCGGTTATATCGAATATAGGTTTCCAAACAGGATTCCTTACGGAGGCAAGGAGGATCGTTTGGAAATCATGGCGGAGCTTTGCTCTGAGGCGCCTTATCACAAGCTGGACTGGCCTTCGGATATTACTGTGTGGGTGAATGGGATTGAAATTGGTACTTGGACAAGCCCAAGTGATTTTGGGGGAGAGCGGGGGTTTCTGACTCCAAAATGGTGGTTAACAGAAAATACTCAATATGGACTGTTAAAAACCTGGACAATAAATCGGCATGGCTCATTTATTGATGGAGTCAAACAGTCGGAGGTTACCCTTAATGAGTTATCCATTCAAGCTAAGCCCTATATCTCTATTAAATTTGGGGTGAAAAAAAACGCGGTTAACGCAGGTGGGATCAATTTGTTCGGTCATCGGTTTGGGAACTACGAACAAGGAATTATGATGAAACTTCACTATTCCCACAAAGAGTAAAATAAAAAAAATCACCTTTGATGATTATTGCTATCGTAAAAACGGTAGCTTTTTTTATTTGCTGAGTAAAGTCTAAATTTAAGGTATTGGGGATGGGTCTGTACCTAATTATTCAATAAAAATATTATTATATTTTTTTGTTTTATTACTAGATATATTGTAATAGTACATATAAACATGTTATAGTAATATTCAGAATCTTACCAAATGTTTCAAAGGGGGAAAATAGGTTGAAAAAGATCAAGTTGGTAATGGTTATTATGCTTTTCGTATTATCAGTTTTTACAGGCTGCAGCAGCACAGAAAAAACAGCGTCATCAGATGCTAGCAAGAATGAAAGCGGTAACAAACCTGTTCAACTTAAGTACTGGGTTCCGTTCAGCGGCGGTGACGGGGATTTCATGAAAGCGATGGTAGCTGAATTCAATAAAACTAACAGCGATATACAAGTAGAAATGTTGAATCTTAAGTGGGAGGAGTATTATACAAAACTGCGTACCGCCGTTGCCTCAAAGCAAGCGCCTGATGTTGCCGTAGCCCATACTTCCAAACTGGGAGAGCTAGCGCCTTCCAACCTTATTGCCGAGCTTGACCAGATTGCTCCGAATGCAGGGATTGAATGGGATTCCTTCAACCAAAATATTTTGAATGCAACTGTCTTTGAAGGCAAACATATGGCCATCCCTCTCGATACTCACGCAATGATTATGTTTTACAATAAAAAAATTCTTGGTGATGCAGGACTTTTGGATGGGGATGGCAATCCAGATTTCAAACCAGGTGCGGATGGGTTCATCGATTTTCTGAAACAGGTTAAAGAGAAAGCACCAGCAGATGTTATGCCTTTTGTTGGGACTTCCAATGGTAATGTTCCTTTCTGGATGTGGTGGTCTCTGTACAGCCAGATGGATGGAAAGCTTTTAAGCGAGGATGGCAAAAAGGCGGCATTTAACAATGAAAAAGGGAAAGAAGCATTGCAGTTTATCTCAGACTTGGTTCATAAGGATGGGCTTTGGCCTAAAAACGTCAAGAATGGCGGGGAAATTTTTGCTGCTGGGAAAGGTGCAGTAAACTTTAACGGAGTGTGGTCTACTGGAACATTCGAAAAGAACCAGGGACTTGATTTTGGTGTCATGACTATTCCGCAGCTATATGACCACGAAGCTACATGGGGAGATTCGCATACGCTCGTGTTGCCAGTACAAAAGGAAGATGATCCGAAAAGGCAGGAAGCTGCTGCTGTGTTTGCCAACTGGCTTGCTGAGAATGGAGCTATGTGGGCAAAAGCAGGTCACGTTCCAAGTAAAACTGAAGTGATTGAGTCTGAGGAGTTTAAATCACTAGAGTATCGAAGTGAATATGTTGAGGTTGTTGATCAAGTGAACTTCATGCCGAACTCCGACAAGCTCTTCCCAATTGGAGACATCCTGAGAGCAAACTTTGACTTGGTGATGAATGGGCAAGCTTCGGTAGAAGAAGCGATCAACAAGGCGGAAAAAGAAGTAAATGATTTGCTTTCCAAGTAGATAATGCTTTAAGGGCGCCCCTTTATGGGGCTCCTGTTCTTCTAACGATTTTGGCAGCAGTTTTAATAGAAGGAGGTAAACAAAGTGGAACCTACAGTACCTGTAACAAAGGATGGGGAGGAACATGCGCCACTGAAAAGAAAGAGCAAAGTTGCGGGCCTGCTGACAAACAAAAAATCATTGTCACTTAATCTGTTTGCATGGCTGTTCCTCTCTCCCTACCTATTATTCTATTTATGGTTTATGTTGTATCCGATTATCAAGGGATTCATTATCAGCTTGTATCAATGGACGATTGGCAATGAAAGGACCTATGTAGGACTAGGCAATTATTCAGCTATTTTTAAAGACAGCTTTTTCTGGGAGGCCCTGGGAAACACGGTTTACTTTGTTGTTATCTCAACCCCAACATTGGTGATTACAGGAATTCTCTTGGCACTCACCGTAAATTCAGGATTGAAGGGAACTGGGTTTCTAAGGTCGGCATTCTTTCTTCCTCATATTCTTTCTATTTCAGTAATCAGCAGCATTTGGGTATTTGTTCTCCAGCCATACACAGGCTTAATGAATTCAGTTCTAAAAACATTAGGAGTGACCCAGGAGATTTTTTGGCTGGACAGCGCGAACCTTGCCTGGCTATCGATTCTACTGGCGACAGTCTGGTGGACGGTAGGGTTTAACATGGTCCTGTTTTTGGCGGGACTGCAGGAAATCCCCGATGACCTTTATGAGGCTGCCCGTATAGATGGTGCCAACAGTTGGCACTGTTTCCGCTATATTACATTGCCTTCCTTAAAAGGGGTCATTTTGCTGGTGGTGGTTCTACAATCCATTGCCTCATTCAAATTATTTGGCCAGTCGTACTTGATGACAAACGGAGGCCCAGGGACGTCAACCAGGACACTTGTACAGTACATCTACGAAACGGGTTTCCGCACAAATGAAATGGGCTTGGCATCGGCCATGTCGTATGTACTGTTTTTGGTTATGGTACTGTTCGCTGTTGTTCAATTTAAATTTATGGCCAAAAAGGACTAGAAGCAGGAGGGGAGAAAAATGGAAGGAATTAGAACAAGGGTCAAAATCGGAAGGGTCTTCCTATATATCTTTAGCTACTCATTCGTTCTGGTGTGGCTTATTCCAATGCTATGGATGGTCATTACCGCAATAAAGCCCGATGGAAGCCCGGTGACCGTGCTTTCTGAATTGATAAAACCTCCTTTTACCATGGACAACTATCAATATGTCTCGGAAAACGCATCTATTTGGAGATGGACATGGAACAGTGTTTATATAGCGGTCGTTACGACTGCATTAACCTTACTCCTTACATCCATGGCCGCTTTTGCGTTATCGAGGATTCCGTTTAAAGGGAGCAAACTGGTCTTTTGGATCATCATTGCAGGGCTTATGGTCCCCACCGAAGCAACGATTATTCCATTGTTTATGATGATGGTCGATAGCGGTCTTATCAACAGCTATAGCTCCATCATCTTCCCCAGCATTGCGGCCCCTCTTGGAGTTTTGATTCTAAAACAATTTTATGATGCGATTCCAAAGGAACTTGTGGAAGCAGCCGAAATGGATGGAGCAAATAAATTGAGGATTTGGTGGAGTATCTTTCTGCCATTATCACGCTCTTCAATGGCGGCACTTGGTATTTTTACCTTTATTAGTTCATGGAATAACTTCCTTTGGCCTTTCCTAGCCATCAGTGATGAAAAGATGATGACTTTACCAATAGGGATCCCTCTTTTCCAAAGTGGATATGCCGCCGAACTGACGATTCCGATGGCAGCTAATATGCTGGCAAGTTTGCCGGCTTTACTTGTATTCATCTTGTTCCAGAAACACATAATCAAAGGAATCACCATGACAGGAATTAAATAAAAGCTTGGAGGCAAAAGCAATGAGAGAAATTCAAAGTTTGGATGGGGTCTGGAATTTCAGGCCGGACAGGAAAGGTGAAGGGGAATGGCGGGACTGGCAGATAAACGGGATTCCTGAAGGAAATGATGTAGACGTGCCACATATTTGGCAACGGGATGGAGGCAGCCTGATCAGTTATAACGGGGCGGCTTGGTATGAGAAAAGCTTCACTTTCCTGGGTAAAGAAGGCAGGGTCTTTCTGCATTTCGGAGCGGTCGATTACCATGCAAGAGTATGGCTGAACGGTCATTATGTCGGCGAGCATGAAGGGGGATTTACTCCTTTTGAATTTGAAATATCTGATTTCCTGGTTCAGGATGCAGAAAATAGAGTTACTGTGAGGGTCTTTGATCCTGAAGACAATGCGGAGATTCCAATTGGCAAGCAGGGAAGCTGGTACACAAGGGTCAGCGGCATCTGGCAAAGTGTTTACATAGAAAGCAGGCCAGCTGCTTTTATCGAAGCTGCCCAGGTGACGCCTGACATAGATAAAAGTGAAATTAAAGTGAACTATCGGATCAGGGGGGATGTTTCAAACAGTGCGGCTGTTCAATTTGCCGTCCGCCACCATCTCTCGGCTGATAGGCCAGTTGTATCTGAAACAGCCACTATTACTGGGAACCAGAATGAATATACTCTTCGCATTCCAAACCCCATCCTTTGGGACATGGAAAATCCGCATTTGTACGACCTTGAAATCAGATTTGGAGAAGACTTGAAGACTTTTACATTTGGCATGAGAAAGGTCTCTTTTGAGGACGGCCGGATGATGTTGAATGACAAACCTGTATATATCCGAGGTGCATTGGACCAGGCGTTTTATCCGAACACCGTTTATGTGGCTCCGTCTGATGATTTTATCCAAAAGGAAATTCAGCTCGCCAAACAAATGGGCTTTAATCTTCTTAGAAAGCATATCAAAGTGGAAATCCCAAGATATTTGTATTGGGCCGACAGGATGGGCATGCTGATTTGGGCCGAACCCCCAAATTATGTGAAATTCACGCCTCAGGCAACGAGGAGATTTCAGAATGAACTGACGGCGATGATTAAGCGGGATTTTAACCATCCTTCGATTTTAATCTGGTCCATTTATAACGAGGAGTGGGGCCTGGAGTGGGATTTGGCCAATGATCCGGTAAAGCAGAAGCATGTCGAAGAAATGTATGACTATGTGAAGGAACTTGATCCAACACGACTCATTTGCGACAACTCAGGATGGACACATGTGAAAACCGATATTAACGACCATCATAGATACTTTGTCTGCCCCGACCAGCTTGAAGCTTGGCAAAAAGACCTGGATGAATTCGTGATTGGTAATCCGGATAAAAACTTTGTGGATGGATATCAATCCAACGGAGAACCCATCATTATCTCAGAGTTTGGGGTATGGGGGCTGCCGAGTGTTGACAAGCTGAAAGAACATTATGGCGAAGAACCTTGGTGGTTTATCAACCAAGGGGAGGAATCCCATCAGGAGGACTATAAAAAGCCAACTACAGGAATGGAGAACTTTACGAAATACCAATTGCATGAAACGTTTGATACCTTTGAAGATTTGGCCGCAGCCTCGCAGAAGCGGATGTTCAGGGCTGTGAAATCTATCGTTGAAGAAATGAGGAAGCGTGTGGAGATTGCCGGTTATGTTGTGACCGAATTTACGGATATCGAGTGGGAGACGAATGGCTGGCTGGACTATCTCCGTAATCCTAAAGAAGGATTCGAGCACCTGATTGATTTTAACGGTCCTATAATCGTGATGGTCGACAAAATGGCGAATAATCTATGGACAGGGGAGAAGGTTTCCTTAGGCCTCGTAATAAGCAATGATGATGTGAAATCATTTGAAGCTTCTGTTCATTGGTCTATTCCTACCCTGGAAGTAAGCGGAGTGGTCCCAATCGGCTCATGCGTAGAGCCACTCATCAAGATTGAAGATGCCATTTCATTCAAGGTTCCGGAAGTGGAATCAGCGGGTTTCCATGAACTCAAACTGGTTCTTAAGGCCGGTGATCAAATTCTCGCCGTCAATCAGGAAGAAATGACCATTACCCCGAGAGACATAAAGAAAAAAGGGGAAATTTCCGTCCGTGAATCATCGGAAAGACTACAGTCTGAACTGGTTTTAAGTGGTTATGAAGTAAATAGTAACCTAAGTCAAGGAGTTCCCTTAATCGCCGATCATCTTGATCAGGAGATTCTCGATTTTGTGCGCAATGGCGGTGAAGTGATTTTTCTTGCCGAAGAAGGAGACAGGATTGAGGAAAAAGGACACTTTACCTTCAGGGAGCTTCCGGCCGGGGAGAGCTGGCCAAGGGCTTCTTCCTTTAATTTTGTCAATCCGGGCTTTTTCCCTGAAGTCCCCTTACATCCGGAAATGGGATGGGAAACCGACCTGCTGATTCCGGACTATGTCGTGCCTTTCAGTGATTATAAAAAGCCGGGCAGCCGCAGGAGCATTAATATGTTCGGGAGTCCGGGGCTGGCTCAGTCCGCCAAGATCATTTCAGGCTATTTCCAAGGATGGATTGGCCAGGTTGGCGGTTCGATTATGGTCCAGAAATACGGAAAAGGAACAATTACTTTGACTACCTGGAAATTAAAAGAGAACTACGGAAAGCATCCGATTGCCACGCAGGTAGTTGACAGCCTGGTGTTATTGGATACCAGGGAAGTTCTTAAGATGGAAGAAGAGGCGAAGGTATAAATGACAATGCCTGCCTTTCCGTTAGTGAAGGGCAGGCATTTTTTTGATAGAGGGGGAGTAAGTCTATGAAAATAAAAAAAATGGAATTATTCAAAGTGCCTCCAAGATGGCTGTTTTTAAAAATCACAACGGATGATGGGCTGTCAGGATGGGGTGAGCCGGTAGTTGAGGGGCGGGCTGATACGGTAAAAACGGCTGTTGAGGAATTGAGCGAATATCTGATTGGCCAGAATCCTTTAAGAATCGAGGATTTGTGGCAGGTGATGTACCGCGGTGGATTTTACCGCGGCGGTCCGATTCTCACAAGTGCCATTTCCGGCATTGAACAGGCCCTTTGGGATATTAAAGGGAAATATTACAATGCCCCGGTGTATGAACTTTTGGGAGGAGCCTGCCGGGATAAAATTAAAGTGTATAACTGGATCGGCGGGGACAGGCCTACGGATGTGAAGCTTGCTGCTCAAAAACAAATCGAAGCAGGATTCACGGCCGTCAAGATGAATGGGACCGAAGAAATGCATTATATTGATTCGTTCTCAAAGGTAGAGGAGGTTATTGAACGGATTGCGGCAGTGCGAGAGGTTGGCGGAAGCGATTTTGGAATCGGCATAGATTTCCATGGCCGTGTCCATAAATCAATGGCCAAGGTACTCGCCAAGGAGCTCGAGCCTTATCGTCCCATGTTCATTGAAGAGCCGGTTCTCCCTGAAAATAACGAGGCATTAAAAGAAATTGCAAGATATACATCTGCGCCAATTGCGACTGGTGAACGGATGTATACGCGATGGGGATTTAAAGGGATTTTGCAGGAAGGAATCGTTGATATTATCCAGCCTGATGTTTCCCATGCGGGTGGGATTTTGGAGACCAGAAAGATTGCGGCCATGGCTGAAGCCTATGATATTGCCTTGGCACCGCACTGTCCGCTAGGTCCGATTGCACTAGCCTCATGTCTCCATGTAGACGCCTGCTCGCCTAATGCCTTTATTCAGGAGCAAAGCCTGGGTATTCATTACAATGAAGGCAGCGATCTTCTCGATTACCTCTTGGATACTAAATCATTCTCCTACAAAGATGGATATGTCTCCCTGCCAACGGGCACGGGTCTGGGCATTGATATAAATGAAGACAAAATCAGGGAAGTTTCGGAGATAGGGCATAATTGGAGAAACCCGGTCTGGCGGCATCATGACGGCACGGTTGCGGAGTGGTGAGGATGGAAAAAGATATTGACTTGATTACACTAGGTGAGACCATGGCGCTTTTTACGCCGAGCAGTGAAGGCTATTTGCGATATGCATCGCAATTTTCCCGCTCGTTTGCCGGGGCTGAAACCAATGTCGCCATCGGGGTATCCAGGTTTGGTTTTAAAACCGGATGGATTAGTAAGGTAGGAAAAGACGAGTTTGGCCAGGCTCTTCTTCGCTTTTTAAGAGGCGAGCAGATTGACGTTTCTCAAGTAAAAAAAGATGAAGAATATCCAACGGGCCTTATGTTCAAGGAGTACCTCAGGGACAACAAGCTTAGGGTTTTCTACTACCGAAAGGAGTCGGCCGCGAGCCGCCTTGTTCCGAAAGATATTGATGAAACCTATATCAAGCGGGCGAAATACCTTTTTCTCTCAGGCATAACCCCGGCTTTAAGTGATTCTTGCTATGAAACGGTGAAAAGAACGGTTGAGGTTGCAAGGAATGAAGGTACTGCTATCATTTTTGATCCAAATTTACGGCGTAAGCTTTGGACAGAGGATAAAGCTAGAAGGATACTAACCGAACTTTCGGGTTTGGCCGATATTGTCCTTCCGGGCGTGGCTGAAGGGGAATTTCTTTTTGGCACGAGCGATGTACGAGAAATTGGAGAGTCATTTCTTGAACTGGGAGCTGATATGGCAGTAGTAAAGCTTGGGGCAAAAGGAGCCCATTATTTTACCGGCAGTGAGCATGCTTTGGTTCCTGGTTTTAAGGTAGAAAGAGTGATTGACCCAATCGGCGCAGGAGATGCCTTTGCCGCCGGATTGATTACTGGTTTTATCGAAAATCTTACATTGAAGGATGCGGTAAACCGAGCAAATGGTTTTGGGGCAATGGTAACACTTGTCAAAGGCGATGTAGAAGGCTTGCCGGAACGAATAGAACTGGAGCAATTCATTAGCAAAGCTTCATTAGAAGATGTCCAGCGTTGAAGGAGGGAAATATATTGACCTTAGAGGCGATAAAACAGTATAAAGTCATTTCCATTATAAGAGGTGTACCGAGTCAATATATTCCGGAAGTCTTTGATGCCTTATACGAGGGTGGAATCAGACTGGTTGAGGTCACTCTAAATACCAACAATGCCCTAGACATGATTGAGGAAATGAGTAAAAAGTACGAAGGAAAAATGCTTATTGGGGCAGGGACGGTGATGGATGAAGAAAGCGCGTGCATGGCAATCGGCGCCGGGGCAAAATTCGTCCTTACTCCAATCCTTAACATTCCAACTATCCATGCAGTCAAGGAGAGGGGAGCCGTTTGCATTAGCGGAGCCCTTACTCCCACTGAAATTTACACAGCCTATACACATGGATCCGATTTGGTAAAGGTTTTCCCGGCCGGCTCGATGGGTGCAGGGTACATAAAGGATCTCAAAGGGCCGCTTCCAGAAATACCTATTGTCCCGACGGGAGGAATTGATGTTACAAACGCAGCACACTACCTTGAGGCCGGAGCTGTTGCTTTAGGAATTGGCAGTTCATTGGTGCCTGCAAAAGAGCAATACAGCAGAGAGGACTTTGAGACAATAAAGCTAAAATCGCAAAAATTTGCGCTCTTGGCATAGGAACAGAATGAAACTCTCATAATTTTATGGAAATGAGCTACAGAACTTGTATGACAGTTCTAGATAGCATAAGGAAGGTCTCTCCGTTGGAGGGGCCTTTTTGGGTAGGCATGATAATGTGAGTGAGTGTTCCCAAGGTCGGGCTTTTATGAACCTCATCCTATACTGGCGGAGCAAACAATGAATATAAACAAAGGGACACTAAGATGATAAGCATTTTCCTCATAGAATCCTCCCAGTTGATTAAAAGAATGATAAAAATATCTTATCATAGCCTCCTGCTGGACTTTGATGGTACTAATTGGTGATTGGTCTTCCAACTGGTCCAAAAGTTATGCAGCCATGTTTGCAGGTTCTGGAAATGGGTACCCAATTAATATCCCATTTTTGAAGAGACAAAGCACAATTCCAGCTGAATTGCGCAGGGATGGTTATGAGCCATAAGATAAATACTATGTCACTAGACGAAGAGGTATTTACATGAGTGGTCTTCAGCGTGCAGCACTTGTCCTGACGATTATCGGAGCCATCAACTGGGGTCTGGTCGGATTCTTCCAGTTCGATTTGGTCGCTACTCTTTTCGGAGGCCAGGATGCAGCCTTATCGCGGATTGTCTATGGTCTAGTCGGTCTTGCAGGCTTAATTAATCTTGGACTTCTGTTCAAGCCTGACAGGGAATACGAGAGAGCCTGAGTCACGTCCTGTACGATAGGAATGAATAATATCTTGTATTGTTTGAGAGAAGATACTGTAAAAGCCAGAAGGACCACAAGAGTCCATCTGGCTTTTTGGGGTTCGTAAAAGGTGGAAAGGGGAAGGCGCCTTCGATAGACTCACCCAAACACGTACTCGCTCAATATTACAAGCGTCTATTTTTTTACTAGATGATAAACCCGCTATACACCATTCCAATATTAATGACGATATGAAAAACGATGCTTGGATAGAGGCTGTTTGTCTTGAGGGTGAGGATGGCGTAGATGACTCCTGCAACGGAAATGAGCAGACTGAGGGCAATGGAAAAGCCGATGGCAAGATGGAGAAGGCCAAACCCGACGCTTGTAACCAGAACGGCATAACCTGTGGAGGTCATCTCCTTTAGAGCCGACAGCATGATCCCCCTCCATATCACTTCCTCAAAAACCGCATTAATAAGGGAAAAAAGCAGGCAGAACCATAGCAGCGATTGCAGATACTCCCAATCCTTTTGAAGAATAAAATAACCATAGATGACCAGATTAATAACAATCCCAATCAGCCAAAACCAAAACGTATCAATTTTGTGAAACGGCAAGTCGATAGGGTTTTTCCAATCAGGCTTCTGATTGTACCAGGAAACCTTCTTATGAAAGAAGAGATGGACAAGAACCATTCCCAGAATCATAAAACCAAGGGAAAGACGATTCAGAATGATTTTTGTTTCTTTTGGGATTTCCATCGTTCCAACGAATGTATTAAAAAACATAAAAAGTGCAAAACAGACTAAAAATGATAACAGCAGGGATGTTGTGAACCTTTTTTCTTTATTCACATAGAGTAAAATTGCAAAGCCTATAAAGATTAATAAGGAAAAACCTGCTTGTTCGTAGGAAATAGCCATTATCCCCAGAAAAAATAAAACAGCAATCATACCCGAAATCTCCCCATCTCCATTTTTGTTTATTTTACCATAAATTTCTAATTTATCGCAGAGGGCCTGTTATTCTGCCTCATTCTTTTAAATGAAAAATAAAAATATATGTCTCTTAGCATCATTTAGACCTAAGCAAGAAGGGTAGCCGGTTGGAGGTTGTCCTCCTTGCTTTTGGCTGAAAGGTACTTCTCTTCAGATTTAGGCATAATGTCGAAAAATATTAAAAGAGAAAAAGTGAGGCGGATGGTAAAATAGTAGTGGTATATTTTACCTATAAATGCAGAGGGGAAATCTATTTCAATAGGAATGGAGGAGGGGACAAGCCTTTTTTTAATAGATGAAGAGGATTTATGGTTGAATCATATTTTTAAAGAGGAGAATTCATATGAGGAAATATGGAGCGTTCTTTTTGCTTTCTATTTTATTGTTAGTCTTTGGTTTAACGGTTCAGACAGAAACCGCTCAAGCCGCTGTTGGAGATCGAGCTACACCTTATAGTGCATGGACCAAGCATAAATTCACTTATCACGAATATTCCTGGGAAAATCCTAAAGTGGTGGAATTGCAGTTAATCGGTTTGTACAAGGGAGAAGAGGCAAATTATATTATTCAGGAAGAGAATTACTTTAACGAGACGCCTTCTTATGATGAAGAGTGGATCTTAATGGGATTTAACTTAAAGTATGTCTCAGGACCTGAAGAGACCTTGAATGCTTCTGATGTTATATGGAGTGGAAAGAGTTTTTATACAACAAGCGGGCAGAAAGTCTCGCCAATCGACACAGCCTCCTTTTCTAACATTTTGGAAGGCGTGGGAGAATACGATGTTGAACTGTATCCTGGCGGCCAATCTGAGGTTTGGTATGGAATCCTTGTAAAGAAGACAGTTGGATTCCCGTTGATAAGGATTGCCTCAGGAGTAAATCCATCTACTTATGTGACTCAATACAAATGGTTTTCTACCAATCCTAGTTACAAGGAACCTGTTGTGGTTGCTGCTCCAACCACCCCAAAAGCGGCATCCAACTCATACAATAGCAATAAAATAAACTGGACTGCTGCAAGCGGCGTATCAGGATACGAGATTTACAGATCCACCTCAAGTACAGGAACTTTTACCAAAGTAGGAACAACGACAGGGACCTCCTTTGTGGACCCTTCCTTGACTACAGGCAAGGTTTATTATTATAAAGTTAGAGCTTATAAGACTGGGACCACCACCAGTTATAGCAGTTTTACTTCTGTTGTGAATGCTAAACCAACTCTGACAACACCTGGCTCGCCAAAAGCAGCTTCCTCTTCTTACAATAGTGTTAAAACAAGCTGGTCTGCAGTAAGCGGAGCAAGCGGCTATGAGGTCTACCGATCAACTTCAAGCACCGGAACCTATACGAGTGTAGGTTCAACAACATCGACGAGTTTTAACAACAGCGGACTGACAACGAATAAGGCTTATTATTATAAAATAAGAGCCTACAGAATGGTCGGAACGTCCAAGGTCTACAGCGGTTATTCAGCGGTGGTGAGCGCAAAGCCAATTCCATCCGTCCCAGCGAATTTTTCAGTTAGCCGAGCTAGTTCAACTAGCATTAAATCAACCTGGAATGCTGTATCAGGAGCAAGCGGATATGAAGTATACCGGGCACCTTCCAGCACGGGAACCTATTCACTCGTAAAAAACACAACTACACCGGCTTTTACCAACACTGGTCTAATCACTGGAACCTACTTTTATAAAGTGAGGGCTTATAGAACCGTTGGTACCACGAAGGTTTATAGTAACTGGACAACCGTACTAAGTGTTAAGCCGTAAAAAGCCAGCTTTGGCCAGATGAATTCTTTATGATTCATCTGGCCTTTCTATTTTTTGTGGGACCCAGTAATTCCCATTATTTTCTTTCAAGGGATTCGACAAAAACCATCTATATGAATAGCTTCGAATATAGTAATCTATAAATAAATTGATGGTTAAAATTGTAAGTGAAGACATGGCGGGCCCTGCATGATGCAGGAGACACCCCATGCTTCGGAGAGGGATGATGAGATGAAGCGGGTTTTGGTGGGGTTGATGTGCTGGATTTTGGCGGCTGGCCCTTTGGCGGCGGGCGTTGAGGCAAATGGTAATGCCGGCGATTCAGGTTTGGCTGATGCTTCTGCTGGGGACACGGACCAGGTGATCGTGGTCCTTCAGCCGGGCGCGGAAGCTGATAGTTTGGAAGAGTACGAGATTGTGGACAGCGATCTGGCCAAGGAAGAGAATCTCGTTACGGTCGAAATTCCTGCACAGCAGAGCACGGAGTCTTTTATGGAAGAGCTGGAAGAGAAGCGCGAGGTGCTCCTTGTTGAGCCGGACTATATCATTCAGCGCAGCGAGGTCCAGCGGAAGCACATCCCAAGCGACCCTGACTATCTTTCCCAATGGCATCACCAAAGAATAGAGTCGGAAGCGGCCTGGACAAGGACCAAAGGCTCGAAGGAAGTGGTTGTTGCCGTGATTGACGATGGCGCCGATCTCCATCACCCTGACTTGCAGGGTAGAATTCTTTCCCCGTATGACGCGGTCAAAGGGACGGCTGGCTCTATTCCTGCCGGAGAGCACGGAACCCATGTGGCGGGAATTGTTGCCGGCTCCATGGACAATGGGCACGGAGGCACGGGGGTCGCCCCCAACGCCCGAATCATGCCAATCAATGTGTTCCGCGGAGAATTCGCGTATACATCAGATATCATTAAAGGAATCAATTACGCCATCAGTGCGGGAGCGGACGTAATCAATATGAGCCTGGGAACTTTTTATTATTCCTCGGCCTTTGATGCGGCGGTACAGCAGGCTTATCAGAGCGGGGCCGTGGTTGTCGCAGCTGCCGGCAACGAATCATCCCGCTCCGTCAATTACCCTGCGGCCTTTTCAAACGTAATCGCTGTCAGTGCCACAAATTCATCGGATGCCAAAGCGTATTTTTCCAACTATGGCCCCAATGTTGACCTTGCGGCTCCCGGTTCCAATATCTATTCCACACTGCCATACGGCTTTTACGGAGGAATGAGTGGCACCTCGATGGCTGCACCTGTTGTGGCCGGAGTGGCCGCCCTCGTGTGGAGCAGTGAGCCCGGCCTGACCAACAAGCAAGTGGAAAGCCGCCTGTATGGAACGGCAGATGATCTGGGCACAACTGGCAAGGACGAAAAGTTCGGCCATGGCCGCGTCAATGCGAAAAAAGCGTTGAAGGTAAAAGAACTCAAGCAGCCTCTCGTTCATGAAGTCAGTGACATGGATGGGGCCGTGACCGGAATGGCGTATGAAAGCGGCACTGTGGAGGTGAGGAGCCGGAATGTACTGCTTGGTTCCGCTCCTGTGAATGGCCAGGCCGATTTTACCGTCCGAATCCCGAAACAGCCGGCTGGAACACTTTTAAAGGTAAAGGTCGTAGATTCCTACGGAAATGGCAGCAAACCGGTCGAGGTCAGCGTCCAAAAACGGACCGTCCTCGCGAGTCCGGTGGTGGGCGAGATGTGGGAGACCATGAAAGCGGTGCGCGGGACAGCACCGCCGTTAACTTCGATTCAGGTGAAGACGAAGGCCGGATCGTATACAGATACAGCGGATGACCAAGGGAACTTTGAAGTGAAGGTTCCACTGCAGCCCGTCGGCAGTACGATCGAAGTAACGGCAAGCGACAAGGAAGGCAATGTCAGTGGTGTGGTGTATGTTCAGGTGCTGGATAAAACGGCGCCAGCTCCACCAAAGGTAAACTCAGTGACCGATTTTTCGAAAACGGTAAAGGGAACCTCCGAGGCGTATGCGAAAATCGAAGTGAAGTCGAGAGGCCGCTTGATCAGCGCAGGCGCAGCCGGGGGAGACGGCAAGTTCGAAGTCGGTATTCCGGTTCAGAAAGCAGGAGCCCAGTTGATTCTTACGGCCATCGACAAGGCAGGAAATCCGAGCAAGGCTGTCACCATAACAGTCAAGGATGCCACTCCTCCCGGAAAGCCGGCCGTGAACACAATCACCAATAAAAGCACCAAGGTGGCAGGAAAAGCCGAGCCATATGCCACCGTCGAAGTGAAGGTTAATGGAAAAGCCGTTGGAACGGGGAAGGCAGGAAGCGACAAGGGCTTTTCCGTGACCATTCCTGTCCAGAAGGCAGGGGTGAAGCTGCATGTAACGGCCAGGGATGCCGCCGGGAATACAAGTGGAGCAACGGTTGTTACGGTTAAAGATGTCACTCCGCCTGCTCTCAAGGTGAATGCGGTATCTGACCGCTCAAAGGAAATAACGGGGACAACAGAAGCCGGAGCAACGGTAAAAGCAGCTATCGGAAGCAGCAAATACAGCGGCAAGGCGGATGGGAAGGGTTCTTTTAAAATAGCCATTCCTCGGCAAAAAGCGGGTGTGAAGATTTCTGTTACGGCAGCGGATGGAGGTGGCAATGTCAGCCCTGTAAAAGCAGTGGTTGTGTTGGATAAAACCCCTCCAGGTCAGCCAACCGTCAATGCGGTGTCAGACAAGTCGAAAGCAGTGACCGGGAAGACGGAGGCAGGAGCTTCGGTTACAGTGGGGATTGGAAACAAGAAATACAGCGGCAAAGCAGATGCCAAGGGAGCTTTCAAAGTGGCCATCCCGCTGCAGAAAGCAGGTACCAAGCTGAGCGTAACAGCCAGGGACAAGGCCGGAAACACAAGCGCCGCACGGACGGTGGCGGTCCTCGACAAAACCCCGCCAGCTGCGCCGAAGGTCACCACTAAGGTGAAAAGCTCCACCAGGGAAATTTCCGGAACAGCCGAACGCAACTCAGCCATTACGATCAAAGCAGGCAGCAAGGTAATCGGCACAACCAAAACCAGCAGCAAAGGGAAATTCAAAGTGAAGATCAAGGCGCAAAGGAAAAACACCCAGCTGAAAATAACCGCGACAGACAATGCCAAAAATGTCAGCAAGGCAACGGTAATGAAGGTGAAGTGAAGCATGGGGACGGTTCCGCTGCCTCAAAAAGCAAGGTCAGATGGACTCGCCCATCTGACCTTTTTCTATCTCCTAAACTCTGGTATTGCTCTTTTTCTTTTTCCTCTGAAGAAGAAAAATGGCGATTGCCAAAGCGGCGGCAGCTGCAAAGACAAGAACGGTAACCGTAACATAGAAGGGATCGTTATTAACCTCCTCAGGAATGACAGTGCTGGCGATCGGACCCAAGGATAAAAACAGCGGGATAACAATGGTAAACCAGGTTTTTGAATAGATGGCCGAGCCGATGAAAATGGCCGCGCACAGGACAATGATCCAGTTGTTTTCGGCCGGTGAGGCGACATAAATAAGCTCGAATCCCTGTGTTTTATACCATAGCATCAGAGCTACAAACAGACCGGTAACAGCCATGGAGGTGCCTACCAGCAAGACATAGCTCCACTTGGAATGAAAAAACTTCGGCAGGACTTTTAATAAAAGCAGGCCGTAGATCAGGATTCCTGCTGCCCCTGTGATCAATGCCAGCCAGATGGTGCCTTCCGAGATGGAAAACTTCCCTTCAATCGCTGGGCCAAGACTGAAATAGGCTGCCAGCAAAAGGATGAACATTGGTACCATTCCGGCCATCTGGCGATAATCAGTTTGCATCGATTCGCCTATGCTCTTCATATACTGCTTCGGGCTTTTGCCGGTAATATGGCTCACATCCTTGCCCTCTGCCTCGGCCTCCATCAAATGAACCTCCAGCTCTTCGGTAATCTCATTGATTTCCTGGTCATTCTTGCCTTTTGATATCAGATAAAACCGAAGTTCAGTCAAAAATTGTTCTGCCTGCTTAGAAACCATGTCCTTTATTTCCCCCTTTTATCCAATACATTGTTCACCGAGGAGCTCACCTGCTCCCAGCGGGTAATGAACTGCCCAAGCTCCTGCTCGCCTTTTTCCGTTAAAGAGTAGTATTTCCGCTTCGGGCCTGCCGTTGACTTTCTTAATGTCGTGCTGACCAGGCCTTCCTTTTGCATGCGCAGCAGAAGGGGATAGATCGTGCCCTCGCTGAAGGAATGGAATCCATAGGATTCAAGCTTGGCCGCAAGCTCGTATCCGTATATTTCCCCCTCTTTGATGATCGCCAAAAGACATCCATCCAGGATCCCTTTTAGCATTTGCGTCGTATCAGCCAATTGTATGGCTCCTTTCGATATCTTGTATTGCAAGGTATACACCCAGTATATAACGCAGTATCTTGCAATGCAAGGTAAAAAGAGGCGCCTTCTGCTGCTTCCTTGGCAGTCTTAGCTACCTAAAAGAAAAAAATAGATATAAGCCAATTACGGATTGTTGGTCTTTTGTTTAAAGGCTCTTTTATTGTCATTGTTAATTTTCATAAAGGTATGATAATTATTAAGGGGAGAATCTCCGGCTATTGAACGCAAAGGTACCTTAAGAAGCAGAAATAAGGGGAGACATTCCCCTTAACTACTCAAAACAAAGCAAAATCACATAGATTTCGACCTATAACCGGAAAAACTCCTCTTATTTCAAGGGGAATTTGAGAATTTCCCGAATTAACCGGACATTCTCCCTTTATTTTTTCAATTAGAGTGAAATCAACATACAGCTATAATTAAGCATATTTAAAAACTGTATGTAGCAGCAGGGAACCTTGTCACCGGCGAACTATCCCAAGTTGTTTCAAAAGCAGAGAAGCTATCATTTCACCTGGGAAAAGCTACCCGCCGTTCTCCCTGTGAAGAGCTTTTAGACCCAAGTTTTGATAAAGTAATGTTTTATTAACATTAACTTTCTAAAAAGAAGGTTAATGTATGTAAAATAATGGATTTTAATCTTCCAATACCCTGCAAGTTAGGTATGATTATCACTGTAACAAACTATAGCAGCCAGGGAGGAAAAGAGTATGAAAAAATGGTTTTTTGCTTTGATGGCAGCATTACTGATTACAGGTGCGGCAACGGGCTGCAGCAATGATGAAAATCCTGACGAGACAAACACAGAAGAAACGGAAAGCACAGAAACGGAAGAAGGCACTGAAGAGGAAACAGAATAAAAGGAAAATCAAAAGAAGTACACCTTTTCAGGAAGGTGTATTTTCTTTTGGCCAATAAATCACGGGGACGGTTCTCCAGCATCACTTTCCTCCAAAAATGATGCAGGAGAACCGTCCCCATGCTTCCTTTCCCATTTTATGATAATCTATAAAAGATTGATTCATGGACGAAGGGATTGAGTTTGTGTTCGAATGGCGTAATATTTTTAAAGGGATGATGATTGGGGCGAGCGATGTGGTGCCGGGTGTGAGCGGCGGCACGATTGCCCTGTTGGTTGGGATTTATGAGAGGCTGATTGAGGCGATTAATGGCCTGTTATCAAAAGAGTGGAAAAAGCATGTGATCTTCCTGATTCCTGTGGGGCTTGGGGTTGGAATCGCGATTTTGACGTTAAGCCATCTGCTGAGCTGGCTGCTTGAGGTTCACCCTCAGCCGACGTTTTTCTTTTTCCTTGGGCTGATCCTTGCGATTATTCCCGCCTTGTTGGTTGAAGCGGATTATAAACGAACCTATAAAGCCGGACATTATGTCCTGCTGGCAATCGCCGCTGTTGGGGTTGCGCTGACAGGCTTGGTCGGGGAAGGCCAGGGAACGGTCATGACCAATCTGGATTTCGGCGATTACCTTTTCCTCTTTTTTGCCGGCTGGCTGGCAAGCTCGGCAATGATTCTTCCGGGCATCAGTGGATCGATGGTCCTGCTGCTGATGGGAGTGTATGTGACAGCCATCGATGCCATCAAAACATTCAATATTCCTGTCATCATTGCGGTTGGGACTGGGGTCGTTATCGGGCTGCTGCTGACAAGCAAGCTGATCCGCTACCTGTTCCTGCACTTCCGAGTGGCCACCTATGCTGTCGTGACAGGCTTTGTCGTCGGCTCCATTTTTGTCGTCTACCCAGGCTGGCCTGGCGATGTCCTGCTAATGGTCATCTGCATCCTCGCTTTCATCCTCGGGTTTGCCGTCGCCTATATGCTTGGGAAGGTCGAGCGAGGATAGGAGCTCGACGGAATAAATTTGAAGGGAAGGCCTTTTGCGAAGGTCTTCTTTTTTATCGGATACGGAATGCTTCTATTAATCAAACGTTTGATTAAAATTTCCGTAACACAGCAGTCCGGAATGCCCGCCATCTCAATGCCTTCTGCCAGGCCTTTTGAACAGCCTCCGAACCATTCGAAACACCAATTTGATGATAAGGTAACCTATGAAAAATATAATAAATCCCCATAAGCCCATCACGGCATCCTGAAACTCCATATTCCCGCGGCCGGTAATTTTCTGCTGAATCTCCACCGCGAACACAATCACAACAAGAACCGTGAACGTATAAATAAAAGAAATCGCTGTGATGCTATGCTTCGCCAATACCTTAAAGAAATGGTGGACAATGAAGAAGGAAAGAATCCCCAAGACCCCGAACACCCAAAGATGCAGCTCCTTGTCCGACATGTTCAGGCCCAGCGCATTGCTGATATGCAACAGCTGATCATGAAAAATATTGACGATTTCCGTAAGAATCAAGATTGCTTCTCTCACATTCAATCCCCCATTTATTTTATTTTCTGAATCCCTATCTATAGAATACTATCATTTTATGAACAGAAAGGCAGACTGGATATTTTATTTAGTTGAAAAGGCAAGGGAATATAATACAATAAAAGTAGAATACACAAGGAAAAAAGGGATGTTGCCATGATTTTTAAACGATCCATTCCAAAAATAAACGACAAACCTTATAGTAAAAACTTACTGACGAGGGATTTAATCGCCGGGTTCACCCTATTTGTCATGCTCGTGCCGCAGGGGATGGCCTATGCGATGCTGGCCGGCCTGCCGCCGGTGATGGGCCTGTACGCTTCGACCCTTCCTGTGCTCATATACGCCCTTTTTGCCTCTTCACGCCATCTTTCTGTAGGTCCGACAGCCATTACTTCGCTGCTCGTTTTCTCGGTAATCGCCGTGTTTGCCACACCGGGAACCTCTGAATATATCACTCTGGTCATTCTGCTGGCGCTGATGGTAGGCGTGTTCCAGTTTCTGTTCGGCCTTTTTAGGCTTGGCTATATCGTCCGCTTCATTTCCCCGGCCGTCCTGGGAGGCTATACCTCGGCTGCGGCCATCGTGATTGCCTTAAGCCAGCTGAAGCATCTGCTCGGGATCGAGGGAGGCAATTATTTTCAGATTCATCTGCTGCTTTCGGAAGTGGGAGGCGGACTTGGGCAGATTCATTGGCCAACCTTCCTCGTCGGAGCAGGGAGCATCGTCTTGCTGCTCCTCCTAAAAAGGGTGTCACGCCGCATCCCGGCAGCACTGCTTCTCATTCTTGTTTCGATTGTGGCCGTCTATGCCATGGGCCTCCATGAAAGGGGTGTCTCCATTATTGGGGAGGTGCCAAGCGGCTTTCCGTCGCTGGTGCTTCCGGCGCTTTCCACCGAGGCTGTCCGCCAAATCCTTCTGCCAGCGCTGACGATTGCCTTGCTGGGCTTTATGGAATCGCTGGCGATTGGAAAGGCGATTGCTGACAAGGAAAAGTACAAGCTGGACCCGAACCGGGAACTGAAGGCGCTAGGGCTTGCCAATATGCTGGGATCCTTCTTTCAGGCCTTCCCGATTAACGGAAGTTTTTCCAGGAGCGCCGTCAACCATCAAAGCGGGGGAGTCACACAGATGGTCTCGGTTTTTACGAGCCTGTTCATGATCCTGACTCTATTCTTTTTCACATCGTTCTTTTACTATTTGCCGAATGCCGCTTTGGCGGCCATCATCATGGTGGCTGTGTATAAATTGGTCAACTTCGCCCAATTCTGGCATCTGCTGAAAATAAAAGCGGTCGACGGCTGGATTTGGGTGGTGACTTTCGCGGTGACGCTGTTCATCGGGATCCAATGGGGGATTTTGCTTGGGGCCGGACTTTCGTATCTTCTGCTGCTAAACAAGCTGTCACAGCCGAATATTAATGAAGTAGGGTATGTGCATGAAGACAAGACTTTCCGCAATGTTGCAAGGTTTCCGAGGGCGCAGACCAGGGACGGCCTGATCATGCTCCGGATTGATTCTTCGATTAATTTTGCCAATATCCCTTATTTTGAGGATAAGGTGAGGCAGCTGCTTGCGGCCAGGCCCGGCACGGAAACCATCATTACCGATTTTAAAAGCGTCAACGACATGGACGCGCCCTCGTTCGCCGTCCTTGAGGACATCATTGTGCAGCTGAAGCAGGAAAAGGGGATCCAATTCTACTTTGTCGGCATGAAGGGCCCCATCAGGGACACAGCCTCCAATGCAGGGTGGGACCAAAAGTTTCCCGAAGAAATCCGCTATTTCTCCCTCGAGCAGCTGCTGAAAGATAAAAACATCCGCTTCCATGCGCCGCCCAAGGACAACATCGAACAAGCACCCTTCATGTACATGATTTAGAGCAGGGGGACGGTTCTCGTGCCTCATTCCTCCCAAGGGAGGATGAGGCGGAAGAACCGTCCCCTTGCTTCATTTCAGTTGTGTCAGCTGGTAGATGACCTGGTCGTTATGGGTGGTTTGGATCAGGCCGATGTTGGGAGCGTAGTATTTTTTATAGCCGCCCTTCTCGGTGACTTCGACGGCTTTTTTGAACAGGCCGGCAGGAGTCTTGATGGGCATGTTCACGCCGGTGATGCTGCTGATGTCATTTTCCTGCCCTGTGTTGCGGTCCCAGAACTGCCCGGTTTTAACCGGAAATTGCAGATCCATGATGGCCGAAGACTCCGGCGGCGCATGCATCAGAAACTCCTCGTTCTCCATGAAGGCAATCCTCCTCGTACCCTTTGAATCGGTAACGGTCCACTCCTGCCATCCCTCATGCATCTGGTCAAAGGTGAAGGTTTCAGTCGTACCATCTTTGTGCTTGTAGACATACGTCAAGCTAGTGTCGGGAAGGTAGCTCTCCCTCTTTTCCTTTGCTTGCGCCGGGAAACCCGCCATCGTGAAATAACCCGCTAGAATGTGTATGATGGCCAGTATTAAAAACTTTCTCATGCTCGTAACCTCCGTGAAACCTATTTACTGTTCATTCTTTGTTGTTTCGGTTTTTTTATGTATTTTGGCGTTATGAACCTTAAAAGATTCTTAACAAAGAGCTTCAGGAGATATGTGCCTTTTTTCTTATCTTCCAAAAGTGCCGGCTGGTGTCTTGGTCACCAGCACGCTGTATCATCCTTGCTGCGCTTCCAAAGTCCCGCGGCCAGAGCTGAAAATGCTCCTTCATTTAGAAAAAACCAGGACTAATCCCCTGTTTTAGAAGTGTTTACTATTTTTTTACATAAACACATCTTGAATTAAACATCCCTTCCTTATGATGGAAACGAAATCACTAGGGAGGGATAAAAGTGAAAAAAATGGATCTTTCTTCAGACAAGCTGAATCGCAGGGGGTTTTTAAAGAAATCGGGAATAGGAGTGGGAATGGCCCTGGGAGCTACGCTCATTCCTTCATTTGCTATGAATGCTGCGGCCGAAACTTCGCAAAGCCAATCCAACAATATTGATTATCCATTTACATTGGGAATCGCTTCAGGCGACCCGCTGCCGGACGGGGTGGTTTTATGGACAAGACTTGCCCCGGATCCATTGAATGGCGGAGGAATGCCGAACAATCCATTTCCTGTTCAGTGGGAAGTGGCCATTGACGAGAATTTCTCCAAAGTTGTAAAAAGAGGCACCGAGCTTTCGAAACCGCAGTTTGGCCATTCTGTCCATGTTGAAGTTGATGGCCTGCAGCCTGCTACCTGGTATTATTACCGTTTTAAATCGCAAAGTGATTTCAGTCCAACAGGCCGGACGAAGACAGCGCCTGCTTTTAACAGCCAGGTGGATGAGCTGAAATTCGCGTTCGCCTCGTGCCAAAACTGGCCAGTTGGTTTTTACACGGCCTATCAGCATATGGCCAAGGAAGATCTCGATTTGGTCGTCCATTTGGGAGATTACATATACGAAGGAAAACATGACTCTTCCATCCGTCCGATGGACCAGGTTTATCCGGAAATTTATAGTCTTGAAGAATACCGCAATCGATATGCATTGTATAAGCTTGACAGCGATTTGCAGGCCGCTCATGCAAATTTTCCGTGGATTGTCACGTTTGATGACCATGAGGTGGATAATAACTACGCGGGAGACATTCCGCAAGACCCTCCGAAGCAGCCGAAAAAGGAGTTTATGGCCCGCAGAGCGGTTGCCTACCAGGCCTATTACGAACATATGCCGCTTCGCCGCACATCCGTGGTAAACGGCAGCGACATCCAGCTTTACCGCCGCCTTTCCTTTGGCAATCTGGTCGATTTTAATGTGCTGGATACGCGCCAGTACCGGGATGACCAGGCGAATGGGGATGGGTGGAAGGTACCGACTCCGGAATCGGACAACCCAAGCCGCACACTTCTCGGTGAACAGCAGGAGCAATGGCTATTGAGCGGCCTGGCTGCGTCACAGGCAAAATGGAAGGTGCTGGCCCAGCAGGTGTTCTTTGCCCGCCGTGATTATGATTTTGATCCAGGGGAGCTGTATGTCAGTATGGATGCGTGGGACGGATACCCTGGCGCCCGCCAGCGGATTCTGGATTTCCTGGCAGCTCAAAACATCCAGAATACCGTGGTTCTCACTGGTGATGTACATACCAACTGGGCAAATGAAGTAAAAGCGGACTTTGATGACCCGAATTCAAAGAATGTGGCCGTCGAGTTTGTCGGAACCTCGATTACGTCCAATGGGGATGGGTCCGATGTGAACAGCAACACCCCACAAATCTTGGCGGAAAACCCGCATATCAAGTTCTTTAACAACCACCGGGGCTATGTTCGCTGCACCCTGACCCAGGACGCATGGCAAACGGATTACATGGTGGTTCCATATGTATCCAGGCCGGGAGCACCAATCAGCAAGCGCGCGTCCTTCGTTGTGGAAGACGGAACCTCTGTCCTGCACGAGGGGACAAGGGAGACAGCCGCGGCAGGCAGCGTTAGTTTCGCTTAATTCCTTCTTTTCTGGTTAAATAGAAAGGGTATAGAAAGGAGATGGCGACTTGCGATTAAAAGGAAAGAAAATCATCAGTCTCGTTCATCATGAATTTGAGGACCTGGAACTATGGTATCCAATCCACAGGCTCCGGGAAGAAGGAGCGGTTGTCGAGCTTGCCGGAGAAAAAGCGAATGAAACCTATATCGGAAAGTACGGCGTGCCGGCAGAATCCGATTTTGCCTACGGCGACATCAAGGCGGAGGACTATGATGCCATCCTCGTTCCAGGAGGCTGGGCACCCGATAAAATCCGCCGCTTCCCGGAAGTGCTTTCGCTTCTGCAAGAAATGGATGCAGCTCAGAAGCCAATCGGCCAAATCTGCCATGCCGGCTGGGTGCTGATCTCGGCGAAGATTCTTCAGGGTAAAAAAGTAACAAGTACTCCTGGAATCAAGGATGACATGGAAAATGCAGGCTCGGTATGGGTTGACGAACCAGTTGTCACCGACGGCCACCTCGTTTCCAGCCGACGCCCGCCTGATTTGCCTGATTATATGAGGGAATTTATAGCGGTTTTGGAGAAAAAGTAAGAAAAGAGCAGCCTGAACCGGGGGTGGAAACCCTTGGCCAGGCTGCTTTTTGATTATTGGTTTGAAAAAACCGTGAGTGCATACAGTAAAAAGAGTGTGTGCCTCCAGCAAAAGCGGTTGATTGCATCAATTATTGCCGTGATTGCATCGATTAATGAGGTTATTGCATCAATTATTTCGGGGATTGCATCAATTATTCCTGTTATTTGAAAAACCTGTGTCCAGGTTGTGACACGGATGCACTATGTTGCCACTTTGTTACTGTTTATGCATCACGCAACACGATTTATTCTTCAATCCTGGCGGGTTATGCATCATAAAACGCAGGAAATCAATCAATTACATCGTTTATCGAAACACTGATGACCAAGTTGTGACAACATTATGTAACCCTAGACACGGCCAGTGGTTACATATACACCGTTTGATCGAGAGGCTGGAGCCGGAACCGATCCATAAGAACCGTTCCCATGCTTGACAACTTATGTATAATAGGAAGGTATATTACTAGAGAGGCGGAAGGGCATGTGAATAAACTAACAGGTACGAAAAGATTACAGCTTGCTGTATTGCTAGGTTCACTTGGGCTTTTGGGGCCTTTCACAATAGATATGTATTTACCGTCATTCCCAACGATTGTGGAAGATTACGGGACGAATGCGTCCCTGGTGCAAATCAGCTTGACGACATGCCTTTTGGGTCTTGGTCTTGGACAGCTGGTCATCGGGCCAATGAGCGATGTACTTGGCCGGCGAAAGCCATTGCTCATTTTTCTTATCGCCTATTTAATCGCGTCCCTGGCTTGCGCGCTATCCCCCAATATCTATGTTTTTATAGCCGCGCGTTTTATACAGGGGTTTTCAGCCGCTGGCGGCCTTGTTATTTCGAGGGCGGTCGTTCGCGATGTTTACAGCGGGAGGGAATTGACCAAGTTTTTCGCGCTGCTGATGCTTGTGGGCAACCTCGGTCCGATTGTAGCCCCGATTGCCGGCGGCGCTGTCCTTGCCTTTGCCAATTGGACGAGTGTGTTCATTGTATTGGCTGGAATTGGTTTGATCTTATTTTTAATTGTTACCAGCAAACTCGAAGAAACCCTGCCTGAAGAAAGCCGGGTCCCTAGTGACTTCTTCCAGGTAGTGAAAAATTTCGGGTCTCTTTTAAAAGACCGGCAATTTACGGGCTACGCTCTTACCCAGGGGTTTATTATCGCAGGCATTTTCGCCTACGTGTCTGGAATTCCTTTCGTCTACCAAAATATTTACAAAGTATCTCCGCAGGAATTCAGCCTGTTATTTGGAGTGAATGGAATTGCTTTAATTATTGGCAGCCAGGTGGTAGGACGATATGCAGGCATAATACCGGAGCGTACCTTCCTGAAGGCAGGGTTGGTTATTTCCAATCTGTCAGGCTCTCTTTTGCTCCTAGCGCTTTTGCTGAAAGCACCGCTCCTTGCCGTCGCCATTCCGATTTTCTTTTTAGTGGCATCCATCGGAATAATTGCGACAACGTCGTTTTCGCTTGCGATGGAAACACAGGGGCATATCGCCGGAAGCGCCTCAGCCCTCTTAGGCCTTCTCCCGTTTGTACTAGGGTCTTTAACGGCTCCGCTTGTTGGCATCGCTGGTGAATATAATGCCATCCCGATGGGGGTCGTGATATTCTCAGCAAGCCTGCTTGCTTTCCTGTCCTATTACGGATTGGTCCGGAAAGCCTCCTTTAGGGTCCAGGCAGCGAAATAACAAATATATTTTGAACACAAGAAAGCCGGAAGCATGCTCGCTTCCAGCTTTTTTTGTTTTCTGCATTCAGGGAGATTCCTTGCTGCCGTTGATGATGCACGAGAACCGTCCCCATGCCTCACATTATCTCACTCTTGCAAATCCAAATCCGGAGGCGTGGTCGTCGCCTGTTGCGGCGCCATATCCGCCATTGATGTCATAGAGTTTGGCCCTGCGCTGCAGCTCGGAGCGCAGCTGGGCGTTGCTCCAGGAGGAGTTGGACGACCAGAGCTTTGCGGCAAGGCCGGCTACGTGCGGAGTCGCCATGGACGTTCCTGAGATGGTATTGTAGTTTCCGTCATACCAGGTGGAGAGGATGCTGCTTCCTGGTGCCGAGATTTCAACATCGCGCTCGTGGATGATGTAGTCATTATCGGTTGCGGAATTTCCTCTTGATGAGAAATTCGCTACCCTGTAGGTGCCATTCTGCTGGACGTTTTCAAGCGCCGCCACGGCGACCGCTTTTGTCAATGCGCCCGGGTATCCAATTGTATTGTCTGCATATCCGCTGTTGCCGGCTGCCGCCACTACAAGGGTTCCCCGATTATAAGCGTAGTCAACGGCGCTGGCGATCATTGAATCCTTGCCGCTTGAACCGAGAGACATGTTAATGACAACCTTCGAACCTGTTCGAACGGCTTCGTCCGCTGCATGGCGGATCGCGCCGGCAATATCATCGGAATAGCCGGAACCGCTGTCGGTCAATACTTTATAAGCCCAAAGCTTGGCCTGAGGCGCGACTCCGTAAACTCCCAGCCCATCAGACGCCCCGTGTGCCAGCGCAGAGCCGGCAACATGCGTGCCATGGCCGTTTCGGTCCGTACACGATCCGTTCACAAGCGGGGAAGAAGATTGCGTGAAGTCTTTGCACTGCTCGCCCTGGCCTCTCAGGTCATAGTGATTGGTATAAACGCCAGTGTCCAGGACCGCAATTTTGATTCCCGAGCCCCCGGATGTCGCAGTAATGCCGGCATCATTATAAATCGCCTCGATGCCCCAAGGCGTCCTGTCGCTCGGCAGGGAAGAGATGGCTGTTGCACTGGCATCCTGCTTGGCTGGATTCTCCCTGCTGTCCAGCTCTACTTCAGGTACTCTATCAATCTTAAGATTTTTATTCTTCAATAATGCCTGGTACTGCTTTTCACTCACATTGGTTGTAAATCCTTCACTGCCAAAATCCCAGCGGACCCCAAAATTCCTCTTTGCATCCGCCATCTCCGCGTTTGGCCCTTTAATCACAACACGGAGGGACTGGTTTGTTTCCGGTGCCTGTGCGCCGGCACCGGCCGCAAACAAGGAAAGGCCCAGGGAAAGTGCAGCAAAGGCAGATCCAAGCTTTGTTCTCTTTTTCATTTGGTTTCTCCTCTCAATTTTGGTATGTACAGCATTCGTCTGGCTGTAATATCCAGTTTATTTACAATCTAGCAAGATTTCAAACACAATTATAAAAGTTGAAGTTGGGAAAATACCAAGCTTGCTTTTTATAAAAATAAAGCGAAAAGGGCCGCTATTAAGGTGTTTTTGCCTAAAATTTCCCCCTGGTTGCGGTATTTCCCCTATTTCCCTATTGAAAAATTTCCCAACATGCCTACGCAGGTTATTGATTGTAATGTTTAGAATATTTACATTACGATAAAAACACAGCAAACAAAAGCTGATGTTAAATGGTTGAGAGGGGCGATTGAATGAAGAAAAAACGACTGCTTGGAGCTGCTGCACTTAGTCTGACAATGGGGTTATCAGTTTTTGCATCGGGGGCTTTCGGACAGGGAGCAGATGCCAAGGAAACGTACCGGGTATGGATACAGGGTCCAAGTTCCGCCAAATCACAAGCCAAACAGGATTACGGGGTGCGCTGGGACTTTGGCAGCGATGGCTTCACAACCACAGTAAACGGAAAGCAATACCAGGCCTTATTAAAAAATAAAAATCTTAAAATCGAAGAAGTCCCGGAGGTTACCCTGGAAACACCGGTTGAGGCAACAGCAAAACCAGGCGCGGGAGCTGCATCGCTTCCTAGCGACCAGACTCCTTGGGGAATCGAAGCCATCTATAATGACAGCGCCATCCAAACTCCTTCCGGCGGTGACAATGTAAAAGTAGCAGTCCTGGATACAGGCGTCCATATCAATCACAGGGATTTGGCCGGCAGTGCGGAACAGTGCAAAGACTTCACGCAGCGAAATTCGCCTTTGGTCAATGGCTCCTGCGATGACAAGAACGGACACGGCACCCATGTGGCGGGGACGGTCCTGGCACATGGCGGAAGTGACGGACTTGGACTATACGGAGTCGCTCCCCAGGCAGACCTTTGGGCTTACAAGGTTTTGAATGACAGGGGCTCAGGCTATTCGGATGATATCGCCGGCGCCATTGAGCATGCAGCCAATGAAGCAGGCAGAACCGGCTCCAAAGTGATTGTTTCCATGTCGCTTGGCTCCAGTACAAAGAATTCCCTCATCGCGAATGCGGTTGACTACGCCTACAGCAAGGAAGTTCTTGTTGTGGCAGCAGCCGGAAACAGCGGTCCGAACGCGAACACGATCGGCTATCCGGGAGCCCTGACAAATGCCGTGGCCGTCGCCGCCCTTGAGAATGTGCAGCAAAACGGAACATACCGAGTGGCCGACTTCTCTTCCAGGGGGAACCCTGCCACAGCTGGAGACTATGTGATCCAGGAACGGGATGTCGAAGTTTCCGCCCCTGGCCGTGCGATTGAATCCACATGGTTTGATGGATCCTACAATACAATCAGCGGAACGTCCATGGCTACGCCGCATGTTTCCGGACTCGCCGCCAAGATTTGGGCCTCCAACCCTTCAATGAGCCATACACAGCTTAGAAGCGATCTGCAAAACCGCTCCAAGCTTTATGACATCAAAGGAGGCACAGGAGCCGCAACAGGCGACGACTATGCTTCAGGATTCGGTTTCCCGCGGGTAAAATAAATCAGGAATAAAGCCATCTGAGCTAAATTCAGATGGCTTTTCTTGTCAGGCTGCTGCCCCAAAACCATTTTGAGGCATGAGAACCGTCCCCCTGTAACGTTTAAACTTCCCGCACGACATATATAATAAGAAGTGAATTTACTTGGAATGAGGCGGGACAATGAAAAAAGCATGGATGCTGTTCCTGTTGGGAATTTTGCTTGTTGGTTGCGGAACACGCGGCAAGGTGCCGGCCAATGAGCCGGCTGAGGAAACGAGCGGCAAGGGGAGTGGGGGAATCGTGGCAGGTGAAATAGAGGCCAGCTTGACCGAGCAAGACACATTTTTGTTTGAATATGAAGTGAAGAACCAGACAGAAAAGGAAGTGACGCTTGAATTCACCAGTTCCCAGCGATTCGATTATTCGGTATCGACCAAAGACGGAAAGGAGCTGTTCCTTTTCTCAAGCGTAGCCAGCTTTTTGCAGGTACTGGGCACCGAGACCATCAAGCAAGGAGAGTCACTCACCTACGAAATCGACCTCACCGACCTCAACCTCGAAAAAGGCCAGTACCTCCTGTCAGCGTGGATGACCCCGCAAGACGGCCCAAAATACAAAACCACAACACATTTTACCGTGGAATAGAGCAGGGGGACGGTTCTCGTGCCTCATTAAAGTGTAAAGCACAATGAAGGTTCTCGTGCATCAATTCAACAAAAGCAGCCTGAGCAGGCTGCTTTTGTTTATGACATTCATTTGCGGAGTCTGCTTTTCTATTATTATAGGTAAAAAACAATTTGGACGTCTTGGCGCCGATTTTACCCTGAAGGAGACGGTTTGCAGGCCATCGCAATCGGACCAATTTAATCAATCGTTTGATTAAGAGACAAAACGGATATGTTCCTGAAATAATAAGAGCGGGGACAGCCGAAGTGTCGCCGCCCGCTTATTTTACAAGCATCTTCAGTGTTAGGGCAAAGAGGAAGGCGATTGCCGTACATCCAAGGATATAGGCGGAAATCATGCCTACAGCAATCCCGCCCCATGGGTCGCCGGTGGCTGCGACGATAAAGCTTGCAATAATGCCGAGAATCCCCAAAGCCAGACTGATCAGAACAGGCCTGAACGTTTTCGCTGGCCGGAAGTACAAAATGGCCAGCACCAGCAGCAGGGTATAGAGCCCTCCGATGGTCACGCCGTTTACCGCTGCGTCGAGAAATTTCATCGGACTGTTTGAACTATCTGCCTTGGGAAGAACCAATGAAAGCTCCTCTACATCGCCGCCGTCTAGGGCCACAGTATGAACCCGGTACTCCTCCGGGCTCGCCGGCCAGTTTCGATCATGAAGAAAGACAATCTTGTCTTCATTATGGTAAAAGACGGGCGAGACAACAGAACTTTTCAAATCGGTCAGCCGGGTGGACTCGCCATTTCTAAGATTCCGAACATACAGCTCATACTCAAACAGCGAGGAATTCTCCGATTCCGGCGATACCGCTGTGTAGGCAGCCTTGTCTCCATCCAGCGAAAAGGTCAGATAAAAAGGTTCAGCGGGCATCTGTGATGTTAGCTCAGAACCTCGTTTGCGTCCTTCTTCTATATTGTAGACATATACATCAGTAAAATCCTTGAAGTAGATTTCTCTGCCGTCCCTGGAGAGAGCCAGGCTCTCCATCGTAAAATGGTCAGAGTCTGTCAGCTGTTCCAGGTCATGGCCATCAATGCCGACCGAATACAAATCAAGGCCTTCCTTTGTTTCACCTTCCGCTTTTAGAAACTCTTCGCCTTCAATTGCAGCAAAGAACACCTTCTGTCCGTCCGCGGAAAAGAGCGCGTCCGCTACATGTAGACTATCACCGGACAGCATCTTTGGGGCGCTGCCGTTCTTATTGGCCACAAAGAGGGACTGAATCCTCTCTTTGTTCTCCGAAACGTACAGAATCTTCCGGCCATCCCTTGAATACGCAGGGTGCCGGTGGCGGTCTTCCTTTGGAAACGTGATTTGCTCACTTTTCATTGTATCCATATCGGCACTATAAATCGCTTCGCTGCCATTTTTATAATAGGAAAAGGCCAGGGCTTGATCGTCAGCCGACAATGCTAGCCTGCTCCCGAGACCTGTATGATATTTGTAGGCATCGCTATCCCGCATCAGGAAGTAGCTGACTGAAAAAGCCAGCAAAAGAACCGTAACGGCGATTCCAGTTAACAAGTATATTTTATTGATGTCTTCCCCCTCCTCTTATTAAACGAAAGGTATTCCGAATAATGGAAATTATGTATATGTCTTATTGTAGGGGAATGTGGCGTGCCTGTCACACCCTTTGCTGTCGAAAGACGATATTTTCCGGGGAATAATGGAGGATTTCGGGGAGTGACCAGCATGTAAAAAGGGAAGGAGATAAGAGTCAGGAGGGATTAGTGTGAGCAAAACAATTTTTATAACAGGCGGAGGGAGCGGGCTTGGCAAAGGGGCAGCGCTCGGGCTTGCCAGGAAAGGCTACAGGGTGATTGCCACAACGGAAATTACGCCTCAGAAAACCGCTCTCCTAAGGGAAGCGCGGGAGGAGGGGCTTGATCTTGAAGTGTTCAAGCTCGATATCACCAATGAAAGGGACCGGGTGCAAATCGCGGACTATGATTTTGACGTGTTTGTCGCCAATGCGGCGATCAATGAAGGCGGGCCGCTCGCAGAGGTTCCGATGGACCGCGTCCGCGCCCTGTTTGAAGTGAATGTGTTCGCCACCCTTGAAACGGTGCAGCTTGCCGCCAGCAAGCTGGTGAAAAAAGGGAACGGCAAAATTGTGTTCATGAGCTCCATGGCAGGAATCTCGGCCACACCGTATGTCGGCCCGTATACAGCGACCAAGCATGCGATAGAAGGGATTGCGCTAACGATGAAATCGGAACTTGAGAGTTTTGGAGTCAAGGTGGCGACCATCAACCCGGGTGCTTTTGACACGGGATTCAATGATCGTAGCGGCGAGGAAATCTGGAAATGGTTTGATGATGAAAAGAACTTCACGAAAAAAGAGGATATTCTCAAACAGCAGGAGGGGCTGAAGAACCAGTTCGACCCGGAGAGTATGGTTGAAAAAATGATTGAAATCATTCCCGCTGATTCCCACAAATTCCGCACGGTTTATCCCGAAGAAACAGAAAAGCAGCTGAAGAAAACCGAGCAGGAACGCTGGGAGATGGATGTTTAGCAAAAGGACAAGGGATTCACGCCCTTGCCCTTTTTTCCATGAGGCAGGAAACCCCTGCTTCAATTGATTTGTTTTTTGTCTTTGCCGAGGATGATTACTTCGTATGGGTCGCTACGGACATTTTTGGTGACTTCATCGGTTTGAATGAAGGTGGCGATTTCTTCCTCTATTCTGTCGGCAATTTCCCTGGCTTGGGGGTCGGTCGATTTTACCGATGTCTTAATTTTAATCTGCAGTGGCAGGGGGTGGAAGGAATACGAAAAGCCTTTTACTTTGAACTCTTTGTTTTCCATAAGTCCGCCTGCCAAGATGCTCATAATTCCCCTCTCATCCCAGCGAATTTCCTGTTCGCGGGCGGCCATGTCGATTTTGCGGATGTCTAGCTTAAAGTCGCTGCCGTATGGGGCGGCCGTCGAATGCAGAAGCTCTTCCAGCTCCTCCAGCCTCGTTTCGGTTTTTGGGATGGCGACATAGATGTACTTTTCAAATGAGTTGATTCTTGCCTCGACGGGAAAGGCAAGTTCATAGTTGTGTCTTTCAAGCTGTTCATTAATGCTTTTTCTCAATGCCATACTGTCTTCGGTGTACTTCTCCTCCTCAGGGGTCCCTTCATGAACCGGGTCGTAGACGACTTTGTCCCTGATAACCTCAATTTTGTAGGAGCCGAAGTTGTTTTCCTTTAGGGAAGTATCGATGGCGGGCACGATTTCTTCCTCAATCGCCTTGACTTCCGCTTTTGTGCCTCCGAACCATATCGTTATTTCCTTTTTGGGGACAGACACTTTCAGGTTTCGAAGGTCATACGGCTTTCCGTTAAGCACATCAAAAACAACGGAGTTCAGCGCCATTTTATATTCTTCCTGCTTGATAAACACGCTGAAATAAGGAATCTTGGCGGCAACCTTAACCATGGCCGGTGTAAAATTGGCGGTGCCAATGAGCAAGGCAAGCAAGGCCGCTGCGGCTATTCCGGAAATCGCCAATTTGTTTTTTGCTTTTCTTATCGGAAGATCCTCTGTTTTCACGGCAGTCCAAACTCTTTGCTTGTTCTTTTCATCAAAATGCAGCTGCTTTAATTCGGGATGGCCCTTTGGGTACTTAAACGGATCCATGAATACCAGCTCCCTCCATTTTCGTTTGCAAGGCTGTTCTTCCGCGGTGAAGCCTTGTTTTTACCGTGCTGCTGTTCAGGTTCAGCATTTGCGAAATTTCCAGGATCGACAGTTCTTCATAATAAAATAGGATGATTACTTCCCTTAGTTTAACGGGCAGGCGCAAAACCTGCTCAAAGATTTCCTCCCGATCTTCGTCTGCAAGCATTTGGTCTTCGGCCGATTTGGAGCCGCTTTGAAAAAGCGACAAAAGCTTATCCTTATAGGCAATGTTTTTGTACGACCAGCTGCGCAGCATGTCTTTGCATTTGTTCACGGTAATTCGGTAAATCCATGTTTTATAGGAGGATTTATTCTGAAACTCATCCAAATGGTGGTAACAGCTGATGAACACCTCCTGTGAAATATCCTCCGCCAGCTGTGTCTGCTTCACATATGTAAAGGCCAGCCTGACCACCATGTCGCCGTATTCCTCCATCAGCCAGGTTAAAACATCATCCTTTGTCACAAAGACAGGGAGCCCGGCTGTTTCCGTATCCCTTACGGACATTTCTCTCACCCCTTTTTTCTCAAACGTTAGACGGAGGGGAAGGGAGGTTGGTTCCTTTATTTTTAAAAAAGACTGTAGAGGTAAAGAAGCCCTAGATTTCAATTTATAATATTTAGAAAATTGGTAACTTAGTAGCTTGTACCCTCTCATTCTTGTGAACTACGATATGGATGTAAGAATCTGGGGGTTGCTAGTTTCCAGCAAGCCAACTAATGGGAGGGAAAAGCATGGTTTTACGAAAAATGGGGATAAAGGTAGCAGCTTCACTTTTAGCCTTATCAATGGCCTTCGGTCCAGTCGGGATTGCGGCTGCTGACGGAAGCAGCGGCAAATCGGCTTATTCACAGGATCAGAAAGTGGTGGCCAGGGTTGACTCTGCACGGGCAATCGAGCATGTGCGCTATCTGTCAGAAGAAATTGGCCCTCGACCTGGGGGGCTTCAAGCGGAGCATGAGTCCGCTGAGTACATTGCCAACGTCCTGAAGGGCTATGGCTATGACGTAGAATATCAATACTTCCCGGTTGCCGACCAGTACATAGCACAAGTTGCTCTTGCCGATGGAACGAAATGGCAGATGGCCGCTTCTCCGAATGGAAAGGTGAGCAAGGAAGCAGTCACTGGAGAAGTGATCTTTGTAGAAGGTGGAGGCAGTCTTTCTGATTTCCCGGCTGATACCGCAGGAAAGATTGTTGTGATGCCAAGAGCCTCGACTACAGCTGGATACCGTACACAAGTTGACAATGCAGTTAAATCCGGTGCGGCAGGTGTCATCCTGCAAAGCCTTGTCGGAAGCCGCGGAAACTACGGTCAGACATTCAATCCAAGCTTGACTACTAATGTTGACATCCCGGTCTTTGGAGCGGCGTTTATCCAGGGGGAATGGCTGAGAGAGAAGCTGGCGGAAGGGCCGGTTGAAATCAGCCTGACAGCAGAGCATTTCAGCAATCTGCAATCTGTTAACGTCATTGCCACTAAAGCTCCTAAGGTGAAAACAGCAGATACAAAGGAAGTTATTCTCGGAGCCCACCATGACAGCGTCGTTGGCGCGCCTGGCGGGAATGACAATGCTTCCGGAGTGGGTCTGATGCTGGAGCTTGCACGTGTGTATAAAGGCTATAACACCGATAAAGAGCTGAAATTCATCGCCTTTGGTTCCGAAGAGCGCGGCCTGCTTGGTGCGAGACATTATGTGAATCAATTAGATCAAAAACAGCGCGACAATATTGAAGCGGTCTTCGTTCCGGACATGGTTGCCACAAGCTATGAACCAGCGAAGAACCTGTATGCGATGACGCCGGATGGCAGCAGAAATGTTATCACTGACTCGACAGTGGCTGCCGGAGCCCGACTTGGAAATTCCGATATCCTTCCAGGCACATTCGGTTCAAGCGACCATGTTCCATTCCATCAGGCCGGCATCCCAGCCGCCTTGTTCATCTGGATGGGAGTCGACAGCTGGAATCCGCTAGTCTACCATATCGAGAAAGTCTACCATACACCGCAGGACACAATCGAAGACAATGTCTCACCTGAAAGAATGAAATCCGCCCTCGACATCATCGGAGCCGGATTGTTCGATGTCGTCAGGAAAGACGTGCCAGCACTAAACAAGTAATTATGTCTGAGAAGTAACGCCGCGAAAATCGCGGCGTTTTTTTCTTGTTTTTTTTACATAGAGGAAGACAGCCTGGTGTTTTAGTAAAAATTTTAATGAAAGCCTTTACTTTTACTAAAACCACCTTATAATAATCTTATAAACTACTAGGAGGGATAATATGAAATTATCCAAAATGCATTTTTTTGTTGTGTTATTGGTTGCCGCATCACTGATAGTCTCGGCCTGCAGTTCTACCGGTTCGAATGCGACAAAGACGGAAGACGGCAAGGTGACTTTAAGGTTTGCGACTTGGGATGTTGGTGATGATGTTAAATTGCAGCAAAAGCTGATTGATCAATTCAATGCTGAAAATAAAGATATAAAAGTAGTTTTAGAAGCTTATGGAAGCGAGTATGACACGAAAATAACGGCGGGTATGGGTGCCAAAGATGCTCCAGACGTGATGTACATGTGGAATTATCCGCAGTATCAAAATGCGCTTGAGCCACTTGATTCCTATATCAAGGACAAGGGAGAAGAATATAAGGAAAACTTTTATGAAACGTTATGGAACTATAATTCTGTAGGAGAAGAAATCCTAGGGCTCCCTGTGGGATACACGACCCACGTTGTTTACTATAATAAAGACCTATTTGATGAAAAAGGGCTTGAATATCCGGAATCTGGGTGGACATGGGAAGACTTTCAGGAAACAGCGGAAAAGCTGACGGATAAGGATAAGAAAATTACAGGGTTTGCCTTCCCAGGGCAGCCGGATCCATATGATTTTGAAATGTTTTTATGGGGCAATGGCGCTTCCTATGTTGATGGTGAAGGAAAACTTGAAGGAAACCTGAATTCCCCTGAATCGATTCAGACATTTGAAATGTTCCAGTCCATGCTGAAAGAAGGCATAGCGATTACGACGGAAGGCTGGGGAGATACAGAGATGAAATCAGGAAGGGTCGGCATGTTCATTAACGGTGCCTGGTATCTTTCCGCGTTCGAAGAAGCCGGCATTAATTATGGGGTAGTCGAAATCCCGGCGTTTGGAAATAACGAAAGTGCAAGCATTGTCAGTTCGTCGGGGATTGCCATGTCCAAGGATTCCAAACATAAGGAAGAAGCTTTCAGGTTCATGGAGTTCTGGACTGGTGAGCAGGCAAACAAGGAGAGAATGTCTTTTGAACTGCCAGTGCTGAAGAATGTAGTTGAAGAAGAGAAGTTAACAGAGGACCCTGTAAAGAAGGTGTTTTACTCCATGCTTGAACAAAGTGAAGGGTATACGCCTACATCCTTTATAATCGATGACTGGAGCAACCTGTCCGAGGATTTAAGCCTCGTGTTCGAACAGATATTCAACCCAAGCACACTTATGGAGCCGAAGAAAGTGATTAATGATGTAGTCAAGTAGGGGCAATGATGCACACGGGGATGGTACTATGCATTCAGGATCCATCCCCTTTATCCAGGACTAAGCAGGCCTGGGTAAAAGGCAGAGGCTTTTTATTCAATAGGTCAAACCAACTCAAGAGGGAAATTATGTTTACTAAAAAAAACAAACATACAGGTTTCACACTGGTCCGTAAAAGAGTGCCATATTTATTTATTTTACCTTGGATTATTGGGTATTTAGTGTTTACACTTGGCCCTTTAGCTTTTTCGTTGGTCATGAGTTTTTTTGATTGGCCCATCACTGGGGATGCCGAATTTGTGGGGATAGGGAACTTTGCCAAGATGTTCACTGGAGATCCCCAGTTCTATAATTCACTCCTTATTACTCTTAAATTCGCATTGATATTTGTCCCGCTAAATCTGTTTATTGCCTTATTGCTGGCCCTTCTGATTACGCAGCCAATTAAAGGAATGGAGATATTCAGGACAATCTTCTATCTCCCTGCTGTCGTCTCGGGTGTAGCGGTATCCATTATATGGGGCTGGATTTTCAACTCGGAGTATGGGGTTTTAAACTATTTGCTTTCCTTGCTTGGCATGGAGGGACCGCGCTGGCTGATTGATCCAAAGTGGGCCGTTGTTACGATCGTCATTGCCAGTGCATGGGGAGTGGGAACGATGATGCTGATTTTCTATACAGACATTAAAGGGATTCCCAATGAATTATATGAGGCAGCTTCCATCGACGGGGCCGGTCCAATCAGGCAGTTCATCAGCGTGACCATACCTTCCATTACACCTACCATCCTGTTTAACGTGATTACATCAGTTATTGCAGCGTTGCAGCAATTGACGCTGGTCCTGCTCCTTACAGGCGGAGGGCCATTGAAATCGACCTATTTTTATGGGTTGTTTGTCTATAACAATGCTTTTAAACACCACGAACTAGGTTATGCAAGTGCTAATGCGTGGTTTATGTTCCTCATTATCCTGCTATTGACACTCTTAATTTTTAAGACTTCCTCTACGTGGGTGTTTTATGAGACTGAGGTGAAAAAGGGAAAAAAAGGAGGGAGGAAATAAAATGAAGATAACCAGAAAGCATAAAATTATTGTTTACACCCTGCTTGTCCTTTTTTCACTCTACTTTCTGTTTCCTTTTTTATGGGCCTTGATTACAGCACTTAAGACACAGCAGGAAGTATTCAGCTACCCGCCCAAGTTCATTCCGGATGCCGCGCTGTTCAGCAATTTTATCGAAGCATGGAACAGTCAGCCCTTTGGAGTCTATTTCAAGAACTCGGTCATTGTAACAGTGATGACAACGATTGGCCAGCTTATATCCTGTTCCCTCGTTGCCTATGGCTTTGCAAGATATGATTTTAAGTTCAAGAATATTCTCTTTATCCTGTTGTTGTCGACGATGATGATTCCGTGGGACGTGACAATGATTCCACTTTATATGGAGTTCAATATGTTTGGCTGGATTAATACGTTAAAGCCTCTCATCGTTCCGGCGTTCTTTGGTTCAGCCTACAACATCTTTTTGCTGCGGCAGTTTTTAATGAACATCCCTAAGGACCTGGAAAATGCAGCAAGAATAGATGGTGCAAATGAGTTTCAGATCTTCTATAAAATCTTCCTTCCGATTATGAAAGGGCCGTTAACCCTTGTTGCGGTGCTGAATATCATATTGGTTTGGAATGATTACCTCGGTCCGCTCATTTATTTGAGTGACCAGTCCAAATATACAATGGCTCTGGGTTTGGCCTCTTTCCAGGGGCTCCACGAGCTGCAGATTATACCGATTATGGCTATGACGCTTGTCATGGTGATCCCGCCCGTAATTGTCTTTTTCTTTGCACAAAAGTATATCGTTGAAGGTTTAAGCGGATCCATCAAGTAAAAGTTCGGAGGGAATTACATGCAACGAGAAATGAAAAGGTGGGAAGACGTCGATCTTATCGCCATGAACAGACTGCCGGCCCACGCCGATTTCTACAGATACAGCGAGTATGATCAGGCTCTTGCCTTGAAAAAGGAGCAGAGCAAAGGATATGTCTTGCTTGACGGGAACTGGAAATTTCTTTATTTGGAGGCGCCAGAATACTCGCCGCCAAACTTTGAGGCGAAGGACTTCAATGTACAGCATCTGGAGGATATTGAGGTTCCTTCCTGCTGGCAGCTTAAGGGCTATGGAAACATGCACTATACCGATGTCCTGTACCCCTTTCCCATCAATCCGCCATTTGTGCCGCATGAGAATCCGACCGGAATCTATTTTAGGGACGTCATGCTGGATGAAATAAAGGAAGAAAAAGTCATTATCAAGTTCAACGGTGTCGACTCTGCCTTCGATCTCTTTGTCAATGGGCATCATGCAGGCTATAGCAAGGGGGCAAGAATGCCGTCGGAGTTTGATTTGTCCAATTTGGTCAGGAACGGTAAAAACCGAATAACGGTCAGGGTATACCAATTTTCGGACGGCACATATCTTGAAGACCAGGATATGTGGTGGCTTTCCGGGATTTTCAGAAGCGTGGAGTTATTCAGGATCCATAAAGATACGCTTGCCGATGTTACGATCGAAACCTTGCCTGATGACCAGTTTGAACATTTTATGCTGAAAATCAGTGGAACCTTTCTGACCCGGAGTGTCGCAAATGTGACCGTGAGGCTTTTCCAAAATGGTAAAACCGTGGATAGCTTCCCGGTCAGCGTGGGAAAAGGCGAATTTCAGGTGTACAGGGAAATGGTCAATCCTTTATTGTGGAATGCTGAACAGCCCAACCTCTATATTGCAGCCCTGGAGTATGAGCTTGGGAATGGAGAAGTTGAAATCGTTCCTGTCCGGTTCGGGGTAAGGTCGATCAATATCACTGATAATGAAATCCGGCTGAACGGGAAAAGAATTTTCTTTAATGGTGTAAACCGCCATGATTTTAATCCCGTATCGGGCAGGACGGTCACAAATGAAGATATGCTCCAGGACATCATTTTAATGAAAAAGCACAATATCAATGCTGTCAGGACAGCCCACTATCCCAATAATGATGTGTTTTATGATCTTTGTGATGAATATGGATTGTATGTAATCGATGAGGCGGATTTGGAATGCCATGGTTTTGAAAACACGGGGAAGTATGACTGGCTTAGCGACAATGAACGGTGGGAGAAGCAATATGTCGACCGGGCGGTAAGAATGGTGAAAAGGGACCGAAACCATCCAAGTGTCATAATCTGGTCCCTGGGCAATGAATCGGGGGCAGGCAGAAACTTTACTGCGATGTATCAGGCGATCAAAAAAGTCGATCCTTACAGGCTGGTCCATTATGAGGGAGACCGCCACGCGGCTTACAGCGATATGTATTCGACGATGTACACAAGATTAAGGGACCTTGAGGAAATAGGTAAGGACTCTGAAGGGAAAAAGCCGCATATCCTGTGTGAATACGGACATGCCATGGGGAACGGACCTGGAGGGCTGACCGAATATCAGGAAGTGATGAGAAGATATCCGAGACTGCAGGGCGGATTTATATGGGAATGGTCGGACCACGGCATCCGGTCGGTGGATGAAAACGGAGATATTCGCTATCTCTATGGCGGGGATTATGGCGATTTCCCTACCAATGGAAACTTCTGCATTGATGGCCTGGTATTCCCCGAACGGACACCATCGCCGGGACTGATAGAATACAAAAAGGTGATTGAACCGATTGTAACGGAAGCTCCAAGCCTTGAAAAGCGGCAGGTTAGGATAAGGAACAGGTATGATTTCAGAAATCTCGAAGGCATCAAGCTGAAAATCAGCGTTGAATCCTTTGGCACTAGGATCGAGGAGAAGTTCCTCAGCTTGCCAGCCATTCCTGCTGGGGAAGAAAGGGAACTGACTTTACCAATCTCGCTGGAAGATGTAATGCAATACGATGACGTCTGGATTCGTCTTGAGTATCTCGAACCTGAGAATTCCCTATATGCAGATGAGGGCCATCCCATTACGAGCGAAAGCTTTCTGCTTGAGGAGACGAAGGTTGAAAAAACGGTAATAGCGGAAGGGCTCCGTGCTGAGGCAGGAACAAAGGTGGACATCAGGGAGGACCAGACACGCCTTGTTCTTGAAAACACTTCCTTTAAAGCAGTTTTTTCGAAGGTCGAGGGACTTCTGCTGTCCTTTGAAATGAATGGCGAGGAAATCATCCATAAGGGACCTGGACTTACGCTTTGGCGTGCAGTGATTGATAATGATATGTACAAGAAGGACGACTGGGTGAACAAGTATTTCCTAAAAGCTGCCAAAGAGCAGTTTATCTCTCTGGATTATCAATTGAAAGAGGGATTCGTTGATGTCGAATTGAAAAAGTATTTATCCAGTGTCAACCAGGCTTGGGGATTCGACCTTATCTACAATTATAGGTTCACCATTGATGGTGTGCTGAATCTTCAGTTGAAGGGCAGCAAAGTGCTCAGGGGGAAAGACATACCGGAAATGCTGCCTAGAATAGGGGTTACGATGCATCTTAATCGGGATTACAGTGATGTTACCTGGTATGGCCGCGGAGATTCAGAGAATTACCAGGATAGCAAGAGAAGCCAAAGTATAGGGCTTTACACAAAGAAAGTGGAAGAAATGCACACCGATTATGTCTATCCTCAGGAAAATGGCTCCAGGTGTGATACATCCTTCCTTGCGCTGACGAAAGAAGACCAATCGGTTCTCATTAATTTTAAAGAATTGCGCGATTTCACTATCCACGATTATGAAGGTGATGCACTGGAGGAAGCTAAGCATCGGGGCAGGATAAAAAAGTCGCCGTACAATGTCCTCACCGTCGATTATAAACAAAGCGGACTGGGAAGCAACAGCTGCGGTGAGGAACAGCTTCCGCCTTATAAAGTGAGGGTGGAAGACTTCGAGATTGGTATGGAGATAAGGAAGGTTCAGAAGGAAAACTTGGTCGAAGAGAGCAAAGTTTTCAGAGCCAGGTAAGATAGGCAGGGGAAACCCTGCTTATTTGAACATGTTCCGCAGTATGTTAAAAGAACGGGGAGAAAAAAATGAGATTGGACATTAGGGAGATACCTTTTTCACGATTTGGATCGTATTTCTGTATTTCTAAAGATAAAAATTCAGAAGATGTGTTTCTAAGAGATGTACATGGCGGCGATGATGCCCCCTCCAACCTATTCAAGATTGACCTCCTGGAAAATGGAATCGAAACACAGTTTGACATCCATGCTGCCGAGGTATCTCTGGCTTTCCACATAAGAGGTCGGGCAGAGAAGGCAGCGGAAATCATCATTGCCGAAGAAGACACTCTTCATATTGATGTAAGGGACGCAGAGCTAAGGCTGAGGGCGACAAAAGGGAAGTATGATTCTTTAATGGAAATCGAGGACGGGATGTGTGAATACCACATTTATCCGAAGGAACTAAAGCTGATGATCGTTAACCTGACAGGGGAATGGACGGTCGATGCGCCCTGGAATATCATTGGGAATGATTTTATCGAAATGCGGCTGGGCAAAGGGCATTTCGTGATGGAAAGCTACCGGACTGTATACCGAAAGAAGAGCTATCCTTCTTTCAGCGAAGGAAAGGGGCAAGTTGAGAAGCTATATCAACAATGGTTTTCCTCCATGTCCCGGGGAATCGAAGCACCGGAATACGAGTCTTCCCTGGAGCGGGCCGCCTATATTACCTGGTCGAGTGTCGTTCATCCAGACGGAGCATTGAAAGAGTATGCGATGTATATGTCGAAATTATGGATGTATAATATCTGGTCATGGGACAATTGCTTTAACGCCTTAAATCTTGGGGAATGCTACCCGGAACTTGCCTATGCACAGTTGAACATCTTCATGGACACCCAGGATGAATCAGGCGCCTATCCTGATTTTGTAAATGATAAGTTCCTTTCGTACAATTGCATCAAGCCGCCGATTTTTGCATTTGCATATGAAAAATTGTTGAAGAAAAATGATTATTTCAAGGAAGAACAGCGGCTGAGGAAGGTCTATGAATCTACCAAAAAAGTGATGGACTACTTTGAACGGCATCGAACACTCCAGGGGAGGCTCCCTTACTATAAGCATGGGAATGACTCGGGATGGGACAATGCTTCGTTATTCCATGTCGGGCTGCCTGTCGAAGCCCCAGATCTTGCAAGCTTCCTAATCCGCTCCTATGATATCCTTTCCACCTTTGCGGGGATGCTGGGTGAGCAAGACGAGGAAAAAAGGTTCAAAGCACAGGCCGACTCCCTATATAGCCTGCTGATGGAGAGACTTTTAGATGCGGAAGGCTTCTATGGGCGAGTCGGAAAGGATGGGGATAAGATAAAGATCCGGTCAAGCTTGATTCTCAGGCTGCCTGCCATGATCGGCTATCGGTTGGATAAAGAGGTCCTGGCTGGGCTAGTCTCAGATATCGAAACCCGGTTTGAAACCGAATTTGGCCTGGCAACGGAGAGCCCCGGCAGCGAATATTACCGGGAAGACGGCTATTGGCTCGGCCCAATCTGGGCACCTGTCATGTACCTTTTTATTGATGCATTAAAAAATTATGGATATGAAGAAACCGGAAACCGGCTAAGGGATAAATTTCTTGATGTCACGCTCTCGGGGGGAATGGCGGAGAACTTTGACCCGTTCACAGGGAAGGGGCTTGTCGATACCTCCTTTACATGGACATCCAGTGTATTCCTACTGCTTCTACAGGATAAGTACAGGGAGGATTAAATGAAAAAATATTTTGCCGCAATAGGCCTAACCATTACAGCCATTATTTGGGGAAGCGGCTTTGTTGCCAGTTCCATTTCCCTGGATCACTTTACCCCCTATCAGATTTTAGCAGGGCGATTTATGATCGGGGCCATCATATTGGGAATCCTATTCAGCAAGAAAATAAAAAATATAAATAAAAGTATTTTAGTGAAAGGGGCGATATTGGGTGGGTTTCTCTATTTGGCCTTTGCCCTCCAAACAGTAGGGCTCCAGTACACGACCCCTTCCAAGAATGCCTTCATAACGGCAGTGAATGTAGTGATTGTTCCATTTATTGCCTTTGCTATGTACAAAAGAAAAATAGATAGGTATGAACTTGCAGGGACTGTTCTGGCCGTGGTTGGAGTGGGAATGTTATCGCTGAAACTTTCCTCGGGGATCAATATTGGCGATTTGCTGACTTTAGGCTGTGCCTTTGGATTTGCTTTTCATATCTTCTATACGGCAAAATATGTAAAAGAGGCGGATCCTGTTTTGTTAACGATAATCCAGATGGTCACCGCCGCCGCACTGGGAATGGCCGTTGTTCTCTTCAAGGGGGAGGACTTACCTTCTTTCGAGAGGGAAGGGGTGTTTTCCCTGCTTTACCTCGGAATCTTTTCAACCACCATTGCCTACCTATTGCAAACGGTCGCCCAGAAGCTGGTCAGTGAAACAAAGGCAGCGATTATTCTTTCGACGGAAGCCTTTTGGGGCATGGTATTTTCGGTCGCCATCCTGGGAGAAGTGATGACAGTCAAGATGCTGGTGGGAGCCATTCTCATCCTGAGTGCGATTATCATATCAGAAACAAAATTCAACTTTTTAAAGGAAAACAAACTAAAGAAAGTCTCATAACTGCATGCTGAAAAAGAAATAGAGCCTAAGGGTAGGAGAAAATGAATGGCCACAATCAAAGATATAGCCAAGCTGGCTAATGTATCAATAACGACAGTATCACGCGTATTAAATTACGATGAAACATTAAATGTCTCACCAGAAACGAGAAAAAGAGTATTTGAAGCCGCGGAGGAGTTAGCCTATGTGGTGGCTCCAAAGAAAAAGCCAAAAAGCAAGTGGAAAATTGGGCTCTATGACTCATTCTCCCTGGAGGAGGAGCTTGTCGATACCTATTATTTATCAATAAGGGTGGCCCTGGAAAAGAAACTGACAAAAAAGGGCATTGAATTTTACAGAATCGACAAGGAGAACCACGGGGACCATGTGAAAAAAATAGATGGAGTCCTGGCTCTAGGCACGTTCAAGAGCAGGGAGATTGAAATGATTAAAAGCTTCAACAAGCCATGTGTCTTTGTCGACTCCAATCCGGACGAACAATATTTTGATTCCGTGGTGATCGATTTTAATTCTGCTACAAGAAACGCGCTAAATTACCTGACTGAACTTGGACATGAAAGCATTGGGTTTATCGGTGGCGTCGAAACTGATATGTATGGCAACCGCTTTAAAGATTTAAGGCAGGACGTATTTGAAAAGTATTTAAAGCAAAAGAATATCTTTAAAGAGGAATTGGTGAAAATTGGCGGATACGATCCAAAGGACGGCTACATCCATTTAAGGGAAATGCTGACCAGCGAATCGAAACCGACCGCCGTATTTGTTGCCAACGATACCATTGCTGTCGGATGCTACAAATGTGCCTATGAACTAGGGGTGAAAATACCTGGGGAGTTAAGCATCGTTGGTTTCAACGATGTAGCCACAGCCCAATATATGGTCCCGCCACTGACAACCGTAAAGCTGTACACCGAAATCATGGGAGAAACTGCAGTCGACCTGCTAATTGAAAAACTTTCAACCAAAAGAGAGGTCAGCAAAAAAATCACCATCAACACCAAGCTTATTATAAGAGAAAGTGCCGCAGCTCCCCCGCAGGAAAAGAAAAAGAAACCCGAAAATTAGCAAAGAGAAACGCCGCAGAAAACGCGGCGTTTCTTTACTTCGCTAAAGGGTGCCTGACCCCCATTGCGGTGCAGTGTTAAAGGGTGCCTGACCCCATTATGGGTTGATGTGGACGAAGACCTTTTGGACGTCGCTGTGGCGAGCAGGGCTTTTTTTACTTCTTTTGAGATGAGATGTCCTTGTTCAACGGTAATATGAGGGTCGACTCCGACGCGGATGTCGATGACCAGGTAGTGTCCGTGATTTCTGGCCAATAATTCATGACTCTTTTGACGCCAGGAATCTTCGCTGCTGTTTCAATAAAAGGCTGTGTTTTCTCTGCATCGAGAACCTGCTCCATCATAGTCGAGCTTGCTTCCTTTGCCAGCGAAAAGCCGATTTTAATAACCAGCAGGGAAACGAGAAGCCCGGCGAGAGGATCAGGATAAACCAAAATCGGGATGTTGTAGCTGGCACCCAGTATCGCTCCAAGAACTCCGACAAATGCGGCAATAGAGGAAATCGCATCTGAACGGTGATGCCATGCTTCCGCCATCAAAGCGGAACTGTTAAGTTTCTTTGCAAGCCGGACCTTGTATTGATACAGCACCTCTTTCACCACTCACAACGCATAAGCGCAATTACGCCTTTGTAATTGCATCAGCAAGGCTGCTAAAAAGCATATCTTCTCCCTTTTAACTATGTATTACGGTATACTTGGAACAAACAAAATTTGGAAGGTTGATGAGATGAGAGTAGCGATTTTTGATTTTGACCGCACGCTGTTTCCGGAAGAAACATTTCCGCTGTTGATGAAGCACTTGAAAACCCACCCGCAGAAATACCGCTCCTTTATGTCGAGAATTCTGCCGATATATGCCGCCTATAAATGCAAGCTTTACCCCGAGCAAAGGATGAGGGAGCATTCGATGCGCAGCTATATCTCAGCTTTTGGAAAGGTTCCGGAAACGGAGGTTAACCAGTTTTTTTCCCAGCTGGGGAGCATGATGAGTGAAAAGCTGAGTGAGCCTATGCTCGCAAGGCTGCAGCAGCATCGGGAGGATGGGTATTATATTATGCTGGTGTCAGGCGCTTTTCAGCCTCTCCTGAATTCGGTGGCCGCCAAGCTCCCATTTGATGAGGTCATCGGCACTAATTTTCACAAAAAAAACCTGCAATACATAAATGGCAGCCGCAAAAGGGAAGTCGTACATGAGCGCCTGTCACATATGGAAGTGGACTGGGAAAACAGCTTTGCCTACGGAGACAGCTATACGGACTTGAATGTGCTGGAGCTAGTGGGCAACCCGGTGGCCGTTCAGCCTGAGCCCCGGCTTTTGGAGGTAGCGAGCCGCAGGCAATGGGAAATCCTCGCGTAGGCAGAGAATTGTCGAATGGTTTTCCTGTCGGCTTGCCCTGTGTGTCTTTTATAATAGACAGGAAGAATTCTATTCAAGGGGGTAAGGCAATGGCCAAGATGATTGTGATGTATGACCAGCCGAAGGACGTGGAAGGATTCGAGCAGTATTATCATGAAGTACATATTCCGCTTGTTGAAAAGGTACCTAACATCAAGGGAGCGAAAGTCCAGCGCGTCCTCCAGGCCATGAACACAACCGAGAAGCTTTACCTGATTGCCGAGCTTGAGTTTGAAAATCCGGCCGTCCTGAGCCAGTCCCTGGCGACACCGGAGTTCCAGGAAGTGCAGAGGGACCTGGCGAATATCATGAAGTATCTGAACAAGCCGCCAGTCGTGGTCATTGTAGACTAAAATACGTAAAAACCCGCCAATTTTGGCGGGTTTTTCTTGTTTTTATCCAAATTGGCCGCATTATAATCCCCCTACAGGCAATAAAAGTGGCTTTATTCCCCGTAAGCAGCAATATATTCCCCCAAAATCCTGTTTTATTCCCCCTAAAATATGATATATTCCCCCTAGAGGGAATAAAATCAAGGGACAATCCCCTATATTCCTCGTACTAGTAATAAAATGCCCCATTTCACTTTATTACTGTAAAATTACAGTTCTTTAACAAATCGCAGGATAAGACAGAATTTCCGCGGCGATGGCGAATTTTATAAGTATAGAGATAAATAGGGGGCAATCTGAAGCTATTAGGGGGACTTACATATGTTGGAATTTGAAACCAATATTGATCAATTTGCCACTATAAAAGTAATTGGCGTTGGCGGCGGAGGAAACAATGCCGTGAACCGAATGATTGAGGACGGCGTGCAGGGAGTAGAGTTCATTGCCGTGAATACAGACGCGCAAGCGCTCAATATGTCAAGAGCGGAGGTCACGATGCAGATAGGCGGTTCGCTGACCAGAGGCCTTGGCGCCGGAGCAAATCCGGAAATCGGCAGGAAGGCTGTCGAGGAAAGCAGGCAGCAAATCAAGGATGCCTTGCAAGGTGCGGACATGGTGTTCGTCACGGCCGGAATGGGCGGCGGAACCGGAACTGGAGCCGCTCCGGAAATTGCCCATATCGCGCGCGAACTTGGCGCCCTTACAATTGGGGTGGTGACTCGTCCTTTCGGATTTGAAGGCCGCAAGCGGGCACAAAATGCGGCAGCCGGAATTGAAGAGATGAAAAAAGCTGTCAATACTTTGATCATCATTCCAAACGAACGATTGCTGGAAATCGTCGACAGGAAAACGCCGATGGTTGAAGCCTTCAGGGAGGCCGACAATGTTCTCAGGCAGGGTGTGCAGGGCATTTCCGACCTCATTGCCGTACCAGGCTTGATCAACCTGGACTTTGCCGACGTAAAAACGATCATGTCCAACAGAGGAACAGCGCTGATGGGCATCGGGGTGGCGTCTGGGGAAGACCGGGCCGCCGAAGCCGCCAAAAAGGCGATATCCTCGCCGCTGCTCGAAACATCAATCACTGGAGCGAAAGGCGTCCTGATGAACATCACAGGCGGCACAAACCTCAGTTTATATGAAGTACAGGAAGCGGCCGATATTGTGGCGGCCGCAACCGATGAACAGCTGAACATGATTTTTGGATCGGTCATCAATGAAAACCTGAATAAGGAAATCATGGTGACCGTGATTGCAACCGGTTTTGATCATGATGAGGAGGAAGCTCAGCCATCGAACGCCTCGCGCCGGCCAGGAGACATGATCGCAAATTCCCGCCAGCAATACGAGGCCTCGCAGTCCAGGCAGCGGGAGACGGTTGCCTACGCAGAGCCTTCGAATTACGGCCAAGGTGGAAGCTATGGCCAAGATACAAACTCCGGGCAAGGCAGGAACCATGGCCAACAAAACCACCCAGACCAGCAAGGCAGCAACAGCCAGCCTTCACCTGCCCCTTACGAGCGGCAGCCTCAGAGGCAGGACGATTCGCTTGATGTCCCAGCATTCCTGCGGAAGCGAAGCAGAAGACGGTAACCAAAAAGGCCAAATCACTCGTGATTTGGCCTTTTTTTTAGGAATTCGTTAATTCTGCCATCCTGACGGGTAGATTCAATAAAAAAGGGAGGTTGAATGATGGAGCCATTGAGAAAGGAAGACCATGTTCCCGCCAAGCCTATAAAAGAAATGAGCCAGCAGAAGCTGTACAATGTGATTGGAGGAGTGCTGCTGCTTCTGTGGGCGGCAGCCGGATTGACAGAAAGGTTCGGGGCAGGCCATGTGTACCCGATCAATGATAAAATCACCGAATTTCTGATGTTTATCGCCGGGGTGGGCGTCCTCTATTTCGGACTGACAAACGCCTATTTTTCGGGGAAACTTAGCAACCGGGCGCTGACGGCCGTGCTTATCGCCCTATTTGCCGTTAATGCTATTCTGCTATTCTTTTATATATGAAAAAAAGCCCCCAAAACTGGGGGCTTTCCTCTTATTCTACGATTGTGACTTTAACTTGCTTCCTTCCCCATGCGAGTGCATCGCTTTGTTCAGGGATGAATACATCGATTCTGTTTCCTTTGATTGCTCCGCCGATATCTTCAGCTGTTGCATACCCATACCCCTGCACGTACACTTTTGAACCAAGCGGGATGACAGATGGATCTACGGCAATGACTTTTGCATTTGGATTGGCTTTCAGGTCAACACCTGTTTTCGTGATTCCGATGCAGCCTTCGCAGTCAGCTGTATAAGCTGTTGCTTCGACCATGATTTCCTTGCCTGAAGGGGCAGAAGTCTGGGCTGCCGCAGTTTGTGCAACTGGAGCCTTTGCTTTTGCCTGTGCTGTTGTTTTAGCTGGTGCTTTTTTCGCTTTGGCTGAAACATTTTGAACGTTTTGAGCTTTTTCTGTTTTTACAGGTACAGCATTATGTACGTCCGTATAAATGGTTAATGCCAAACCAGGGTGGATCAGGTCGGATGATAGAGAGTTCCACTTCATCAGATTATCCACTGATACTCCATAGACTTGAGAAATATTCCAAAGGGTGTCCCCTTTACTTACCAAAACTGTTTTGACTGGTGAAACTTCGAGCGTTTGATTTGGATGGATCACGTCACCTGATAGATTGTTCCATTTTTTAATGGATGCAACGGATACTCCGTATTGTTTCGAAAGACCGTACAGGGTGTCACCCTGTTTGACGACGACTTGTTCTGCTTGCACGCTTCCCGCGGCTGTGATAAAGAATGCCGCTGCTGCAATCAAAGATAAAAATTTTCGTTTCATTTTTCCTTGCCTCCCATCGGCTTTCTTTTGACTACGATGATTATACTAACATAGGAGTCTTACAATAAAAGGACAACGAGATATAAATTGGGTGACGAACATAACAGCCCTGTAACACAATGTAACAAATTTCGAGGCCTGTAATATCTGGTTTCCCGAGATTTGAAGATGATTCCTATCGTGCTTAAATGGTAAGATGGTAGTATTCGACACAGCACCGTCTGTACAAAATGCGTATGGGGGATGAAGCATGGCTGGCGTAAAATCTGTAACAATCGATGGGGAAAGCATCTATCTATTCAACAGTGCACTCTATGTTTTCGAATCGTCCAAAGGGTGCAGCCTGGAATTGGATATGATCGTAAGCGAAGTGGTTTTGCGAAGATACAAGGACAATGAAAGCCACATTATTGAAATAGAATTGGAAGATAACAGAGTCATAAGTTCGTTCATGTTTTTAAAAATAGTGCCGGGGAGGCTGCCGCACCTGAACTTGTTCTGCGACCTTGAAGACCCGGACGAGTATCCCGGCCTGCTCAAAGTGCACGAAAACGACCTGGAGTTCCCAGACATCGAACAAGGCATCACGCTCGAGGAAATAAGGAAAGTGGAAATGCCCAATGAGAAGGTCACCTTGAAGCTGACGCTGCCGATTGACCAGGTCGAGTGGCTGAAGGAGCAGAAAACGAAGGAATTGAATGCCCTTTTTAGGGAATGGCTCGGAGAACACCTGAAAAAGTGAGAGAGGATGGCCTGTGCAGGCTGATTTTCATTAATTGAATCCGTTATGCAGCGAATTGCTGCGATTATTTGGGGTATTCCCTCATCCACGGGGCGAATTGGGATCCATTTTCTCCGGCATTGCCTCGATCATGCGGGGGTTGCATCAATTATCTCCGGAATTGCATCAATGACTAAAAGTATTGCATCAATTATTGACGGGATTGCGTCAATTATCTGGCTTATTTGAAAAACCTGTGTCTAAACTGTGACAAGGGGCAAATCCCCGCCTTTCAGCATGCCACCACTTTAGGATTTTCCACAGGCAAGATGCTAAAATAGAAGAAAACAAGTTCGGAGTATTGCTTATGTTACCTGCACAATATGTGAGAAGAGTAAGTTTAAAAAGAGACATCATTCCTTCCTACAGCCAGTACCCATTCAGCCTTCCGAGCGTGAAGGGGATGGACGAGCTGCCCCTTCACCCAAAAGTGACTTTTTTCATTGGTGAAAATGGCATGGGGAAGTCGACGCTGCTGGAAGCGGTGGCGGTTGCTCTGGGTTTCAACCCGGAAGGAGGAACCTTCAACTTCAATTTCTCCACCTACGACTCCCACTCCAAGCTCGCGGACTATCTAAAACTGGTCAGGGGAGTAGACAGGCCGCGGGACGGATTTTTCCTGCGGGCCGAAAGTTTTTACAATGTTGCTTCAAATATTGAAGAAATGGATCAAGAGCCTGGCTTGCCCAAAGTCATCGACTCGTATGGCGGGCTTTCGCTCCATGAGCAGTCGCATGGCGAAGCGTTCTTTGCGACCTTCCTTCATCGTTTCCGCGGCGAAGGGATCTACATACTGGATGAACCGGAGGCCGCGCTGTCGCCGTTGCGGCAAATGTCGATGCTCACAAGAATCCATGATTTGGTCCGGAGCAACTCGCAGTTCATCATTGCGACCCACTCGCCCATCATCATGGCCTACCCGGATGCTGTGATTTACGAGTTCAGCGAAGACGGCATCCATGAACGAAGACTGGAAGAAACGAATCATTACCGCCTTATGAAGCAGTTTTTTGAAGATAAAAACAGGATGCTTCACCATTTATTAGAAGAAGAAGGAGCCGGACATGACGATTATTGAAAAACTGAAACTAGATAGATTCACCAATATGGCGGTCGTCAACCAGCCTGAGGACTATCACCTGTTTGCACACAGCCCGCTAACGCAAAACCATGATGGAATTTTTATCTTTGTTGAAAATATCGATGAGATGGCGGAGCACACCAAGGCGATTGTGGAAAACGATCAGCTACTGGCAGAGAAAGGCTATCTCTATTTTGCCTACCCAAAAAAGGGCAACAAGCGCTATGACACCTACGTTCACCGCGATGAAATCTTTCCGGCACTGAAGGTTGGGGAAGATGGCTATGTGGGCAGCAGCGATATTAAATTTGCCCGAATGGTAAGCATGGACGATGTGTTCACCGTTGTTGGCCTGAAGCGTGAAAAGAAGAAGGCTGTGAAAACGCCGGCTGCGAGCCAGTGCGTCGGGGATTATGAGGACAATGTAAAGGATGTGGAAGCACTGCTGGCTGACCATCCGGAACAGCTCGCTTTTTACCAAAGCCTGACGCCAGGCTACAGACGCGACTGGGCGCGCCACATCTTCTCGGCGAAGCAGCAGCAGACCAGGGAAAAGCGCCGGCAGCAAATGGTGGAGGTTTTGGCGCAAGGGTATAAAACGCTGGATTTATACCGGTTAAAAAAGAAATGAAGGGTGAGAACAAGTTGAAAAAATATGTTGTTTTGATGCTGACGATCTTATTGTTCCTGGCAGGGTGTGGGTCCAATAATGACGATTCCAGCCAGGCCGGGGAGGTTCCTGAGATCATTGAAGTCACCATCCTGACGCCTGACAGCCTGAACCCGAACGAAGAGGTTTCGCTTGAAGCCAAGGTGACACAAGGAGACGAAAACGTCGAAGATGCCGCCGAGGTCAAATTTGAAGTCTGGAAATCAGGAGAAGATGAGCGTGAAATGCTGGAAGCCCAACACCAAAGCGAAGGCGTATATGTTGTCAGCAAAACGTTTGAATCAGAAGGCGTCTATAACATCGTCGCCCATGTAACCGCGAGGGATATGCACAACATGCCGAAGAAGGAAGTGACCGTCGGCAATCCGGAAGCCGGGGCCGACCGCCATGAAGAAGAAGGCCACCACGATGAATCGGAAAGTGAACACAGCCACTAAGAGGCAAGGGGACGGTTCTCCTGCCTCTTTTTTTAATATAATTTTCGGGCAAGGCCTTAATCAAACGTTTGATTAAATTTGAAAGACCACATAAGGGCTCATCCAGTGGTGCCTGGGATAAAATGAGTTCCTTCCCGGCTGGAATGCTATTTCGGCAAAACGACCTTTGCTTTTGACTTGTACCACCAGCGGTATAAAAGGAGCACAAATGTCAGAAAGCCGGCATAAAGCGTGATTCCGGCCAACAGCGAAGAACGCGGAGCAACCAGCTGGCTCCCCAGGTAGGCGTAGGCGACCATACCGGGAATTTTCCCTATCATGGTTGCCGCTAGATACGTTTTAAACGGCATCATGCTCAGTCCTGAATAGATATTGACCACAGGCGGCGGCACGATGGGAACAATCCGGCTGAACAAAACCGCAATAAACGCATTCTGGCTGATAATCCGGTCGAACTTCCTAATGCCGTTGAAACGGGAAATATAGCTTTGGAACCTGGTTACGAAAAAATGGCGCGACAGCATAAAAAAGATCGCCGAGGCTCCCACGGATCCCACCCAGTTGATGCAGGCTCCGATCCAAACCCCATATTTCGCTCCCATCAACCCGGCGAACACACTAAATGGAACAACCGGAACAACCCCAAAGAAAACTCCCAGCAAAAACATCAAAGGCAGCTGGGTCATATCCCCGCGGTTTAGCCACTCCAGCAGGGATTCCCTGTATAAAAAAGCAATCAAAAGAAGGATTCCATAAAAGAAAACAAACACAATAGCCTTTTTCATCAGAACGACTCCCTGTCAGCCAATTACAAGGATTATTTCCGATTTTCACGCGAATTATAAGCAAGGGGACGGTTCTGGTGCTTCATTTTTGAAGATGAAGCATCAGAACCGTCCCTGTGTTTTAAAACAGTCGGTCTGGAGACAGTTTTCCTTTTATAATGAGTTTTTCCCTTTTTTTATCGCGCCAAATGTCGATGATCAGGACGAGTGTATAAGCTAGCAGTATGTTGATGATGGTTCCTCTTAATAGCTCGATGAGCACCGCAATCATCCCGCCATCAAGAAAAACAAAAAACAGGCTGATTCCCAGATAAAACAGGTAGCCAACTAACATGAGCTCCACCAAAGCCAATGCTCTCACCATTCATCCTCCTTGTTATGTAGATTTTCCATTACCCGGTTTCCCTTTTTAAACGAGTTGAAACCCGCCAGGCAGAGAACAGGCCCGTGGTCCTAGTTGAGTGTCTTTTAGGAAATGGAAGAGAAGATAGCAGATTCCTTAGTAGTGCATGAAAAGTTTTCCCTATAGAAACAAGGCTTCCTCTCTTGGAAAATGGGGGGTGGAAGCCCATTTTCACAGGAAAGCTGTAGAAAAGGTCCTCCATCAAGTGGATGGAAGCCCGTTTTCGCAGGAAAGCCGCAAAAAAGGTCCTCCATCAAGTAGATGGAAGCCCGTTTTCGCAGGAAAGCCGCAAAAAGGGTCCTCCATCAAGTGGATGGAAGCCCATTTTCGCAGGAAAGCCGCAAAAAAGGTCCTCCATCAAGTAGATGGAAGCCCGTTTTCGCAGGAAAGCCGCAAAAAGGGTCATCCATCAAGTGGATGGAAGCCCATTTTCGCAGGAAAAAAGCAAAAGAGGTCATCCATCAAGTGGATGGAAGCCCATTTTCACAGGAAAGCTGTAGAAAAGGTCCTCCATCAAGTGGATGGAAGCCCGTTTTCACAGGAAAGCCGCAAAAAAGGTCCTCCATTACAAGGTTCTCCCCCATATTTCGCACCGAATGATTACCGGGTCCTTGCCCAGTAGCAGACACTCTAATCCCAGTCACTTTATGTCACTTCTATTACTGCTTTCCCATTTTACGGAAAACTCCAGCGTAACTCAATATTAAGTTTGCAGATCAACGGTTTTTCTCAGAAGGTTGGGGCACCTCCCCTCCTACCTAACTTTAAATAGCTGTGAATGTTTTCCACTAACATGGGTAAATTTAGGTAAATGCTAGAAATGGAGGGCCACCATGAAGAAAAAAATAACCATCATCGGCGGTGCGGGGACCATCGGCACGGTGCTGCAAAAGGGGCTTGGCGATAAATACGAATTTGTCATTCTGGATCAAAACTTTCCAGAGGAAACGGAAAATGCGATCAAGGTCGATGCTACTGATTTTGACGCACTTTTACAAAGCATTCCGGAGGACACGGACGCGCTCATCAACCTGCTTACCATCAAAACCGACAATGATTTATGGGATGTGGATGAATTTTACCAGATGACCTCGATCCATTTCATGGCCTCTTTTTATGTGCTGCATGCGGCGGAGAAGCTCGGGATTCCGAAAGTGGTATTCGCTAGCAGCAACCACACCACCGATTATTACGAAAACGGCGGCATCTCCAAGCTGGACAGGGAAATCAACATTCACGATTATCCTTATTCCCGCGGTCTTTATGGAGTGCTGAAGCTTGCCTCCGAGAATATCGGCCACATCCTCGCCCGCAAAAAGGACAGCTCCCTCTCCGTCATCAACCTGCGGATTGGCACCGTCCATCCCGAAGAAGAGAAGGCCGTAAAGGAAGACGAACGCCTCCATCACACGCTGCTGACCCATAAGGACGCTGTCCAGCTTTTTGACCTGGCGCTGGAATCGACCGTCAAATATGGCACCTATTATGGAGTCTCGGACAACCCCGATAAACCATGGTCGACCGAAAATGCGTGGAAGGAGCTTGGGTTTGTTTCGCAGGAAAATGCCATCGATATCTTAAAAAAGGACGTTTAAAGAATGTTACATTCTAACTTTGTCTTTTATCAATGCATCAAAAGGACCGGGAGGCGATACCCGGTCCTTTTGATTTTTATTAGGATTAGTGAACTCCGACCCTTCTTTCCTTATGCTTTGAACATAATTCCAGTTCTGTTGTTGCATACTACATCTACCATAAGGAAATTTTTCACAGGCTAGGTGGAGAAATGCTGAGAAGGAAAAGAGTCAAACAACAACAACCCACAAGAGGTTACGAAACGACAGAAAAAACGATAAAAGAAGTATTCGAAAAGGCAAAGAAGTCAAGTGACTTTTCAACCATCACACCAATTGAAAAAGACCATCCTTTACAAATCAGTTTTTATAAAACACTAATTGATCCCAACATTTTTCAAAAGTCCGTTTTGCCTTTTTTAAAGGAGAAGGCTTCTGAGGTAAAAGAACTCTCTGATTTAAAAGATGTCGTTCCAATCGATGACATCAAAGTCAAACAAGACCCCTTGGAAGTGGAAAAGGCTCTCCATGAAGGTGCGATTGTCCTCTATTTTAAAGACAGCATGAAGGAATTCGCCCTCTTAAGCATTTCACATCCCAGATTAGGTCAACGCGAAACGAATGATACCCAAAATGAATTCAGTGTGATTGGACCAAAAGTTGGTTTCATTGAGGATATAACCACCAATCTCCATTTAATACGGGACCATCTGAGTACTTCGGATCTGATCTATGAGGAGGTCACCATTGGCACAAGGGCAAGGACAAAGGTAGTTATCGCCTACCTGGATGGGGTTACCAACCCCGGGTACGTAAACACCGCCAAACAGCGACTTAAGGAACTTGACATCGATGTCTCCTTTGACAATACCCAGCTTGAACAATTAATTTCCGATCATAGCTCGACTCCTTTTCCTTTATTTATAACGACAGAGCGGGTGGATCGTACGGTAGGAGCACTTATACAAGGACAAGTTGTTCTTATTAGTGATAAATCCTCCTATGCGGTCATTGGGCCAGCCGCATTAATGGATTTTTTTTCAAACCCGGAGGATTTTTACCTTCCATCTGTCATCGCATCGTTCTTTAAGTTGATCCGGATATTTGGGATGTTGTTTTCCATATTTGCCACACCCTTCTATGTGGCAATCCTAACCTTTCATTATGAAGTAATCCCAAGGGATTTATTAGGTCCGATTATCAATTCACGGGCTAATGTTCCCTTCCCGCCTGTAATAGAGGTGTTATTTTTGGAAATCACCATTGACCTGCTGAGAGAAGCAGGGGCCAGGCTGCCAACGAAAATTGGGCAAACCCTTGGGATTGTCGGGGGCATCGTAATCGGGCAGGCAACGGTTGAAGCAGCGCTTACAAGTAATGTTTTGTTAATCATTGTCGCCCTATCAGCATTGTCTTCCTTTACAACCCCAATTTATAAAATGTCCACTGCGGTCCGGCTGTTACGGTATCCTTATATCCTGTTTGCAGCTAGTTGGGGAGGCTTAGGCATCTATGTGGGACTACTCTTTTTAATCGGGCATTTGGCCCGGCTAAAATCTCTAGGAGTCCCGTTTATGCTTTCGATTTACCCTTATCGAAAAGGTGGACTCGCCAATTCCTTTGTAAGGCCCAATTATGCAAAATCCCAAAAGCGTCCTTGGTATTTGCGGCCCTTGAGTGTCAAAAGATATTCTCCGGCAGCAGATAAAGACCCGGAAGAAGGGCTGAATACGGAATAAATTTTTCGCAAAAAGGCTGGATGAATGATGAAAAAGTGGAAAAAGCCTCTCATTTTAATCGTATTATGCGTTTGTATCTTTGGTCTTTTGGGCTGTAATCGGACGAGGATCATTGACCAGATTAGCATTGTCCATGTTTTTGGGTTCGATCAGGCAGAAGATGGAGAACTCATTGGAACAGCCTTAGTGCCTAATTACACGACTAGCAAAAGCGGTGACGACATTCAATTTTACGAAGAAAAAACATCGACCAGTGTCTTGTTTGCCCCGAAAATGGCGAGCCAGACTAGTACTCCCGTGGAACTGGGAAAAATCCGGGTGCTGCTGTTCGGGAAAAGCTATGCGGAAGCAGGCATTGGAGAAATGGTGAGGCGATTCATTCTTAATCCTCAAATCGGAACAAATATCCAAATCGCTGTCTCGACGGAATCCGCTAAGAAAACGCTGAACGCATTGAAACAGGAAAAATCCCTTACGTTAGCTGAACGGATCCAGCAGAATATGCAAGGACAGTATCTCCCCAGAATGAACCTTCATGTTTTTCTGAATCGCTTTTATGGAGAAGGAGTGGATGCCTATGTTCCCATGCTGACCATCGGCGAACAAGAGCGGGTAAGCGTTGATGGGATAGGAATCTTTGAGGATGATCACTTAAAGCTCCAGTTAAATCCTGAACAAACGACCGTATTTTCATTTATTGAAGATGAACAGACACAAGCAACTTATAAAATGGACCTGGAAGGGAAGGAGCGCAGAGAGATCCTGGCGGTTCGGGCTTTTAAGAGTAAAAGCAACTGGGATTGGAATTCGAAGAAGGAGCGATTGCATCTTGGTTTGCAGCTGCACGTGACCCTGACTCAGATTCCAGATCGGTATAGTGTGGAAAATGAGAAAGATGTAATGGAGATGAAGAGGATTGTTGAAAAAAGGTTAGAAAAAGAGATGGCGGATTTATTTGCACTCTTGAAAGAAAATGGAGTGGATCCTCTTGGAATTGGAAACATCGTGCGATCAAAGGATAAGTCCTGGAAGGAAACATCCTTTTATGAGAAGTATCCTGCATTGCCGATTTCTGTAAATGTTGATGTGCAATTCTTACATTCTGGCCTTGAAGGCTAATCTTTAAGGATGGATTCTTATGAACTCAATAGTGAAAGAAAATAAAATGGTATCGCCCTACTTTCTGTTCTATCTCATGCATTCCACACAGACTGGGATTGTAATTCTATCCTTTCAGTCAAATATCATTAAAGGAGCAGGCCATAATGCATGGCTGTCAGTCCTGGCAGTGGGTTTAATGATGCATGTTCTCTTTTTAATGATGTTATATATCCTGAAGCATTCAAGTGCTGGAGATCTCCTGTCCTTCCACAGGGATGTTTTTGGGAAGGTTTTTGGCGGAATGCTGAATCTCATCATGGCAAGCTATTTTTCCATCCTTAGTCTATATACTTTTTATACCTATATTGATGTTCTCCAGATATGGGTGTTTGATGGAATACCCAGCTGGGAATTCTCCCTGCTCTTTTCTTTTCTCATTTATTACATCGTTTCGGGAGGGTTCAGGGTTGTAACGGCCATTGCTTACTGGGGAGTGGTCATTCCCAGTTTCCTGCTCTTTTCGCTGTTATATTTGTTCAATTATGTTGAGTTTTCCTATCTCGCCCCTATCTTTAAATCTGGCTGGAAAGAATATTTCATTTCCGCGAAAGAAGCGGCACCGCTCTATATAGGATTTGAAACGGTACTCATTTTTTTTCCGTTTATCAAGAATAGGGAAAAGTCATCCAAATGGGGACACTTGGGATTGCTTTATTCAACCTTTGTCTATACGGTCATCTCGCTCATCACATTTTTGTTCTTTACGCAGGAAAAGCTGAAGAATTTAGCGTGGCCAACTTTGACCATGATTAAAATCATGCAGTTTCCATTTCTGGAGCGGTTTGAGTTTATTTTTATTTTCACATGGCTGTTAGTGATTATGCCTGTGATCTGTATCTATCTGTGGTCGGCGATCCGGTCGATAAAATGGACGGTCCCAAAGGTGAAGTCGACGTACCTCTTAGTGGGTTTGCTTGCAATTTTCCATATTGTGAACAGCGAGTTTGTTGATATACGATATGGCCAGCTTTTCGCCAAATTAGTCCACTATTGTGGGCTCGTCTTCCTCTTTGGCTATGTTCCGTTCCTGTTTTTGATTGCTGTTGTCAGGAAAAGGATGAACAAGAAAGAGCATTGAAAAATCATCAAAATCAATGAAATTTCAATGCCCTTTTGCTTATCCAACCTGCGGGCCGAACAATCGCAATGCCATAATTGGCTCATCGCCTTGATTCTCTATCGTGAACGAGGCCACGCCTGCAGGAATAAACAGCTGATCGCCCTTTTTCACGCTCTGCTGCGTACCATTTGTGGTCAGCGCACCCTTACCCGAAAGAATGTACACCCCGTAAAACACCCCATTCCCGGAGATCTCCGCTTTCTGTTCCACTTCCACCATGGTCATTCGGAAGCAAGGAGTTTGCTTGTAGCCGATGATTTCAATTTCTCTGCTGCCGTCACCTTCCCGCAAAACAGCAGGTTCTACCTGCCATCTTTTCAGGGTCTCCTCCCGGTCCAATGTCTCATACCTAAAAATATCAAACATCTTTTCAAAGCCTATTCCCTGGTGGATCAGGTAATCTTCAATCTCCAGCCCGGACGGAGAGGTTCTTTCCATGCGGATGGTGTAATCGGTCGGTTCCTGGATTTCGACGAGCAAGCAGCCAGCCCCAATAGCATGCGGAGTGCCTGCTTCAATCAGGAACGTATCGCCATGCTGGACATCATACTTGTGCATGCAGTCCAGCATGCCTTGGACGTCCTGCTGATCAAACAGCGTTTTCCATTGCTCCCTTGTGACGCCGGGCTTGAAGCCGACATACACATGTGGAACTGCTCCATTGATTTCGCGGCCGCCGACAAAATGCCAGCATTCCGTTTTCCCGTATGCTGAACCGAATAGCTCCAGCGCTTTCTCCTTGTCCGGGTGGGTCTGGATGATCAGGCGTTCGGCCGAATCGATCAGTTTCACGAGCACGCCAGTCTTATTGCCGAATTTTTCCGTGTGGGCTTTTCCTAAAAAATCCTCAGGGCTGGCATCCACCAATTCTTTTAAGGTGATATCCTCATCAGGGAGGTCCACCTTGTTTAAGCCGTCCTCTTCCCGGCCGGCTGTGCGGCTGGAAACCACCGAAATCATCCATTCCTCCGGATAGTGGCTGTCTTTCGGCTCTGCTGCCCCATGCAGCTCCTCGATGAGCTTTCCACCGAGATACGTCCTAAGCGACCGGGCGGGGGATAGCTTGATGGGTTTTGTTGCACTCATTGCTGCTTTGCTGATGGTCATGTCTTTAACCTCCTCTACTTTTATTGTAGGTGGTAACGCTTCCCTAATTAATGAAAGATTTTAAGATAAACCGTTAAAATTTTAAGCATGTTGCCGTATACGTTGAGAGGATAGAAGGTTAGGAGTACACTAAATTCAAACAAGGTGGCGAAAAATGATAACGTTAACATTTTGGAGAAGGAGGCTTGAACCATGAAAAAATACGCTATTTGCGGGGTCAGCAACCGGGTATTGACCATGTTCATAGGCCCGCTGGTGAACGAATTTTCACGGGGAAATGAGATTGTAGGTTTGCTGGATGCAGACCCGCTCCGGTTTCAGGTCTGCAAGGAGAAGTATCCGTCCCTGATACACGTTCCAGAGTTCTTACCGGAACAATTCGAAGAGATGAATGAGCAGACCAAGCCAGACTGCATCATTGTCGCCGGCCGGGACGACACCCATGTTGACTATATTTTAAAAGCGCTGCAGCACAACGTGGATGTGATCACCGAAAAGCCAATGGTCACAACGGCAGCAGACGCCAGAAGAGTGATGGAGGCGGAGGCCGATAGTGAGGCAGAAGTGGTTGTCACTTTTAATTACCGTTACAGTCCGTTTCATCGAAAAATCAAGGAAATGATCCTTGAAGGCAAGCTGGGCAGAATCACTTCGGTCGACCTGAACTGGTACATCGATACATTCCATGGCTCGAGCTATTTTAGAAGGTGGAACCGCGACCGGGACATTTCCGGAGGATTGTCGATCCATAAGTCGACCCACCATTTTGACTTGGTAAACTGGTGGCTGGGGCAGAAGCCTGAAGAAGTCTTTGCGTATGGAAGCTTGAATTACTTCGGGCCAGAGGGTGAACTCAACCCGCAGAAAGTGCCGAGCCGTTTTTGCGGAACCTGTGATGTTCAGGACAGCTGTGCCTACTTCCGACGCTGGAACCCGCGCAGCGGCAGCAGCCAGGTGCGCGATGACCATTTGCTCGCAGGGGTGTTCGAAGAGATTCCGTATACAAGTTACCGGCCGGACGCCTGCATTTATGATGAAGAAATCGCCATTGAGGATACGTATGTGGCGGCGGTTAAATATGACGGCGGAAGCCTGCTGAGCTATTCGATCAATTTCTCCGCTCCGTACGAAGGGTACCGGCTGGCGATCAATGGTACAAAGGGTAGGCTGGAAACGACCGAGTTCCACGAGCCATCCCGGATTCCATTCCAATACCCTGAGCAGACCATCGAATACTTCCCGCTCTTTGGCGCCAGGGAAACCATTGAACTGGTAAAAAACCCGGGCGGCCACGGCGGCGGCGACCCGCTTTTATTGGAAGACCTTTTCCTCGGGCCCGACCCGGCACGCAGCTATCCTATTCTAGCGGGGGCAGAGGCTGGCGCCTATTCGATCGCGGTCGGGGAAGGCGTGTGGCGATCGGTGAAGGAGAAGAAGCCGATTAAAATAGAAGAGTTGCTTTTGCCATCGAAAATCGCTGGCCAGCTTAATGGGTAAAACAGGTAAACCAAAACCCAGTCCGAATCCCGTCATCCACCCCAACCTCCCCGCACAAAAACAGCCTGAACGCCCGCCAACAAGGGGTGCTCAGGCTGTTTTTGCTTGTATGTTCCATTAAAAAACTCGCCCCCCACCAAAGTATTATCTAAAATATCTTAAAATTTTAATCAATTACCTTAAAATCTTTAATTATCCAAGAAAACGTTTTCATCTACAATGTAGTCAGGAAGGAGGAAAACTACATGAGTTATCCACAAAGCGCTACTGATACAGTTGTTAAAAGCAAGAAGGCGGTGAATAAAAACAAAAAGAAAATAAAAAGTGAGAAAGTCATTCCTTATCTTTTTATTTTACCTTCTTTTCTAATCATTCTTGGTTTCCTGTTTTATCCGATCGCTACAGTCTTCTACTATAGTGTCCAGCATTATGATGTTTCTGCCCCATACTATAATGGCTTCGCGGGTCTTGAAAACTTTGTCAACATCTTCACCCAGGACAAGATGTTTGTTCCGAGCTTGATCAACAGTGTGAAATGGGTGGTTGCAGAAGTTGGCCTTCAGTTAACTTTCGGTATGATTCTAGCACTCCTATTAAACCAAACTTTTAAATTCAGGGGTTTTGTACGTGCGGTTGCGTTTATCCCTTGGGCTATCTCCGGTGTACTTGCATCCGTTATGTGGTCGATGATGTTCAACGAACATATGGGTGTTATCAATGATATGCTGATGAAAGTCGGCCTCATCGATGAACCGATGGCCTTCCTCGCAAGCACGTCGACAGCCTTTGGAGCGGTGGTCATCGCGGAACTATGGAGGGGGATTCCTTTCTTCGCCATCACCCTGCTTGCTGCCCTGCAAAGCATTCCGAATGAATTATATGAAGCGGCTAATGTGGATGGTGCGAACCGATGGAAATCCTTCATCTATGTCACTCTGCCGCAACTGAAAAACACAATCGTCCTGACAACACTTTTAAGGGTTGTCTGGGAATTCAATAACGTTGACTTGATCTTTAACCTGACGGGCGGTGGTCCGGCTCACTCAACCACCACGCTCACCATGTACATTGCCGACCTGGCTGTCCATGGAAGCAATTTCGGCTACGGCTCGGCTTTGACAGTCATTTCCTTCGGGATCCTGCTGATCTTCGCTGTCCTCTATCTGAAACTATCCCGTTATGAAAAGGAGTGATGCCAGATGTTTACGAAAAACAAAAAGATGGACAGGATCCTGACCCTGTATCTTCCATTGTTCATGATGCTCAGCTTCACATTGTTCCCGATATACTGGACCATCAACACGGCCCTCAAGCCTGAAGGCGATATCGTCAAACGGCCGCTGCAGTACCTCCCGGCCAATCCAACGGTTGAAAACTTTGTATACTCGTGGACCAATATCGGGTTCGCGACATTCTTTAAAAACAGCTTGATTGTCGGCATCTCTACCGTTATCGTGGTTCTTATCTGCTCGACTCTGTCAGGCTATGCCCTGGCTCGCTACCAGTTCAAAGGAAAGCGCAGCTTCCTCTTAATGCTGCTTTGTACACAATTTATCCCAAGATCGATGATGATTATTCCATTGTTCATCATCTTCAAAAACCTTGGGCTGATCTCAAGCCCGCTTGCCCTGATCATCACGTATACGGCGATTGAAATTCCGTTTACGACGATTCTGATGAGCGGATTCATCTCCAATGTCCCTAAGGAACTGGAAGAAGCCGCGATGATTGATGGCTGTACAAAATTGCAGTCGCTAAGGCATGTTGTTTTCCCGCTCCTGCTGCCTGGAATTGTTGCAACTGGAGTTTTCACCTTCATCTACACATGGAATGAGTTTTTGATTGCGCTGATGCTGACGAACCAGCAGTCGAAGTTCACTCTCCCTGTCGGATTGAGCTCGATGCTAGGGGAGTTCAACGTCAACTATGGCGCTCTTGCGGCCGGAAGTGTAATCGCTTTAATTCCTGCAGTTATATTGTTTGCCTATGCGCAGAAGCACCTGGTCAACGGAATGGGTGGAGCTGTCAAAGGCTGATCAATATATAAAACATTGCTTTATAAACAAAAAGGGAGGCAATAACATGTTTAAAAGGAAATGGTCAACTTCTGCTCTGGCAATGACAATGGCTGCCAGCCTGGCTCTTGTGGGCTGCGGCGGCAGTGAAGAAACTTCTTCCAATACAAAAGAAAAGGCAGCACCAAAAAGCGATGAGCCTGTAACAATCACGTTCTGGGATGAAAACGCCGGCCCTGAGCGTACCCCGCTTTGGGAAGAAGTCATTAAGCAATTCGAAGAAAAGAATCCGAACATTGACGTCGAATATGTCGGGATTCCGAATAAATCAGCAAAATCCAAGTATGACGCGGCGATTGCCGCCGACGATCTTCCCGATGTAGGCTCTGTCCAGACAACCTGGCTGCCTGAATTCTCAATCCGCGAAGCTTTGCTTCCGCTTGATGAGTATTTCGAGAAGTCGGATATCAACGGCAAAATCAACCCAAGCGCCATCGAGTTCAACAAAAAAATCACCCAGGACAACAAGCTTTATGGAATTCCGTATGCACAGAACCTGGATACCATCTGGATCCGTACAGACTGGTTTGAAGAAGCTGGCGTAGAAGAGCCGGATACATTTGATGAGTTCTTTACTGCCATTGAAAAAATGACTGACAAAGCCAATAACCGTTACGGTTACACTATCCGCGGCGGCGCCGGCGGTTCCTTCCAGCTTCAGCGCCTGATGTTTGCCTACAGCGGCCTTGACTACTTCAATGAAGATGGCAAGCCAAACATCAATGCACCGGAGCATGTTGAATTTGTTGAAAAGTATCTGTCCTACTATGAAGACTACACTCCTAAGAGTGACATCACAAACGGCTACAAGGAAATGATCGCCGGCTTTGACACTGGTGTTGTAGCCATGGTCCACCACAATGTTGGTTCTTACGGCGAGCACAAGAAGTCGCTTCCGGAAGGTTCTTTTAAAACCATTCCGCTGCCAAAAACAGCTGATGGCAAGTATGTCGCTGAAGGTGGAAATGCTGTCAACGTCGCAGTCTTCAAATCTGCTGAAAATCCTGATGCAGCCTGGAAATTTGTTGAGTTCATTAACTCTGCCGAAGCACAAAGCACATGGAATGAGTCTACTGGCCAAATCCCGACCAACTCTGATGTATTAAGCGACGAGTGGGTACAGAATGCACAGCATATCAAGGTTGCGTTCGAAGTGTATGAAAACCCTGAAACCAAGCTTTATGAGCCGCCATTCTACCTGCCAGACTACCGCTCCATCCTTGACAGCATCGTTGACCCTGGCATCCAGTCCGTCATGAGCGGAAAAATGACGACTCAGGAATTCCTTGATGAGTGGGCAAAAGCAATCGAAGACTCCAAAGCAAAATACGACGAAACGTTCAAAAAATAGGTTTTATAAGATTCGGAGGGGGATTTTGTCCCCCTTCGATTCACATTTGGCTTTTGCTGCCAGTTAAATCGCAACTAAAACCGATGGCGGGGTTTAACTGCCAGTTTACGCTAAAAAATGAGTGGTGATTTCACTCTGAAATATGCCGGAAAAGGAGAATGCACAATGAGTAACACGACAGAAAAAATCACGACTGAAACTCCACTGATTATGTCAGAGAAAGCCTGCCGGGCCTTAATGAATGCCTTCCGCCCCGAGGAACTTCCGCCGTTAAAGTGGTTTCATTACCATCAGGGTGTGTTTTTATATGGAATGATGAGAGTCTATGAAGCGACCGGAAACGAGGAGTATTTCGAGTACATCAAAGGCTATTATGACAGCCTGATTGATGAATACGGCAATGTCTGCTTCCACCGCGACGAGCTTGACTCGACCATGACCGGGATCCTGCTGTTCCCATTGTACGAAAAGACCGGCGACCCGCGCTACATGATCGCGGCCAAGCGCCTCCGAAGCGCGCTAGACACATTGAACAGAACATCGGAAAACGGCTTCTGGCACAAGGAAAAGTATCCGTACCAAATGTGGCTGGACGGCCTGTTCATGGGCGGCCCATTCATGCTAATGTACAGCCAGCATTTCCATGAGGAAGAACTGATCCAGACTGTCATCCGCCAGGAATCGCTGATGAGAAAGCATATGACCGATCCTAAGACGGGCCTGCTTTACCATGCCTGGGATGAAAAGAAAGTCCAGCCGTGGGCCAATCCTGAAACAGGCTGCTCACCGGAATTCTGGGGACGCTCTGTCGGCTGGTACGGCACGGCGCTCATCGACCTGCTTGAAGTGCTTGGCGACAAGCAGCGCGGCCAGGAAGAGTGGGTAAAGTCGCTGAAAAACTTCATTCCGGCAATTGTGAAATTTCAGGATGAAAAAACCGGCCTCTGGTACCAGATTGTCGACAAAGGCGACCGCTTCGACAACTGGCTGGAATCCTCCTGCTCGGCGCTGTTCATCTACTTCATCGCCAAGGCCATCAAGCATGGCTATGTCGATGACTCGTACAGGGAAGTCGTTGACAAGGCGTACAAAGGCCTGCTGCAGCACATGGTCGAAGAGCACGAAGATACCCTAACACTGAGCGGTATCTGCATCGGCACATCAGCCGGCGTCTATGACTATTACGTCGAACGCCCAACATCCGAAAACGACCTGCACGGCATGGGAGCCTTCATCCTCGCCAGCATGGCCCTTCACGAACTATACAACAAGTAAAAAAACATACAGGCAGCCGGTTTTAAGACTGGCTGCTTTTGTTATTGCTTCTTAAAGGTGGGACTTTTTACCCGCGAGGGGGGGTTATCGATCAGTTGATGCGATTTATGCATCATGTGTCCGCAGTTATGCTTCAATTTTTGCAGTTTATCAATCAAAATACCGGTTTTATCGAAAAGCCTATGTCCCGCAGGACCATCTTAATTAAATATCACCAAATAAACTGCGGAATAGCTTCTCTATCTTGCGGATTGCATTAATTAATGACGGGATTACATCAATTAAAAAACTTATTGCATCAATTTTCTGGATTATTGAATCAATAAATCACTTTATTCGAAAAACCTGTGTCCAACAGGTGACACCCAGCAATCTTTCTCACAAGCTAGCAACCTTTAAAAAAAGGTTCCTATAATCCCACAGCGAAAGGAGGGCCGCAGCAAAAACATTCACCCAACTACGAAAGGTGGCAAAAACGTTGAAAAGATTGAAAGTTGGTTTTTCTGTTCTTCTCGTATTCTTGCTTGCGATTAGCTCACTGGGTTCCGCCCCGCTTGCAAAACAGGCTTCCGCGCCGGATGCGCCGGTGAACCTGCAGATTCCGCCGCTTGCCTTTGACGAAGACAGCATCACCCTTGTATGGGAAAAGCCTGAGAATTATCAGGACATCGCCGACTTTAACGTCTACATGGACGGCGAGAAAATCGGAAGTGCTTCAAAGGACAACAGCGGCCCGGCCAAGGCCTATATCGACCATTTTTATGAAAAGATCGACAAAGATGGCTTTCATACCGACATCCTGATTCATAACTTTACTGTTGAAAATCTGAAGCCAAACAAGTCTTATGAATTCCATGTAACATCTGTCAACGCGGAGGGTGTGGAGTCTCAGGCATCCAATACCATCACCGGCAAAACCACAAAAGTGCCGGAAGTGTTCAACATCCTCGATTTCGGGGCAACCCCGGATGATGACACAAAAGACACCAAAGCTATCCAGGCTGCCATCGATGCTGCGACACCCGGCTCAAAGGTCCTGATTCCGGAAGGCCAGTTCATCTCCGGCGAGCTTTGGCTCAAATCCGACATGACCCTCCAGGTGGACGGCTACCTTCTGGGCTCGGCCAACCCGGATGACTACAGCATGGGTTTCTGGCTGTACGATTACTCGACTGATGAGCGTTCCTACTCCCTGATCAATGCTCATACATACGACTACGGCAGCCTGAAAAACATCCGTATCGTTGGTAAGGGAATCATCGACGGGAACGGCTGGAAGAATGACAAAAGCCATCCAACCATCGATGAAATGGGCAATGAGCTGCCCCGCCTGGCAGCAGGCAATAATTCCAGGGTAACCGGCAATGTAAAAGTCGAAAACGGCCAAATGAGCCCGCTTGACCTGGATTCCGAAAACACCCTCGGCATCCTTGGCGCGACCCAGTCATACAAAGCACAAGTGCTGGGCATGGATGCGAAATCAGCGTACTCAACCCGTTCCAACCTGATTACGGTCCGCGGGGTGGACGGCATGTATTATGAAGGAATCACCCAGCTGAATCCTTCCTTCCACGGAATCGTCAATCTTCACAGTAAAAACATCGTTGTCAACGGCACGGTTTCCAAAACGTATGATGCCAACAATGCCGATGGCTACGAGTTTGGCGACTCGCAGAACATCATGGTGTTCAACAACTATATTGACACCGGCGATGACGCGATCAACTTTGCCGCCGGCATGGGGCAGGCAGCAGCTGGCAAGGAGCCGACCGGCAATGCGTGGATTTTCAATAACTACATCCGCGAAGGCCATGGCGGCGTTGTGACCGGCAGCCACACAGGCAGCTGGATCCAGGACTTCCTTGTAGAAGACAATATCATGTATAAAACAGATGTCGGCCTGCGCAGCAAGACGAATACGCCAATGGGCGGAGGCGCGCGCAACATCCATTTCCGCGACAATGCCCTTGAAGGCATCGATGGCGATGGACCGTTTGTGTTCACTTCGGCATATACCGATGCCAATGCGGCCATCCTGTATGAGCCGGCACAGGAAATTTCCCAGTTCAAGGACATGCTAATCGAAAACACCACCGTTCGCAACCAGGGCGGCAGCAACAAGCAATCTATCCTAGTTACCGGAAACAGTGATGTCGGGGAAGTGTTCCATGAAAACATCACCTTCCAGAATGTGAAATTCGACAATGTCTTTTCCGCCAACCTGAACTATGCAAAGGGCTTCAAGTTCATCGATGTTGATTTTACCAACATCAAGGGCAATAACGGAAATCCTTGGAGAATCCAAAACTCCGAAGACCTGGTGTTTAAAAACACAGCGGCACCTGAAGATGCTCTCCAAAAGCCGGAGTGGGCGGCAGGAGATGGTGTCAAGGCCGTATCCGCAGCAGATGGGAAGAGCGTCACGCTCACCTGGGATGCCGCCACCGATAATAAAGGTGTCACCGGCTATACAATCTACCAAAATGGCGAGAAGCTTGGCGCCAATTATACAACCACCAATAAAACGAGCTACACTGTAACCGGACTGACTCCGGCAAAAGAGTACACGTTCAAAGTGGAAGCGGCGGATGCAACCGGCAACCGCACGTACGATGGACCTGAAACGACCATCGTAACCGCCGGAACAGCAGACAAAACAGCGCCTGCGCTGCCAGCGAACACGGAAATAAAAGAGCCGACAACCAACATCTCTGCCAGCGATACGTTCTCGGGCAAGGCAGCGGAAGTGGTCTATCCTGGATTCACCTGGGCGTCCGTTGCCTGGGAAGCGGCCATAGATGAGATCGGGATTGCCGGTTACAATGTGTATGCGAACGGCAAGCTGCATGGCTTTGCTTCTTCCAATAAATACACTCTGGGCAGCCTCGAGCCGGGCACGAAATACAAGGTGGAAGTGGAAGCCGTCGACCTTGCCGGCAACAGAACACCTTATGGCAGTACGCTTGAAGTCGAAACCGCCCATCCATACGCGATTGGTGCTCCAAGCTTCGACGGCGAACTGAATGCGAAGGTTGAAAAAGGCCTGCGAAGTGTGACTCTTTCCTGGAACGAAGCCACTGCCGTCAACCAGGATGTAATTGGCTATCGCGTTTATGTGAATGGCCAGGGTGTCAAGCCGGACGGAGTGGCGTTCACGCCAATCAATGCCGAAATGACAACAGACAAGACGACTTACACCGTAACCGGCCTTAAGCCCGGCGGGAAGTACGAGTTCAAAGTCGAGGCTGTGGGAAGAGGCATTAAATATTCCAAGCGCGAACGGCTCTCTGATGTGATTCCAAACGGCCTCGAAAAGGTTGAAGGACACAGGTGGAGCGGCTTCGGCCCAAGCGCCAGCGTCCATCTGAACGCAGGGAAGAACAACCGCTAAAAATGAAGAAAGGATTGCCGGGGTCACCTGGCAATCTTTTTTCACTAAAATGATTCTCGATAAATTCAGGTTACAGTCTATTTAAAACGCTTACACTCTGATAAAATTTAAGGTATACACATCATTTAGGGCAAGGAGCTTCCAGCATGGTCCTGCAAAGATTCAAAAAAATTGTTCGAAAGCATTTCCTATACTCTTTCAAATCGACAATCATGACTCTATATCTGCCGATCATTGTTATTTTTATATTCATTACCGGCTGGATTTCTTCAATGCTGGCAACCTCGCAAATCGAGGAAAATGCCTATAAAAATATTAATGATACGGTTTTCCAGACGAAGAATTACCTCGATTATATGCTTTCCGATGTGTTTCAGCAGCTGGTGTCGCTGTCGAGCGATCCCCAGATCTTTTCCCTGCTTTCCGTCGATGCGGATGCGATCAGGCCGGAAGCGTATGTGGAGATGGATAAAAGCCTCCAGGCCATCTACTCGCGCACCCCGGCGCTGATCGACTCTGTGATGATCAATCTGAATGAAGGATCTTTCCTTCTTTATCACAGTGATTACTACGTCCAGCCATCGATTTCCTATAATAATTATTTCACAGCCTTCAAAGGGAACAAAGAAGGGTTTTACTGGAGGAACCTTCACCCAGACCCGTTTTTCCAAAAAGGTGAAGTCATTTCCGTCTTCCGGCTGGTGAACCCCAAACATTACCCGACAAGGGGAATCGTCCTGTTCAACCTGCGGGCCGATTTCTTTGAACAGGTGCTGAATAAATCGCTGATTGGCGATAACGGCTATCTGACGCTCATCTCCCCGGATGGAAAATTCGAATCGAAAACGGTAAAAGAAGAGTACAAGCTTCGGGACTCCACTCTTCGCGCCTTGCAAGACCTTGAGAATGAGAGCGGGCAGTTTTCCTATCAGGCAGAATCAGGCGAGAACATGATTGTCATTTACGACACCATCAAGGCGAACAACTGGAAGCTTGCCGCCGTCATGCCTGAAAGCGAAATATTGAATAAAGTCAATTACATCAAACACTTCACCACACTTATCATTATTCTGCTTACCTTTATCGCCATCTTTTTAACCGACCTGATGAGCAAATATATTTCCAGGCCATTTAAACATCTGGCACAGCAAATGGACAAGGTCGACAAGGAAAATCTCGAGCTGGATTATGAAATGTCTGGGCCGGAAGAAATGCAGGTACTCCATAACGGTTTCAAGGGGCTGATGGGCCGCATCCATACCTTGATGGACCAGATCCAGATGGAGCAGGAAGAGAAACGGCAGCTGGAATTTGCAGTCATGCATGCCCAAATCAACCCGCATTTCCTCTATAACACGCTGTACTCGATCAAGGGTCTGTGCGACATGGGCCTCAACAAGGATGCCAGCCAGATGATCACCGCCTTATCAAGCTTTTTCCGGATCGGCATCTCCAAAGGCCGGGAAATCATTACGATCGAAGAGGAAATCGAACATATCAAGCATTATCTATTTATCCAGGAAATGCGCTATGGCGATGATTTCAGCTATGTAATTGAGGTGGAGGATGAAATCCTGGAAAACAACATCATCAAGCTGTCGCTGCAGCCGCTGATTGAAAACGCGATTTACCATGGCGTGAAGCAGAAGCGCGGAAAAGGCGTCATCACCATCCGAGGCTATCTCAAGGGGGAGAACATCATTCTTGAAGTGGCCGATAATGGCAATGGCATCCAGCACGATAAGCTGGAGGAAATCGCCGCTGAAATGGAGTCTTCCTTCCAGGAGAAAAAGCAGTTTATCGGCATCGGACTCAAGAGCGTGAATGAACGGATCAAGATTCATTTTGGGCCGGAGTACGGCCTGTCGATTTCAAGTGATCCTGGCAATGGGACGGTCGTCAGCATCGTCATTCCCAAAACAAAAGGGGAGTTGAGGAACTATGCATAAAGTAATCGTTGTCGAAGATGATCGGATTATCCGCAGGGGAATATGCCAGTCGATTCCCTGGAGCGAGCATGGCTTTATCGTCGCAGGCGAAGCTGGTGACGGAGAGGTCGCCCTCGAGCTGATCAAAAAGGAAAAGCCGCAGGTGGTCGTATCCGATATCAATATGCCTTTCATGAATGGGCTCGAAATGGCCCGGCATGTAAAAGAAATTTCCCCGGATACAAGATTGATCTTCCTGACCGGCTACGAAGACTTCAAATATGCCCAGGAAGCGATAAAACTGAAGGCCTTTGACTATCTGCTAAAGCCGGTTGACTCCAATGAGCTGCTTAAAAAAGCAAAGGAAGCGGCTGCCGACTGGGAGAATGTTGCCCAGAAGGAAAAAATCATCACCGAATCACTGCCACTCTTGCAGCAGGATTTTTTCCAGAAGCTGTCCAGGGATGGAGAGCAGCGGATGGATGTCGAGAAAGAGCTGGCCGAGCTGGGTGTCGAGCTTGAAGGCCCCTCTTATGCTGTTATTCTCGCAAAAGACGAAAGTGGGGAAGAGAGCTTCAGAGACAGGGTGACCACTGTGGCAGCCGGGCTGTTTGGCGGCATCTCCCATGAAGTGATGTGCGCCCGGCCTGACGAACTGGCAATCCTGCTTTCGCTCGACAACGGGGAAGATGAAAGGAAAAGGCAGCTGGCTGCCCGCCTTATGGAGGAAATCCCGTTCCATGCTACCATTACATTTGGCCGGACCTATCACGATTTATTCGAAGTGGGCAAGTCCTTCCTCGAGTCCCGGCTGGCGATGGAAATGCGGCATATCATGGGAACAGGCCGGCTGTATTCCTTTGAGGAAAGCGTTTCGGGCTGTGAGGAAGGCGAAACCGGACTAAAACAGCTGGAGGAGAAGCTTGAAACCCACATCAAGGCCGGCCTGCCTGAAAAAGTGGAAGAGTCGCTTGAGCAGTTAAGGACCGGAATTGTGGCGCAGCGAAATGTGCCGTTGGCCGATTTGAAGATTCTCGCACTCAAATTCAGCACGATGCTCTTTTTTGAAATCGAAAAATGGATAAAAGAAGATACAAACAGCTTCAACTCTTCGGAAGTGTATAAGGATATCATGAAGATACAATCGCTAACGGAAATGATGGAGCTGCTGCGGGGTCTAGTCCGCCAATGGTCCGGGGCGATGTACCAGAAGCAGGAGAAAAGCCGTTTCAGCCATGTCGACCAGGCGATAAAGTATATCAGGGGAAATTACCATGACAGCTCGCTGACCCTGCAGAAGGTCGCCGATCTTATCCATGTTAGCACACCGTACCTGAGCAACCTGTTCAAGCTTGAAAAAGGCTTCAACTTTGGAGACTTCCTGCTTGAGCTGCGGATGAAAAAAGCGATGGAAATCCTGCGCGAAAGCGACGCCAAAACCTACGAAGTCTGCGAAAAAGTCGGCTACAACAACCCGCAGTACTTCAGCATCTGTTTTAAAAAATACACCGGCTGCACCCCGGCAGAGTATAAGAAGAAGTTTAAATAGAATGACTGTGCGCCAACCCGTGCGGGATCGGCGTTTTTTTGTTTTCGGGAGGCTGGATTTGCTTGCCTGGCAGAGGGAGAGAGTGGGGGGAATGTGCGTTAACAAAGGTCCTTGGCGCAAAAAAGGGAAGAACCGGTTAAAAAATTGCGTTAACGAAGGTCCTTGGCACAAAAAAAGAAAGAGCGTGGTGAAAATTTGCGTTAACAAAGGTCCTTGGCGCAAAAAAAGGAAGAGCCGGTTAAAAATTTGCGTTAACAGAGGTCCTTGGCGCAAAAAAGGGAAGAGCGGGTTAAAAATTTGCGTCAACAAAGGTCCTTAACGCAAAAAAGAGAAGAATGCAGCAAAAATTTTGCGCCAACAAAGGCCCTGGTCTCCAAAAAAATCCACCCCGAGCACCCGTTGTGCAATTTTTTAAGAAAAAAGTTTAAGTTTTTAAGACATTCTGATAGATAAATTGTAAACCCTTTCACGTTTCTATATACTCAAACTGTATGATTCTATGTATATATAATTGCCAGAGGAGCTTAAGACGATGAAAAAAGTGATTACGTTTGGCGAAATCCTCCTTCGCCTCTCAACCAGCGTGGGAGAGCGGCTTTCACAGGCTGGCCAGATTAAAATGCATTACGGCGGGGCGGAGGCGAATGTTGGAATCTCCCTGGCCCGTTTTGGTCATGAGGTCTCTTTTGTCAGCAAGGTGCCGGACAATCCGCTTGGCCTTGCCGTCGAAGGGCATCTGAGGGCGCACGGAGTCTCGACTCAATTTCTGTTAAAAGGCGGCGAGCGCCTGGGCACGTACTACCTTGAATCCGGGGTCGGCCCAAGAAGCGCGCAGGTCACCTACGACCGGAAATATTCAAGCATTTCGCAGCTTGCCATCGATGAGCTAGATTTTGACGCCATTTTCAAACAGGCCGACCTGTTCCATGTGACCGGCATCACCGCGGCCCTTGCGCCGCCGATGAAGGAAGTGGTGCTTCATTCCCTGAAAAAAGCGAAGGAGCATGGCGTCAGTACAAGCTTCGACTTCAACTACCGCGCGAAATTGTGGAGCCACGAGGAAGCGGGGGACGCGTTCAAAGCCTTTCTGCCTTATGTGGACATCTGCTCGTGCGGGGAACTGGATGCGCTTTCCTTTTTAGGAATCGAAAAAGCAGATGTGTCCTTAACGAAGGCCGAAAAGCTTGAATACTATTACGGAAAAATCAGTGAAATGTACCCTAACATCCAAACGATGTACTCGACGTTCCGCGAAGTGGTGTCAGCATCAACGAACACACTGCAAGGGAATTTCTACACAAACGGAAAATTGCACCAGTCCAGGGTTTTCCAGATTGACCATATTGTCGACCGTGTCGGCGGCGGCGATGCCTTCGCGGCCGGAGTCCTTCACGGAATCCTTGAAGGAACAGCGCCGGATGAACTGATCACCTTTGCCACGGCGGCGTCCGTGCTAAAGCATTCCATCCACGGCGACTGCAATCTGTTTTCACCGGAAGAAATCGATACCTTTGCAAGCAGCACTCCCGGTAAAATTGTTCGATAGTTTAGTGGGGATGAAGAAAAACTCCCGTTGAACGAAGTTTCACCTTATTTTTTAAAAGGAGGAATTGGATTATGGAAACTCGTTACGCCAACCACCCGGAAGAAATCAAACGCTACAATACCGATGAATTGCGCCAGCATTTCCTTGTTGAAACCATTTTTGAGCCAGGAAAGGTTTATTTAACGTATACGCATGTGGACCGCATGATTTTCGGCGGCGTCACTCCGGCTGAAGAAGATCTGACCATCAAGCTGGACAAGGAGCTAGGGGTGTCCTACTTCCTTGAGCGCCGTGAGCTTGGCATCATCAACATCGGCGGCGACGGCTCCGTCATCCTCGATGGCGTTGAGTATGACATGCAGCGCCGTGACGGGCTGTATGTAGGCCGCGGCACGGAGCAGGTGCTGTTCCGCTCGAAGGATGCCAGCAACCCGGCGAAATTCTACATAAACTCGACCCCGGCGCACCATACGTACCCAACGGTAAAAATCGACATCAACCAAATCAAGCCGCTTGAAGCCGGCGAGCCGGGAACACTGAATGAGCGTAAAATCTACCAGTATGTGCATCCGAATGTGTGCGAAAGCTGCCAGCTGCAGATGGGCTTGACGATGCTGTCGCCGGGAAGCGTCTGGAATACAATGCCATGCCATACGCACGAGCGCCGCATGGAAGTGTACCTGTATTTCGACATGGAGCCTGATACCCGCGTGTTCCACTTCATGGGACAGCCGGATGAAACGCGCCATCTTGTGATGAAAAACGAGCAGGCGGCAATTTCCCCAAGCTGGTCGATCCACACCGGAACGGCGACAAGCAACTACACATTCATCTGGGGAATGTGCGGCGAAAACATCACCTATGACGACATGGATTTTGTAAAAATGGAAGACCTCAGATAAAAAATAGCAGGATAGTCTGGGAGGGCTTAAAATGACACAATTAGACAACTTTTCACTGGATTTCTTCTCGCTCGCAGGCAAGGTGGCTATTGTCACAGGCGGCAATACCGGCCTTGGCCAGGGATATGCCGTCGCCCTTGCGAAAGCGGGCGCCGATCTGTTCGTGGTCACGCATGGCACCGACTGGGATGAAACGAGGGAGCTGATTGAAAAAGAAGGCCGCCGTGCGGAATTCTTCCAGGCAGACCTGACCAGCCGTGAAGCAATCAAGGACCTGGTAGCAGCCTGCCTGAGCACCTACGGCAGAATCGATATCCTTGTCAACAACGCCGGCACCATCCGCCGCGCTCCTTTGCTTGAGTACAAGCAGGAAGACTGGGATGCGGTCATGGATATCAACCTGAACGCGGTCTACTTTTTGAGCCAGGAAGTGGCCAAGGTCATGGTCGAGCAAAAGAGCGGAAAAATCATTAATGTCGCTTCCATGCTTTCGTTCCAGGGCGGAAAGTTCGTTCCGCCGTACACCGCCAGCAAGCATGCGGTTGCCGGTCTGACACGTGCATTCGCCAACGAGCTAGCTGAGCATAACATCCAAATCAACGCGATTGCCCCCGGCTATGTGGAAACGAAGAACACAGAGCCGATCCGTGCAGACGAGAAGCGCAACCTGGAAATCCTCGGACGCATTCCGGCCGGACGCTGGGCGAAACCTTCCGACCTAATGGGGGTCGTGGTTTTCCTGTCCAGCCAGGCATCGGACTATATGAACGGCCATATCCTCGCCATCGACGGCGGCTGGCTCGCTAGATAAGCAAGTGTCAAACCGTATCACAGCACGACCGTGATACGGTTTTTGCAAACTTTTAACAAGGAAGGAGGATGAGCATGGAACCTAGAATCGGCATCAGGGCACATGACCTTAAAAATCTGCCTTTGGAAGAATTGGCAGCGGAAGTCTCCGGAAAGGGACTGACCGGTGTCCAGCTCGCCCTGGCCAAGTCTTTCAAGGACCTGAACACAGGATTGGGCAGCCTAAGCCCGGGTTTTGCGCACCACATCGGCAGCGCCTTTCAGCGGGAAGGTGTGCAGATATCCGTACTCGGCTGCTATATCAATATGATTCACCCGGATCATGCTGAACGAAGGAAAGCGCTGGACCGGTTCAAGGAGCATATCCGCTTCGCCCGGGACTTCGGCTGCAGCATCGTCGGCACGGAAACGGGCGGCGTCGGGGCTGATATCGTTTATACAGAAGAAAATTTCGGCGAGCAGCCTTTTCTTGAAGTCGTGGAAAGCGTCACCGAGCTTGTGGCGGAAGCGGAGAAATTCGGTGTCATCGTCGGAATTGAGGGCGGCATCAATCATCCGGTCCATACACTACAGCGTATGAAACGGCTGCTTGATGAGATTCCTTCCAACAATCTTCAAGTCATCTATGACCCGGTGAACTTCCTGTCCCCTGACAATTACGAGCGTCAGGAAGAAGTCATACAGGAAGCCTTCGAGCTGTTCGGCGACCGGATGGTGATTCTGCATGCGAAGGATTTTGTGATAGAGGACGGCTGGGTCAAGATGGTTCCAGTCGGGCAAGGGCTGTTGAACTATGACGCCGTTTTTAAAAGGCTGAAGCAGCAAAAGCCCTATATCCAGATTTTGCTGGAAAGCACCCAGGAGCCTTATGTCGATGGCAGCATCGCCTTTTTAAAGGAAAAGTACAAGAACGCCTAGGGCCCTTTTTAAAAGAAAGGCTCTGTTATTATTCATTGTTGATTCTCATAAAGGCATGAGAATTATTAAGGGGAGAATTTCCGGTTATTGTACGTTGAGGAGCCTTAAGAAGCACAAATAAGGGGAGAAATTCCCCTTCTCTTCTCAAAAGAAGGCAAAAATCATGATTCTGATTCCTATAACCGGAAAAACTTCTCTTATTTTAAGGGAAATATGGATATTTCCCGAAATAACCGTACTTTCTCCCTTTATTTTTTGAATTAGAGTGAAACTAACATTTATATATAACAGAGCAAAAAGAAAAGTATAGAAGCGCATAGGACGAAGCAACGCTTTTTTTAAAAAAGAGGGCGGGGTAAAGCCTCCTTCCCTGAACGGCCAAATGTTAACGTTAACAAGAAGAAAGCGGGTGACATTGTGAAAAAATTCATGGATGAGAACTTTCTATTAAACAATGAAACAGCGGTACGTTTGTACCACAATTATGCAAAGGAAATGCCTATCATTGATTATCACTGCCACTTGAGCCCGAAGGAAATCTATGAAAATAAAACCTTCAAAAACATTACCGAAATCTGGCTGTACGGCGACCATTACAAATGGCGGGCAATGAGAGCCAATGGCATCGAAGAGGAGTATATCACCGGCAGCGCCAGTGACTATGATAAATTCCTTGCCTGGGCAAGAACCGTTCCGATGACAATCGGCAATCCGCTTTATAACTGGACCCATCTCGAGCTGCAGCGTTTCTTTGGGATCGACACCATCCTGACGGAAGAAAGTGCTCCGGAGATCTGGGGAAAAGTGAACGCCCAGCTGAACAGTGAAGGATTCGGCGCCCGTGATTTCATCAAAAAATCCAATGTCCGCGTTGTCTGCACGACCGACGATCCGGCCGATTCCCTGGAGTATCACCTGAAGCTGCAGGAAGAGGGAGACTTTGATGTAAAAGTGCTGCCAAGCTTCCGTCCCGATAAGGGGCTTGAAATCAATCGCGATACCTTCGGTGCCTGGGTGCAGCAGCTCCAGGAAATTTCCGGACAGGAAATTGACACCTATGATTCTTTCCTAAAGGCGCTCGAGTCAAGGGTCCGATTCTTCCACTCCGTCGGCGGCCGGGTGTCCGACCACGCCATTGACACGATGATGTATGCCGAGACGACAAAGGAAGAAGCAACAGAAATTTTCAAGGAAGCTTTGGACGGCAAGAAGGTCTCCCTTGAGAGTGAAAAGAAGTATAAAGCCTTTACCCTGAAGTTCCTCGGCGGCCATTACTCCGAGCTTGGATGGGCGATGCAGTTCCACATCAATGCGCTCCGCAACAACAATACAAGGGCGTTCGGCCTGCTCGGTCCGGATACCGGCTATGATTCGATCAACGACGACCAGATTGCCAAGCCGCTTGTGCGCCTGCTGGACAGCATTGAGCAGGAAAGCGGCCTGCCGAAAACAATCATTTACTCCCTGAATGCGAAGGATAATGATGTGATTGCCGCGATCATCGGCTCGTTCCAGGGCGGCGGCGTTCCAGGGAAGATCCAGTTTGGCACGGCCTGGTGGTTCAATGACAATAAAACCGGCATGCTTGACCAGATGCAGTCGCTGTCCAATATGGGACTCTTCACCCGCTTCATCGGCATGCTGACCGACTCCCGCAGCTTCCTGTCCTACACAAGGCATGAGTATTTCAGAAGGCTTGTCTGCTCGCTCATCGGCGAATGGGTCGAGAACGGCGAAGTGCCGGATGACGACAAATTCCTCGGCAAAATCGTCCAGGGAATCTCCTATGAAAATGCAAAAGAGTATTTTGATTTTGGGTTATAGGCGATAGAAGGATGCTTCTAGTTTGAGAAAAGGCGGGATGAATATGGTCGTAAAGGAATTTCCCCCGGAATTTAAAGAATTCACTGACCCAAAAACGGGGAACATCGTTAAACAATTAACATCTCATGGCTCAAACAATTACCATTTTTATTTTACAGATAATTCTTTTTCGGCAGATGACAAAGAGATTTATTTTTTATCCGACCGTTCTTCGGAAGTCCCTAAGGTCTATAACCTTTTTAAAATGAAGCTTGAATCAGGGGTCATGACCCAGCTGACAGACGAACCCAAAGGTATTGTGCCGAGCTTTCACACAAAAACACGTGAAAGTGATGTAATTGTCTATGTCACCGGCAGACAGCTGAAGAAGCTGGATACGTCCACCTTGGAAACAAAGGTCCTTTACGAGGGAAAACCGGACATCCAGCTTGGCCACCCGCATATCTCGGCCGATAAAAAGTATATTGGCATGGCAAGGAATGAACAAGTTCCAATTGAGAGGGGCGCCAACTACCGGGGCTTTAAAGAAACGATGTATGCGACCAAAAAAGGCTGGATCACGCTGATTTCCATGGACGGAAGCGAGGTCTTTGATGTGTACGAAGACACTCATTGGCTGGGGCATTTTCAATTCTCACCAGTCAACAGCTCCCTTGCCACCTTCTGCCATGAAGGCCCGTGGAACCTGGTGCACCAGCGGATTTGGCTGCTGGATACCCGCTCGCGGTCGCCGCGCCCGGTGTTCCGCCAGGATGAGGATGACTGCATCGGCCATGAATTCTGGACCACGGACGGCAAAATCTTTTTTGATAACCGCCGCAAAGGACATGACGGCACGATTACCATCAACAAGACGCAGGCCACGATTCAAAGTGCGGAAGAAACGGGCCAGATTCCCTTTGTGGGCCTGGCAGATGAAAAGGGCACATTGCTTAAAAAAATCGATTTGCCTTATTATTGCAACCACTATCACAGCAACCGGGACAATACGCTTCTCGTCGGGGATGAAGTTGAGGACCTCGTGCTGATTGATATCAGCAGGGAACAGGCGGAAATCCAAACGTTATGCACGCACGGAACCAGCTGGAATACCCAGCAAACCCACTGCCATCCAACCTTCAGCTGGAATAATGAAAAGGTGCTGTTCACCTCCGATCGGGAGGGGAGCTGCAATCTTTATCTGATTGACATACCTAAAAGAGGGAGGAGCTAGGAAATGTTTGTTTTGGGAAAAGAAGTTCACTCTGTTCTGGCCGACGAAGGAGTCACCCGGAAAATGCTCGGCCATGGCGGCAGTCAGATGATGGTCGAAGTGACATTCAAAGAGGGCGCCATTGGCAGCATGCACTCCCATCACCATGAGCAGGTAAGCTACATTATTGATGGAAGCTTCGAATTCAACCTGGCCGGAGATATCCGGACAGTAGCCAAGGGCGACAGCATTTACATCCCTGCCAATACGCTCCATGGTGTAAAAGCACTTGAAGAAAACTCGGTGATCTTGGACGTATTCACCCCGCAGCGGGAGGACTTTTTGGATTAAAAAAGTTGAATAACCACGATATATGGGCTGCCGGATTGCTGGCAGCCTTTTCTAATGTGGCCGCAGCACCCCTTCCGTTAAGAATGTTTTTCCTTCACAGCGACTGGGAAGATAATACTTGTGAAATCATTTTGTTTTGTTGTAAAATTTTGCTATTCTACATGATAAAGGAAACTTCTGGTACAAAGAAGGAGAGAGACTAGTGACGTATATTCTGTTAATCATTGGGTTTGCCCTGTTGATCAAGGGTGCGGACTATTTTGTGGAAGGTGCATCCAACCTGGCTAAGCTGATGCGGGTGCCGCCGCTGCTGGTCGGTCTGACGATCGTGGCTTTTGGGACCAGCTCGCCGGAAGCGACGGTCAGCATCATTGCCGCGCTCGAGGGCAGCAGCGATGTCGCCATTGGAAATGTCGTCGGAAGCAATATCTTTAACATCACGCTGGTTGTCGGCATCACGGCGATGATCAATCCATTAAAAGTCGAAACCGACACAATCCGAAAGGAAATTCCGTTCACCCTGCTGGCCAGTGTGGTGCTGTGGGTGCTCATCAGCGATGTTGCTCTCCAGGGGTTTGGCACCAATCTGATCACGCGCACCGAAGGGATCATCCTGCTGCTGTTCTTTGCCATCTTCTTGTACTATATTTTTGAAGTCGCACGAAACAACCGTGAGCCGGTGAGGGCAGAGGACGTAGCTGGCGTTACATGGGGGAAAAACACCTTATTCACGCTTGGCGGTCTGGCGGCGATCATCTTCGGCGGTGACCTGGTGGTCGACAACGCAACGGAGATTGCGCTCGCGGTCGGCATGAGCGAAACGCTGGTCGGATTGACGATTGTCGCGGTCGGAACTTCGCTGCCCGAGCTGATCACCTCGATTACCGCGGCGATGAAGAAGGCAAGCGAAATCGCACTCGGTAATATCGTTGGCAGCAATATTTTCAACATCCTGTTTGTGCTTGGGGCCTCGGCGACCATCTCGCCATTGGCCGTAAACGGTAAAATTTTTACCGATACTGTGGTCATGATTGTGTTAACGCTCGTTTTGCTGGTGTTTTCACGCTCCAGATTCAAGATTTCCAAGGTGGAAGGCATCATTTTGGCCGCCGTTTATATTGGCTACCTGATTTTCATCATATTAAGGAACTGATTTTTATAAAAAAGACGGCCAGGCCGGGGCTTTCCTACTGTCCCCGCCAGGCCGTTTTTGGTGTATGCATCAATTACCTGCGTTATTGCATCAATTAGCGGGACTTATGCTTCGATTCCTGACATTTATGCATCATAAAATGAGTTTTATCGAAAAACCTGTGTCCAAATTGTGACAAGCTCCCGGTTCCCCCGCACCCTTTACCTCACCCCCACGAAATTGGGCCAATTCTGTTACAACTTTGTAACCCTTTTTTCCTGGCGAGGATTTATGATGTACGTAAAAAGAGCTTGATATTGGGGTGGGGAAATGGAAGAAAAGATGTTTAACGAGTTATATGAAAAGTATCATAAGATGCTGTTCCAGTTTTTATTTTATATGGTACGCAGCCGGGAGCAGGCGGAGGACCTGGTCCAGGAGGTATATATCCGTGTCTGGAAGGCACATGGGAAGTTTGAGGGGAAAAGCAGCGAAAAGACATGGCTGTTTGCGATTGCCCGCAATGTGGCGATCGACTACTTTAGGCAGCAGCAAAGCCTGAAGCGGAAGGCGATGATGTTTTTGGGCGAGATGACCGACCAGGTGAAAGACACATCGCCCTTGCCGGAAGAGATTGCCCTGGAGAAGGAGGAAGTTCGCCTCGTATACAGCTCGCTAAACCAATGCACCGTCGACCAGAGGATGGTGATGATCCTTCGGTACCAGCAGGAGCTGACCATCGCCGAGACAGCGGAAGCGCTGCACTGGAGTGAAGGCAAGGTGAAAACGACACAGCACCGGGCATTGAAGAAGCTGAAGAAATTCATGAGTGGGGGAGGCGGACAATCCCCATTGAAGGCCAGCTAAAAATATTCTTATTTTCCATCTATTTCCTCCGTTGTAAAATATAATTAAAAGGATACTAGAGAATAGGTGGGGTTATGGCCATGAGTGATGGGAAAGTGCTGGTGGTGGAGGATGAGAGTTCGATTCGCAAGCTGATGGTGTTCAATTTGCAGAGGTCCAATTTTACGGTAATGGAAGCGGAAAATGGGAAAATGGCATTAAAGCTTGTCCAGGAGGAGGAGCCATCGCTCGTGGTGCTGGACCTGAACCTTCCCGATATGGACGGTTTTGAGATTTGCGGCCAGCTGCGGGAACGCTATCCGGTGCTTCCGATCATCATTGTGTCGGCAAGGGGGCAGGATATGGAGAAAATCATGGGGCTAGAACTTGGCGCGGACGATTATATTGTGAAGCCATTCAACCCGCTCGAGCTTGTGGCACGAATCCGGTCGGTCCTCCGCCGATCCCATCTCGATTCGCTAAAGCCGCAAAAGCCGGCAAAGCTTTCGGCAGGTCCGTTTGTCCTCGAAGTCAAGAACCAGCGAGTCTATAAAAATGGCAAACTGCTCAAGCTGACGGCAAGGGAATTCCAGCTGATGAGGCTGTTCCTCGAAAGGCTGAACGAGCCGATCACCCGCGGTGACCTGCTGGATGAGATCTGGGGGCTTGATTATTTCGGCGATGTGAAGACGGTCGATGTCCATATTCGCAGATTGAGAGAGAAAATTGAAGAGACTCCGTCATGCCCTGTGTTCCTCAAAACGATCTGGGGCTTTGGCTATTGCTTTCAGGAAAGCGGGCAGGAGGGATGAAGAAAGGAATAAAACGGCGGCTGGTCTGGAGCTATCTATTATTGATCCTTTTTACCGTCATTCTCTTTGAAACCATCATTCTCTCGGCCCTCATCTATTATTACCAGGAAGGAGTCAAGCAGGCGCTCAGGGACCAGGGAGCGATGTTTGCCTCCTTTTATGAGCAGGAATTGATGGAAGGCTCCTTTTCCGAAAACGCTGAGGAATTTTTATATCAATACCAGTTTCTTGTGGATGCCCATGTCCAGCTGATCAACATGAACGGAAAAATCGTCGCCGAGACACATCAAAGCACGAACGGAAATATGCTCTATTTCGAGGATGTCCAGAGCAGCCTGAACGGCTCGGTTGCTTTTCTTACCAGCAATCTTGACGGTGAAAAGGTGATGAGCGTCTCTTTCCCGCTGGAGTCCGGGGGGACGAGTGTCGGCGCAATCCGGCTGACGACATCCCTCGAACCGATGGGAGAAGTGTATCTTAAAAACACGGTGCTCCTTTTATCGATTGGCGGAATTGTTATCATTGTTGCCGCAATCCTCAGCTTCTTCCTCGCAAACACCATCACGAAGCCGGTCAGCCAGATCACACAGGCTGCGGAACAGATGGCTTCCGGTGAGTTCTCGACCAGGATCCACACGAAAAAGGACGATGAAATCGGCAAGCTCGCGGAAACGCTCAATTACATGGCGAGGCAGGTCCAGGAGCATGAAAAGGTGAAAAATACGTTCATTGCCTCCGTCAGCCATGATTTGCGGACACCGCTGACTTCCATCAAGGGCTGGGCCGTTACGTTCCATTCCCTGACAGAAGATGAGTTCCACAGGGAAGGCCTTGAGATCATTTCCAATGAAAGCGACCGCCTGAACGCCCTTGTGACCGACCTGCTTGATCTATCGAGCTTATCGAGCGGAAAGCTGAGCTTTATGTTTCATGATGTAAAAATCGGGGCGCTAATTCAGGAAGTGGTCCACCAGCTCCAGCCTAGAGCGGAGGAAAAAGGGGTGCAGCTGGAAGCGGAAATCAGCGTGGACATCGGAGTGATGAAGGCAGACGGAAACCGGCTGAAGCAGGCGCTCATCAACCTGGCTGATAATGCGCTGAAGTTCACGGCCCCTGGCGGAAAGATCCTCCTTAAGCTGAAGGAAGAGGCCCATGACGCGGTCATTTTGGTGGCGGACAGCGGCAAAGGCATCCCTGATGATGAAATAAACAGTGTCAGAAACTCGTTTTATAAAGGAAAATCAAAGGGAGCCGGAACCGGGCTGGGATTGGCCATCTGTGAAGAAATCGTCAAAGGCCATCATGGCCAGTTCTCCCTGACAAGCAAGGAAGGCGTTGGCACGACGGCCGAAATCCGGCTGCCGCTGTAAACCTTTTATGAAAAAGAGGTGTAGTTGATGAAGAAAAGCAGACTGGCGGCCTTGCTGGCGGCAGGCACCCTGCTGCTTGGCGGCTGTGGATTGCTGCCTGAGCCTTCAAGTTTGATTCAGGCCCCAAGCACGGTTAGCGCAGAGGCCGGCAGCCAAGAAAACCTTGCCGCTCTCGCCCGGAGCCATGTTCCAAGAGGCACAGTGCTTTCGGTGCCAAGTGCGCCGATCGGCGAGGACTCGGTATTGCCGGCCGATTTTGACGCCGACGGCAAAGACGAGGTGGTGGTCCTTTATCATGCGAGGGACAGCCACAATCAGGTAGGTGCGTTCGTCTTGCAGCAGGAAGGGCAGGACTGGAAAAAGGCATTCACCGTAAAAGGCTCCGGCTATGAAATCAGCTGGGCCAGCACCAATGATATCACCGGTGACGGCGTTCCAGAGCTGCTGCTAGGCTGGAAGGTCGGCAACCTCGCCGGCAATGTCCTTGAAATCTACCAAAATCAAAATGGCAAGTTTCAGCAGCTGAAAAAGCTGAATTTCCACCAGCTGGAGTTGATCGACTTTGAAGGCGACCTCCAGTCGCGGCTCGCAGTCTGGAAAAAAGATGTGGTCGATGCGTTCGAGGTGGATTTGCTGAAGTGGGAAAAGAACGGCTTTATCCTTGATAAGCATCGCTATCCTGCCTACTTTCCAAGGGTGGTCCAGTATTATGAAAGGCGGACAGAGGCTGTTCCGGACGCTGCCTATTACTGGTATTACCTTGCCGATGCCCATTTAAAGGCCAAACACCCCGAATTGGCGTACCGGAGCATCCAAAGGGGAATGCAGCAGAAAATCGTCATTCCTTCCTATGAAGCCTTCACCGAGCTGCAGGAGAGCATTTTGGCGCAGCTTGAAGGCCATTCCAGCGACTTTTTGTACGAAGTCCGCAGTGCCGGTTTTACGATGAGTGTCCCGAAAGAGATGGTTCCCGACCTGATGATAAAAGAAGAAAATGGCCCCGAAGCGAGCTACAGGGTGACCGTATCCCGCAGCCATTACCGAAGTTTGTTCACGGTGTCCGTCTTCTCGAAAGATATGTATGTGGAAAGGGAAGAGGACTCCCTGGAGAAAATTGCCGAGACCGATGAGCTGCTGTTCTTCGTGGAAAAAGAAGGTGCTGAAGTTAGCAGGATTTCCAATGAAGAGGCTGCTCTCCGCGATAAGCTAGTTTCGAGCATCAGGCCGGGATTGGTGTATCCAAGCTATCGCAGCCTGGAGGAAGACAGCATCACAAAGCTTGTAAAACAGGCGACCAATCAATATTGGTATGTGGCCAGCGGCGGAAAGATGCCCGGCGGCGAACTGGAGATGTTCACCTACGATGATCTCGATTACCGGCATATGGGGACCGACCTCGACAGCATTCATAAGCTGACAGCCTATTTGTCGGAAAGCTTCACCTCGGATTCGATTCAGTCGTTTGTGAAAAGAATGAAGTTCATTGAGCATGAAGGACGGCTCGCACAGCCTAACGCTGATGGCGGCTCGCTCGCTAATTTTGAAAAGGCCGAAGTCGTCCAGGTGAGCGGAAACAGCGAAGTGAAAAAGGTCGATATAAAAGTGCCGCTCGGCAGCTCCCTAAGCTACGAGCTTGTTCCAATCGAAATCCAGAAAACCGAAGCCGGCTGGCGAATCTCGTCCGAGCCGGGCACGTTTTAATGGTAAAACCCCCTCAACCTGGCTGGTTGAGGGGGTTTTTTATCACCTTACTAAGTATGCAATGATGAGAAAGAAAAGGAAGTGAATCACCACCGCTGAAATGAGGACAATTGCGAGAAAAGCGAGAAATTCTTTGTTCACATAAATCCCGGCCCATTTTTTATTTTCCCTGCAACCTCATCATAATCCTCCCCCGAAAATAATGGGTTTCCTAAAAGTTAAAAATGATTACAGAAAGGTTAAGGAGTGATTTTCACACCGCGGCAATAGCTTGTTCATAATTTGTTCATATTTGGGGGTTATCCTTGGAGAATGCTGAAGTTAATTGGGGGAATAACATTGTTTAAATCCAGGAAGTTTTATATTGTACTAGCGGGAGTCGTTCTAGTTGCGGCTGCCTTGATTTTCGGTTCGGCTTTTTCCAATAAGGATGCGGTTGCGAGCGTCGACGGCCAGTCCATCACGAAGGATGAACTGTACCAGGCTCTTGTCACACCATATGGAAAAGGTACCTTGTCCCTTTTAATTGATAATAAAATCATTGAAATGGAAGCCGAGAAGGAGAAGGTAAAAGTCTCCGACCAGGAAATCGACGATGAACTCCAGGTGTATATTGACTCATATGGCGGCAACAAAGCCTTTGACGCCGCACTGAAGCAAAGCGGCATAACACAGGAAAATTTGAAGCAGGATATAAAGTACTATCTTTTGATTGAAAAATTGCTTGGGCCTGAAATTGAGATTACCGATGAAGACAAGAAAGCCTATTTTGATAAAAACAAGGCGACCTTTGACCAGCAGGAGCAGGTGGAAGCCAGCCATATCCTCGTCGAGGATGAAGCAACCGCGAAGGAAGTCGCTGAAAAGCTCGCGGACGGCGGCGATTTTGCTGAACTGGCAAAAGAATACTCCACAGACGGCTCCGCAGAGAATGGCGGGGAGCTTGGCTTCTTTGCCAAGGGAGACATGGTGGCCGAGTTTGAAAAAGCGGCCTTTGCGATGAAGCCGGGCGAAATCAGCGACCCGGTCAAAACGGAGCACGGCTACCACATTATCAAAGTAACGGACAAAAAGGACGCGAAAGAAGCCAAATACGAAGACCATGAAGCCCAAATAGAGGACATCCTGTTTGGCCAGGAGGTCCAGAACCGCTATTCCACCTGGATTGCGGAAAAAAGACAGGATTATAAGATCGAGAACTCACTAGAGTAGGCAAAAACCAGCCTGGCAGAGGCAGCCAGGCTGGTTTTTTTGGATGCGGGGCGCGTGATTGCATCAATTTTCACCGGAATTGCATCAATTACTCTGGTTATTGCATCAATTCCCGGGATTATTGCATCAATTTTTCGTTTTATTTGTCAAACCTGTGTCCAAGGTGTGACAGGGGGCTCCCACTAACCCGAACACCCATTGCCATCCAGCACATGAAAAAAGGACAGCAAATCTGTCCCTATTTCTTATGCTTATATTCTTTTTCTGTTCCATCGTTGAATTTAACTTCGAGCTCAAATTCCTTGTAATCGTCGCCAAGGCTGAAAGCTTTCAGCACCTCGGAAATGACCTCGTCATCAGAAGTGTTTTGGTCAAATGTCAGCTTTTCCAACTGAGGGCGAAGCTGGTCAAAAGCTTCCTGTCCTTCCAGCTGGATGTTGTTGCGGTCATCCTCCAGCTTTGTTTCTGTTTCTTCTTTTTCGTGCTCATAGTCCACTTCATAGGATTCCTGGCTGCCATAATCCACATCCAGATCGAAATCAGTAAAGTTGAAAGTGGTTTGTGCGTTTTGGCTGGCGTTTTCCTGCTGGCTGGCATTGTTCCCCTGGTTATTATTATTGTTGTTTTCCTGCTGGGTCGCATTGTTGTTGTCCTGTGGCGGAGCTGGCGTGTCGTTGGTGTCGTTGTTGGCCCCGCACGCGGCAAGCGTCCCTGCCAGGAATAAAGTTGAAACAACCTTAGGTAGTTTTTTCATCCATATGCCTCCTTTAAAAGACTTCTTAATGCATATCCCCTAATTTCAATGATTTATTCAATTGTTTTTTAAAGATAATGTAAAGTTTCCTCCACACCCACAAGCCACCTGCATTACAGCTCCAGCTCACCCAGCCGGTCATATGCTGCGCTCCGCATCAGGTTCTCCGACTGCCAGGCATCTCCTTTCAAAAAATGTCTTTCTTCCTTCCGCTGGATCAGCAGCTCTTTCAGCTCCGGCACATCCGGGTTCTTTTCATACAGTTCAATCAGTCCGAGAATTCCGGTGGAAGAGAGGCTGTTCAGATACTGGATGTCAATCTTCCCGGTTTTTTCGTAGCGCTCAAGGTTCAGGTCAACCACGATTTTATCGATATTCACGATATTGATCCCGGTGTAAAAAATCAGCGAGGCGACGATATAAAAATGGAACAGCGACAGCTTTCCTAGCCAGATTTTCACCAGCGTATAGGAGAGGATGACCATTAAAAACACCATGAAGAAGTGAACCAGCATCCGTGTGAACGTGAATCCATAGGCCTGCTCGTACAAGCTCATCCTTATAAACGCAGACACAAGCAGAACGCCGCTTGACAGCACCAGCAGGGTCAAAGTGAGGGAGATGGCCTTTTTCATCAGGCCGTGAACGCTTTTCGTAAAAGTAATCACAAGGGTGGTGACGCTCAGATTGATCAGCGTGACAAACACCAGTTCAAAAAATCCGCGCCGGGCATACTCCGCGTACGTGTAGCCGGCCTCGAGCGTCCCGCTGAAAAAATACTTGAACTGCACACCCACAAACAAAACATACACCAAATCAAGGAGCACCAGCACAGTCAGCATGATGACCCCGTCGAGCGTAATGGACTCCAGCACACTCTTCTTGTTTGCTGCAGCTGCCGGCTTTTTCGATAAAACCTGCATGAAACCAAAGAACCCAAAAGTGTAAATTAGCACAACGCCAAGGCGGAATACGTATTCGGGGTTAAAGCTCAAGAGATTTGGCAAATGGTTCAAAAGCCGCTCAAACTCGGCATCCGCCGAAACCAGCAGGTTTAGCACGACAACCAGGAATGGCACCGAGATGCCAATACCAATCAGCACCTTTTTCCATACATCATATTGCTTCGGATTGCTGCCATGTTTTAGAAGCTTCCCGGCATAACCCGCGAAAAGCGCGCTGAAACGGAGGCCTTCCCCAAGCCGGACCAGGGCGTATCCCAGGAAGCTAAAGTTGTTCCAGGGCATTTTTTGCGGAGCGGTAATCAAGGCAAGATGAAAAATCACCAAAGCGGGGATCACCAGCAGATTCAGGACGTGGAAGGCATTAAAATCATAAAGATAATAACTCGCAGCCAACAGCCAGATTGCGATCAGCACCAGATAGCCAAAGCGCTGGTGCGAAAACGCAAACCGCCGGAACCTCCAGAAAAACAGCGCGTAAAACACTGCAATGAAAACGAGGTAAGAGATTCCGACTTGGCCGCGGAAGAAGGCCTCCTCGGCCGCAACCCCCAGCACAAGGCACAGCAACAGAAACATCCAGTCCTGCTTTTCCAATTTTACTTCCATTTGTAAAACCTCCATTAAAGTTATTCTATGTATATAGAATTACTAGGTATATATTCAAAAAAAAGCTCAGACTGAAGCTTTTTTTCCCCACCTGTAGCTGACCAGGCAAAGCGGATATAAGAGAATCGTCAAAAATATGCAAAGAAGGATAAAGGTTTCCTTGAGCAGCGGATCGAACCATTCATGCGGAATGATCTGGAAGACGGTCAAGGCCATCAGTGTCAGGTTCGGGATCAGGGCCAGGATAAACGTCCGCCTCATCAGCTTTTTGCCTTTATGGCCGAACCCCCTGCCAATTTCATAGCCAAGCAGCGCCCAGAAGAACATGTAAATCAGCGCAATCAGTATCGGAAAGGAGGTAAGTTCCGCCCACAGCAGCCTGAGCCAGCTCCAGTCCAGCAGGTTATGGGCAAGCGTCAGCGCGCCGCCGCCTGCGAAGAACAGGACATTCACTGCGATGAACAGCCATTTCATCTTGCTTGGTGTCACTGTAAGCTCCTCCCGCCAAATCGCGGCAATCTCTTCCGGAGTGCCAAACCGGGACTGGATCTCCCCGCGCACCTGGGCTTTGTCCTCCATATCACGTAGGCTGAGCAGGAGTTCATCGAGGTGCCCCTCATATTCAGTTAAAATCGAAGCTTTTTCCTGATGCTCTCCCAGGCCTTTTGCCAGTTCGCTTAAAAACTCAGCCTTCAGCTCTTCCATGTTTTTTTCTCCCCATCAGCTTGTTCATGACCGAAACAAAGTCATTCCATTCGCGGGTTTTCTCCACCAGCATCTCTTTCCCGGCGCCGGTGATTTTGTAATACTTCCGCGCAGGCCCCTTTTCCTGCTCTTGCCAGTAGCATTCAATGTATTCCTGCTTTTCGAGTTTGTGCAGCGCAGGATACAGCGTGCCTTCCTTCACGGAGAACTCGTTCCCGCTGCGGCTCTCCAGCTCTTTTACCAGCTCATAGCCGTACATGTCCCGCTCCTCGAGCAGCTGAAGCAGGAGCAGCGATGTACTGCCTTTCACCAATTCACGGTTGAACATTCTTTTCACCTACCTAGAAATTTTAGGTATATAGAAATTCTATCCTGCCCAGCAGGAAATGTAAAGGATTTCCTGCAAAAAAAAGAGCCTTGCAAAAGGCTCTTTATGGCGCAAGATTTTCAATCCGGTTTAAAAGCTGTGTCACTTCATTGATGGTCGTGACGAGCCGGGAGCTTTCCAGCTTATCCAAAGCGAGATTCCCATTTTCAAGGACAGAGTTGATTTGGCCAAGAAGTTCTTCATTTTTCGCAACGAGCTCCTGATGGATGCTTTCCGCAACGGCCGGAATCTCATCCAGGGAGATGAATTGTTCAATGTCCTGCTTGAGCGTGACCAGCCGGGCTTCAAGCTCTTCCTTTACCGCCGGGTTAGTCATTGCTTCCTGGATCATTTGTGGAGCTTCCTCGGCAAAGGCGTTCAGGTTTCCAATATGATCTATCGCCGTATTGGCATAATCAACCGAATCATTCACTTCAGTGAGAAGAGAGCAGCCGCTAAGCAGCACAAGTGCCGCCGCGATAAACATCATCTTAAGTTTTCTCATTCCAACACCCCCATTTATTATAAGACGGATGGGCAGCCAAGAAGTTTCATATGTACAACTTATCTCAAAATTCAGATTATTGTGATATGATAGGAAAGAGGGAAGGCATGGAAAAGGAGCTGATAAAGCATGGATAAACAGGAATTCATGGCCCATATGGAAATGGTGTATGACACCTATGCCATCAAGCCCGAAAGTATTTTTATGTTCAAGCTGCTGGATTTCCAGTTTGATTATGACGATGAAGCCAAGACCTGCACGATCACATGCCCGGTTACGGACTTTATGCATAATCCGGCAGGAATCGTGCACGGCGGCATTTTCACGTTCATCACAGATAGCGCTATGGGGCATTTGAACTTCCGGCACAAGGATGTGCCCTATGTGTCGCTGGAACTTAAAACATCCTACTTCAACGCGGCAGCAGCCGGAAAGCTGACCGCCACCGCCCGTTACATAAAAGACGGATACAAGGTTTCCTTCATGGAAGCGGAAGTGAAAAACGAAGAGGGAACATTGCTTTGCCGGACATCCGGCACGTTTTACCGGTATGATAAAAAGAAATAGGAATAAGAAGAGCCCGTCCATTCCCTGGACGGGCTCTTTTCCTGCTTATTTCAAAATTTGAACGGTGACCGTTTTGCGGCCCCACTTGATGGCGTCATTGTATTTAGGCATGAATACGTCGATTCTGTTTCCTTTAATGGCGCTGCCTTTGTCGGCGGCGATAGCCGTTCCGTAGCCAGGAACATAAACCTTCGATCCAAGCGGGATGACTTTAGGGTCAACAGAAATGACCTTCATATGAGGGTTCTTCTTCAGGTTGATTCCGGTATAGGTGATGCCGGAGCAGCCTTTGCAGCTCGCTGTAAAAGCGGATGCCGAGACAGTCAGCGTTTTCTTGACCTGATTCCTGCTTGGCTTCTGGGAAGCGGCCTTCACGGGTGTTGCTTTCTTGGCTGGTGCTTTTGCTTTGGCAGACGCTGTTGTTTTCTTGGCACCAGCACTTGTTTTCTTCGCCGGCGCAGTCACCTTCAGCTTCTGCTTCGGATAGATGGTATCAGACTTCAGGTTGTTCCAGCTCTTAAGATTCTTGACGCTGGTTTTATTTGATTTGGCAATTCTGTAGAGAGTATCTCCACTTTTTACTGTATATGTATTCGATGCAGCAGATGCAAAATTCGCGGTTCCAAGGGCAATGGACAGAGCAACAACAAGAGTAACTAATAGTTTTTTCACGTTTTAACTCTCCTTTTGTCTCAGTAGCACTACCTTACCACAGGAATATTACATTAATATTTCAATTTTTTACTAGTTTCGTTACCAGTTGGTATCATTTTGGTTATTCTTGTTATTTTTTGGTTTAATAGGTCCTGAATTTGTCGAGTCAGTGACATTGTATCGGGGTTTGACAGCAAAAGCTTCTGGAAAAACTCATCAATAGGAAAAAAACGGTCCGACAGTGTCTTCTATCACATACTTTCTTCTAATTAAGGCAGACTAAATCCGTGCACTATGCAGATATTTGGTTTTAAAACGGGTATATATGTTACGGTAATATATGGTGCCCAAAAAGACAGAGAGAGCAGGAAGGGAGTTATTAAATGAAAAAGAATACTACGGTATTTTATATTTCAACGGGAATATTGCTGTTGATGGTGCTTGTCGGGGTATTTGCTCCGGAGGGCCTTGAAAGCGTGACGGCGAATATTCAAACCTTCATAACAAAGTCGTTTGGATGGTATTATTTATTGTTCGTTTCGCTTGTCGTTATTATATGTTTGTATTTCCTGATAAGCCCGCTTGGGAAAATCAAGCTTGGCAAGCAGGATGACAAGCCTGAATTTACGAGGATGTCGTGGTTTGCAATGCTTTTCAGTGCCGGGATGGGAATCGGCCTTGTGTTTTGGGGAACGGCAGAACCGATCTCCCACTACATGATTTCGACTCCGACTGGCGGGGAGCCGGGCACGGATGCGGCAATCCGTGATGCGATGCGGTATACCTTCTTCCACTGGGGAATTCATGCCTGGGCGATTTACGGGCTTGTTGCCATGGTGCTGGCCTACTTCAATTTCAGGCATGGCAAGCCTGCATTGATCAGCGCCACGCTTGAGCCGGTCCTCGGCAAATATGCCCGGGGCAAAACCGGGAAGGTAATCGATATTATATCCGTTGTCGCAACAGTGACAGGCATTGCCACAACTTTGGGACTTGGAGCTGTACAAATAAATGGTGGGTTAACCTACCTCTTTGAAATTCCTGCAAACTTTTTGACTCAGTTCATCATTGTAATCATTGTCACCGTGTTATTTATGGTTTCAGCGATGACAGGACTGGGCAAAGGAATTAAAATTCTGAGCAATACGAATATGATTCTGGCTGCAGCCTTATTTTTGTTCGTGTTTATCATGGGACCTACCTTGTTCATCTTGAATCTGTTCACCAATTCCGTTGGCACGTATATTCAGAATCTGCCGGCGATGAGCTTGCGAATTTCTCCGCTGGATGCCGATGTACGTGAATGGATCAATGGCTGGACGATTTTCTATTGGGCATGGTGGATCGCCTGGGCACCATTCACAGGAATTTTTATAGCTCGAGTTTCTAAAGGGCGGACCATTCGCGAATTCATCTTTGGAGTCCTGCTTGTTCCATCTGTGATCGGATTCCTCTGGTTCTCAACCTTTGGCGGAACGGCCATTTCGCTGGAGCATCAGGGAGTTGCCGCGATTTCGGAGCTGGCGACCGAGGAAGCGCTATTCGGCGTTTTAGCCAACTTTCCGCTTCCGTGGGTAACATCTATTCTGGCCTTGATTCTGATAGGTGTCTTCTTTATCACCTCGGCCGATTCCGGGACGTATGTCCTTGGAATGATGACCACCAATGGCTCGCTGACGCCAGGAAACCGCATAAAGCTCGTATGGGGAGTCTTGCTGTCGGCCACAGCCCTTGTCCTGCTTTACTCCGGTGGACTTATGGCCTTGCAGAACACGATGATCATCGCAGCCTTACCATTCTCTATCATCATGGGGCTGATGGCCTGGAGCCTGGCCAAGGCATTAAGCAAGGAATCCAAGGAGCTTGGAATTGGAAGAATTCCGAAGCGACGGGAACATTAATAGAGGGAAGTGCGCCATGCACTTCTCTTTTTTTATGTAATTGATTCTTAAAAGTGGCTGCTTGCTTGCAGAATAGCTGTTACATGGGTTAATAAATAGGCATCACATCATAAAAAGTGGTTATTCCGTCGTAAAAAAGTATCATTCCCCGATGAATACTGGCTTTCACATCATAAAAGTGGGTTATTGCATCAATGATCAGCGAGATTGTATCAATTACTAGAGGGATTGCATCAATTTTACCCGGATTGCATCAAATAATCGCTTTATTTGAAAAACCTGTGTCAAACATGTGACAGGCACTAGGATCCCCGGATTAAAACACATAGCCACGCAAGAAAAGCCCCTTCCAAAAAGGAAAGGGGCCTGTGAACGATTATTTCTTATTTTGCTTCAGCAAATCCAGCACCATCGGTTTGTATTCCCAGTCGGCGTACAGCTTCCTTTGGTCATCAAAATGCGGGGAAAACGGGTTGCCGCTTTGGCCTGGCGGCAGGATGTTCACGCTTTTCGCCTCATTCTTGGTGAATTCGACGATCTGGTTATACGTGCCACGGTTCATGTTGAGGATTGGTTCCACCCCAACGGCTCCAAGCTGCTGGAAGTTTATTTTGGCAGTCTTGGTCAGCCAAACTTCCATCTCTTTGTCCTGGTTCTGCGCTGCTAGGTCGCGGACCGATTTTTCAAGCCCGCTGCGGACAATCTCCTTCAAATCCAGATCTCCAAGGAAGCCATATTTGGCGGCAAGCTTGTTTGTATCTGCGTGGAGGACGTGGTACAGCAGGTCGCCCGACTGTCCGCCGGTATCCTGCAGCTCCTTGAATACAGTGGCCCTGACATTGCTCAGCCAGCTTCTGAAAATCGTCAATCCAGCTTCATCATAAAACTCATCTTTATTGTCGTCAAACTGGTACATATCCCATATTTCCACCAGCTTGGCAGCCTTTGCAGCCTGAGCCGAGAGTCCGCCTTCTTCAGCCAGTGACAACAGAATCTTCTTAAAATTATACGCATCCAAGTCAATATGGCCGGCCTTTTTGTTGATTTCCTCCATATCCTCCCAGGAGACTTTTTCCAAAGAATCAAGCTGGTCGATGATGAACCTGGCGCGATGGGTAGGCCCGAATGCTGCCTCGGTATATTCCCAGTCCGGGCTTGGCTTGTTGTTCCAGTTGGCCACATAGCCCTGAGCCGGATTAATAGCCTGCGGCAGCGTTTCAAAAGGCTGGATGCCCTGCCAGTCCTCGGAACCATCCCCCAGCATCGGCAAGCGGTTATCGGTACCCTTCGCACGGACCGCATTCTGTCCGGTAATCCAGTAGCCGATGTTTCCTTGCTTGTCGGAATACAGAAAGTTGTGGGAGGTCGGAATTTTCCTTGCCGCTTTCTCAAACTGCCTGATGTTGCTGGCGCGGTTGAAATCGTAGAAACCGACCATGGCTTGAATTTCCTGGCCCCAGTGCGAGCGTCTTTGAGTATAGGCAACCTGTTTATCCTTAAATACGACCGGCCCATGCACACTTCGGTAAACTTTGTGCTGAACAGCGCCGCTGCCTGCGACCTTGATGGTCTCCGTCCTCACTTCGAAATCCTTCCATTTTCCTTTGTAAAAATACTGCTCAGGGTTGGCCGGATTGATGGTTAACACAAAGGTATCAATCTGGTCCCCATAGCCGGTGGTCGTGGTCCAGGAAAAATCATTGCCGCGGCCGATCAGCGGAATCGGCCCTGCTCCCGCAAACGCCATGCCGACCGAGTTGTACCCTGCTCCATGAATGCCTACTTCATGAGCGATTTGCGGTACGGAAAAGCCCATTTGCGGACCGCCAAGAAGGAGGGTGCCGCCGGATTCAGTACGTGAAGGGCTCACGACCCAGGCATTGCTGCCGCCTTTGGAGGGGAATCCGTACTTCGCTTCAATATCAAGCTTCATCTGCTGCTCGCGTTCCAGTTGCTTGGCGACAAGCTCAGCATTTGGAAATTTGTCCGCAGCATGCCTGTCTGCTCTTTTCACCGATTTGTCGGTTGTGGTGTAAAGGGAAACAGGGGCAGAGGGATCATTTTTCATGTACACCTCCTGAAAGGCTTGCAATCCTTTTTCGGAGCCGAATTTCCCCTGAAGTTTGTTCAGCAAAGCAAGCTTGTCCAGTTCTCCTCCGCCGCTTTCCCCAAACCGGCGGACCATCAGCTGCTGGACTTTGAGCGAATCGAGCACAGTCCACTTTTGCGGCTTTTTCCCCCGAAACTCTGGCGGCAGCGCAGCGGGTGGCATTGTTTCTATGTAATGGTTGAGGCCGTCAATATAGCTGGTCAGCCCGCGTTTGACATAGTCCGGCAGGGAGTTGAACTGCTGCAGCGCTTCTTCATCAGTATAGCCGTCGCGGCGGATCACAATATCCTGGGCAGTATTGGCATTATCCTTGCCGTTTCCGAAAACCTCCGCCATTCGCCCGCTCGCTACCAGCCTGGAGAGCTCAGCCTGCCACAGCCTGTCCTCTGCCATTGCATAGCCTGCGCCAAAAAACAGGGCAGTATCGCTTTCGGAATACACATGGGGAACGCCAAAAGAGTCCCTGGCAATTTTAATCTGCTGTCCTTGATGGTTTAATAGTTTTACAGACTCAACCGCTAGATGAGAAGGCGTTGCTGAAGGCTGGGCACCGCTGACAGTTGGCACAGCCAGCAAACTGGCAGCTAGAAAAGAAGTCGACAGAACGTTAAGCCATTTCTTTTTCTTCATAAAAACTCCTCCATAAGAATAAGATAATTTCAATATAACGCAGGTTTTACGTGAAAATTGTTGGATGATAGGACCCGCACTAGCAGTTTTTCGACAGAGGGCAGTAAGAAACTTGTATATTTATAAAATAGTATTTATAATAATTCATATAGTTGTATTTTTATAGAAAGAAGGGGAAATAAATGAAGAAGAAACTGGTCATTTCAATGATTGCGTTCTTATTTTTGTTCACAACGGCTGTCAGCGTAGCTTCAGCTGCTACCGTAAACTATCATCAATCCTTGGTACATAAAACTGGTGCAATGGCGTATGAGCATACGAAGTATCTATCCGAAAAGATCGGCAGCCGCGTGACCGGGACAGAAGGGGAAGCAAAAGCGAAGGAATATGTGAAGCAGCAGTTTGAGCGCATGGGCTATGCAACAGAGGTTCAGCCTTTTTCTTTCATAAGAAGAGGGGTAAGTTATGATTCAGCCAACGTGGTCGCCTATAAGCAAGGAAAGTCCGACAAGCAGGTCATTGTCGGGGCGCACTATGATTCCGTTGCAGCAGGAAAAGGAACAGATGACAATGCTTCAGGTGTCGGCGTCATGCTTGAAGTCGCGGAAGTGTTAAGCAAAATCAAAACTCCATACTCCATTGTATTCATCGCTTTTGGAGCGGAAGAGGGCGGGCTTAACGGCTCAAAATACTACGCAAAGCAAATGAGTGCAGAAGAAATCGCCTCCACGGTTGGAATGATTAATCTTGACAGCCTGGCGGTCGGCGATAAAATGTATGTGCATGGCAGTGCGGGTGACGCCGGTTTCATGAGGGAACAGGCCCTCAACATTGCCGAAAAGAAAAAGCTTGATATCGGCATCAACCCTGGCCTCAATCCTGATTACCCGGCCGGAACGACTGGCGACTGGAGCGATCACGCGCCATTCAACAGTCTTGGTATCCCGTTTGCTTATTTTGAATCCACCAACTGGGAAATCGACGACATGGATGGGTATACTCAAACCGAAAAACACGGCGGGGTATGGCACACAAAAAATGACACCCTGGCATTCATTGAATCAGAATACCCTGGCCGTATCCAGGAGCGCCTATCCACCTACAGCCAGGTCTTGACAGAACTGCTGAAGTTCATGGATAAAACAAGCACATCGAAATAAGAATTCAGATAAAGAACCTCACTAACGCGGGGTTCTTTTCTTTTGGAGTTTAACTCGGGGTATTTTCCACCATACTAGGGATATATGTCTTGTGAATAGGGGATGCACCATGGCCTTTGTCTATATTGTTGCCGCATTGATTGCTGTGTTTGTCTGGTTTATGCCCAAAAGGCTGTCACGGCCGGAGATTTATTTTTTATGGATTTTTGTTTCCTATGTGGAAATTGTCGTTGATTTGACTCTCGGGACCATATTGGGCCTTTACCATTTTGCCCAGGATCCCGAAGTTAGCCCGGAAGCTCTTTTTGTGAAAATGATCATGGCGCCGCTTTTTGGAATCGTCTTTGCCAACTATATGCCTGAAAAATGGAAATCCTTTATTCCTTATTGGCTTCTGTGGGTGGTGCTCTCCACCTTTTTTGAATGGCTTACCATCAAATCGGGCTATCTAACCTATAAAGGCTGGGAACTATGGTATTCCTTCCTCTTTTATATCATTGCCATTCCCATTATGCGGTGGAACGTCCGCTTCATCCGCAGAAGGTAAAAAAAGCGCTTCCGGTACCGGGAAGCGCTTTGAAAGATATGGACTCCAGGCCGATCCTGGACCAAAACCTGCAGAGGGCGGCTGCAGGCCACTATATAGGCAATCACACCGGGAAATTCTTTTGCGACAGGCGTCCTGTCCCGTTTTCCCGTGTTATTCAGTTTTTTAGGCAACGATACAGATTATCCCTCCTCTCTCTATTAGAGTTGCCGTCCTGTCACCTGGACCTATGAATTGTAAGGAAGACGCGGAGCATTCCCTCACTTTTCTCTTCGTTTCCTCGATTTGCATTCGGATCAGGCTGGCGACCCTGCCGGCCTGCTTGGCGACCAGGACTCCTTGTAAAGCCAGCTTCCGGGCTTCACTTTCCACTTCTTGCAGCATCCGCATCATCGTCATAACTTTTACCCGCGGCTGGATCTTTCGGACGGGCTCCTCGTTCTGGCTGGTTTGGGCAGGAACCTTGCGCTGTAGCTTAATAAGCATCATACGTTCATCTCACTACCTTTCCAAAAGATGTTAGGGTGCTATCCCTGTGCTTACTAATTCCCGGCACGCGTCCAGAATCCTTTCCATCCATGACAGCTTTTCATCGCCATATTCCCTTGAAAACTGGGGGGCATCTTGCTTTCCTGAGGCAATAGGAGAAATTCTTCTATCGAATGCTGTGGGACATTGATGAAAAAAAGAATACATTTTTTATTTTTTCCTGGGTTTCAAATTTGAAAATTGGACCCATTTTTACTTCATCCGTTCGGGCAGTGTTTGGATGGAATGGACGACATTGTCCAGCTTGGCTTCGATCCGGTGCAGCAGGTACAATGTGACGACAATTGGAAATCCGACTTCGCTCATTAACGGAATGAACTGCTCCATGGTTTATCCTCCTTTTACGGGTATTTGCAAAGGCCGGCTTCCAATGGAAACCGGCCCCTCAGGCTTAAAGCTCATACTTTGTGACATTGCGTTCAACCACGCGTGCGCCGCTGACGGCTGTCAGGTCGCCGACGTTAGAGAAGAAAGCGTTGGATGCGATCATTTGCTCCATCGCCAGCTTCACGGTTGCCGGATCAACCGGCTCTTTCGGGTGGTCAACGTTGATTCTCGCGATTTTCCCAAGATTGGTTACGAAGTGCAGCTCCAATACTCTGGCCATTCTATTCACCTCCTTCCTCCATTGAAAATGTCATTACATGATGTCGTAATTGTCGGTGCGCTCCACAGAGTTCAGCGGGAATGCACTGATTGCCGCCAGTGCTGTGGCTGCCTGGTGCAATTGATCGGCCGTCGCCAGCCTTTTAATATTGGTGTAGGTCTTTGCCTTGTAAATCGGTTCTCCTTTCTCATTCATTCCTGTTTCGAATACCATTGTCATCCTTGTATTTTTCAGAAATGCCTGTGCCATTGTCCATCACCTCCCTTCACTCTCTATATAGGGATTTTTAAGCAAAAAGGACGGGGCAGGGAATAAAAAATTTGAAAAAAGTCGCCGCCCGGGCATGGACAAGCTTTTGAACAGCCGTTCTTATTGACACCCTGATGGCCATTCATTAGAATGATTAAAAGTCAGCTATTTTTGAAGTTTTTACCAAACTGGCATTCTAGCTGATTCAATGATCCTACAAGAGGATGATGGTGGAAAGATGGAGAACCTGTTAGAGCTGTTTTCATCCATGGAACCTAGCCTGAAAGCACAGTTTCTAGCTGCACTGGCTTCCAGTCTGCTGATTGGAAGTTTGATTGGTGTGTTTTTAAATGGGGCCTTTGGCCTGTGGCAAAAATATCTCAGTGTGCTCCCGCGCAAAAAACTTGTACACAAACACCAGTCACCGGAGGAAAAAGAGAGAAAAATAGAGTTTTACCAAAGTATGATCATGGCTTTTGAAGAGTATTATTCGCAAATTTATGATGAGCGGAACGGAATTCCAAAGCTGATCCGGCAGGGTTACCGCAAGCATATCCATGGAAGGTTCAAACGGAATTCCCGGCTTGCGGATAAAAGCATCAAGGACCTGCACAGCCAGATCATGTTCCATATCAACCGCAAAACAGGAAGTGATGAGGAGCTGGCCTTGATGGCCGTCGACCTGTTTAACGAAACATACGACCAGCTCGAAAACGACTAGGGCCAACTGGGCCCTGTTTTTAATTTATAGGCTATTTACCCACTCCAAGGTAAGCCTCTATAATGGGAATTAAGTACCATTAATTTTGAAATTGAGAGCACCGAGAATTCCCTAATGAAAAATGAAGAACACGTCAAACAAACGATCGGCGAATTAAAGAAAATGGGCATCAAGATTTTTATCGACGATTTTGGAACCGGTTATTCTTCTTTCTCCTATTTGAATACGTACAAGCTCGACGGGTTGAAAATTGACAAGTCGTTCATCCGTAATATTTCCGCCCAGTCGGAAAATGCCAGCATCACCTCCGCGATGATCAAGATGGCCCAGCTTCTAAACATGGAAATCATCGCCGAAGGAGTGGAAACGCTGGAAGAACTCGAATTCCTCCGGGAGCATGGCTGCCACCATGTCCAAGGCTACTTTTTTGGCAAGCCGGTTTGTGCCGGGGAGTTTGAAAAACGGCTGAGGGAAAAAGAGAATTGAATTTAAGGGATAAGAGGAAGCAGTCTGCTGGATGCTTCCTTTTTGCATGCAGTTTTTGATAAAAATGCCCTGATTAATCAAAGTTTTCGTGATTACACCTAAAATTTTCACCAGGTCCAGAGGTACAGATTGCACAACTTCCTCATATGGGCGAGATTTGCATGTATAAGAATGATGAATGCATCCTATTTCCCGGATTGCATCAAATACTCCTGGGATTGCATCAATTACTGAGCTGATTGCATCGATTTCTCTACGACCCCCTAATTCTTTTGGACACCTACTTGAGAGAAACAGTACACTAGGGTCAAGAAAATCAAAAGAAGTTAGGGGGAGAGAAGAATGGCAAACAGAAAAATACCAGCTCTTGAGGAAGTCAAAAAAAACTATGTCAGACTAGCTCTTGAGTCGGGGAATTATTCCTCTATTGCCCGTCATGCAGGTATCGATCGTACTACTCTTAATAGGTGGATTCAGGAATATGAAGATGAAGTAAGAGGACAGATGGAGGACCCTGCCTCAGCGGTACTATCTATAGAACCTACGAAAGAAGAGTTAAAGGCGAAATACGAACAGGCAATGAAACTGCTTGGTGAAAAAGAACTTGAAGTCGCTATGCTTAGGAATTTATTAAAAAAAAGCCAATCCCGGCCCTGACGGTCCTTGAAGAGATAAGGTTATGGGCAGAGGAGGGGTTTGCGATTACTAAATTGGCAGAGGCAGCTGGAGTAAATCGGTCTTTATATTATTATCATGCGGGGAGCGACGAAGAGATCGTAACCAAGGGAAAAAGGGGCCGTCCAATCCCAGGTTACTCAGTAACTGAAGCAGGAATTATTATCTCAGACGAACAGATAGAGGAGTTCCTCATGGAGGCGATTGAGGGAGATGGGGCGACTTACGGCGTTAAGAATCTTACAGAATATCTGAGGGAGCATCACAAACTTAGAATCAACCACAAAAAGGTGGCTAGACTATGTGGCAAATTGGGAATTCTCCTTCCCCACCGGACAGGCAGCCCGAAGTATCCCAGACGTCTTGTCAGGAATCGACTAGTCACAGCTCCGAACCAGCATTGGCAACTGGATATTAAATATGGGTCAATTGAAGGAAGCCGAAGGTTTTTCTTTATCGCAAGCGCCATCGATGTGTTTGATAGGCGTATTGTAGGTTATTACAGAGGCTCTAAATGCCAGGCGAAGGACATAACCGGAATGCTTAAGGAGGCCATTATCAGGAGAGGTCTGAAGGCCCCAGAGGAGCAGGATGGGCACTGTATCGTCCTTCGTACCGATAACGGCCCTCAGTTCGTAAGTAACCACTTTGGTGAATTCTGCGAAGAGAATAAAATCTTTCACGAGAGGATTCCTCCTAGGTCACCTAATTATAATGCATTTATCGAGTCGTTCCACAGCAACCTGGAACGTGATCTCTTCAGGCGTTTCACATTCGAATATTTTGAAGAGGCATATTACCGCATTGATGAGTACATGGAGTTCTACAATGAGAGAAGATACCATGGCAGTCTGGGGCGTATGTCTCCGGCCAAATTTTATGAAAAGTACAAGG
>NZ_LAYY01000099.1 GCF_000986785.1 Mesobacillus campisalis | reverse complement strand
AAGGGAGCTTGACTGCGAGACCTACAAGTCGAGCAGGGACGAAAGTCGGGCTTAGTGATCCGGTGGTTCCGCATGGAAGGGCCATCGCTCAACGGATAAAAGCTACCCCGGGGATAACAGGCTTATCTCCCCCAAGAGTCCACATCGACGGGGAGGTTTGGCACCTCGATGTCGGCTCATCGCATCCTGGGGCTGTAGTCGGTCCCAAGGGTTGGGCTGTTCGCCCATTAAAGCGGTACGCGAGCTGGGTTCAGAACGTCGTGAGACAGTTCGGTCCCTATCCGTCGTGGGCGCAGGAAATTTGAGAGGAGCTGTCCTTAGTACGAGAGGACCGGGATGGACGCACCGCTGGTGTACCAGTTGTCTTGCCAAAGGCATCGCTGGGTAGCTATGTGCGGACGGGATAAGTGCTGAAAGCATCTAAGCATGAAGCCCCCCTCAAGATGAGATTTCCCATAGCGTCAAGCTAGTAAGATCCCTGAAAGATGATCAGGTTGATAGGTCAGAGGTGGAAGCACGGTGACGTGTGGAGCTGACTGATACTAATCGATCGAGGACTTAACCTAATTGAAAAGCGGAGGCGACTGTACAGCCTCGACTAGCGCTGGAGGGCCAGCAATTGAAGTCGTTCTTTGACTTCAAATGATGGACCGAAGCGACTCGAGAGGCTAGGAGCCGGAGCTGGACAAGAACGATACTCGAAATTGCAAACCTTCTGAAATGCATTATCCAGTTTTGAGGGAACAACCCTCATTTCAATAAAATAGTCTGGCGGTGATGGCGAGAAGGTCACACCCGTTCCCATGCCGAACACGGAAGTTAAGCTTCTCAGCGCCGATGGTAGTTGGGGGTTTCCCCCTGTGAGAGTAGGACGCTGCCAGGCAACATGAAAAGAACAGCTGAAATACGCTGTTCTTTTTTGTGTTTTTAAATAAAAAAGTCATGAAATGTAGATTTCGGGAGGAACTATGTCGATATTCACCCGAACGGTGTAGATATAATCGAAAAATCTGTAGAAACGGCCGCGGCTTATGCAGAAATATTCATTTCCCATGTAGAAATCCATGTTAATAAGTTCCTCAATCTAATTTTCTCTACAGTTTGAGGGTTTTACTCTACAATTTACCCGTTTTATTCTCCGATTGATAGGTTTTACTCTACACTTTCTGTATTTTACTCTACGAAATCCCCCATTTATTCTACAAACACCATAATTTTACAAACCATACCAGGCTGCACCTCCTTAGTGAGGCACGAGAACCGTCCCCTTGCATCCCCTTGCGCCACCCTCGCACTACAAAGTTTTAACCTATTAAAAATAGGAAAACATACTATAAGGACTATTGTCGCAAAATGGGCAACTGCCTTTACAAACACTGGCTTTTTTGTGAATATAAGGTGTATTGCGTTATTAGAAGGAGGGAATGGAATGCTTGAGAATAGTTTTATCATGGTGGCTATCATTCTCATCATAAACATTGTATATGTATCATTTTTTACCATCAGGATGATCCTTACCCTGAAAGGGCAGCGCTATATGGCGGCAGCCATAAGTACTGTTGAGGTCGTCATTTACGTTGTTGGCCTTGGACTGGTTCTGGATAATCTGAATCAGATACAAAACCTGGTTGCGTATGCGGTTGGTTACGGGCTGGGGGTTATTGTCGGGATGAAGATTGAGGATAAGCTTGCACTCGGCTACATAACCGTTAATGTGATTACAAAGGAATACGACAGGGATCTGCCAAAAGTGCTGCGTTCGCAGGGATATGGAGTAACAAGCTGGGCGGCAAATGGGCTTGAAGGGGACCGGATGGCACTGCAAATCCTGACACCGCGGAAGTTTGAATTGAAGCTGTATCAGCAGATTAAAGAGCAGGACCCCAAAGCATTTATCATCGCCTATGAACCAAAAACAATACACGGCGGTTTCTGGGTGAAGAATGTAAGGAGAGGAAAGCTGTTCAATGGCCAAAGGTAACAGGAAGAAGATGTTTGAAGTAGGAGAAAATGAGACGCTCGGCGAATGCCTTGACCGGATCAGCAAAGAGGGGTATACGCCAATCCGGAGAATCGAAAAGCCTATTTTTAAAGAGGTCATTAAGGACGGAGTTGCAGAATACGAGCCGGCAGGCAGGCAAATCCTGTTTGAGGCAAAGCCGGCCGAATGATACGGAATGAGGGAAGAACCTTCAGCCGCCTTATTCAGGCGGTTGGAAAGGCCTGGATTCCTTTACTACGGCTAGGTACTAAAATACGAACATTTTTACATTGGAAATATATATTGTTCGATTATTGATTGACAAACTGCCGAAACTGTTGCTAAGATGTAGGTGGAATTAATTAAATGTAGATTTTCCTTCATATAATAATGGGGATATGGCCCATGAGTTTCTACCCAATGACCGTAAATTATTGGACTATGAGGGAAAGTGGTTTTTATGTGGAAGGGAAAAGAGATATGCTCAGGCCGGCGGCCTGGGGATGGTTTCTTTGTCAACAGCCCGGACAGACTACTTTCTCTCCAGATTTAGAGAAGGATTCTGTCCGGGTTTTATTTTATCTCAGGAGAACAGGGGATGAGAAAAATGGGGGCCACGGTTGGCGTTATTATGGGGAGTACATCTGACTGGGAGACAATGAAGCATTCTTGCACGGTTCTGGATCAGCTTCAGATCCCTTATATAAAAAAAGTAGTTTCCGCACACAGGACACCGGAGCTGATGTTTGAGTTTGCCGAAACTGCACGTGCGGAAGGGATAAAGGTCATCATTGCCGGGGCGGGCGGGGCCGCTCACCTGCCGGGAATGGTCGCAGCCAAAACGACACTTCCTGTCATCGGCGTCCCGGTGCAGTCCAAGGCTCTTAATGGTCTTGACTCGCTCTTGTCCATCGTCCAGATGCCAGGAGGCGTTCCTGTGGCGACAGTGGCAATCGGCAGTGCTGGGGCAAAAAATGCAGGCCTTCTGGCAGCGCAAATCCTGTCACTCGGCGACGAGGACATCGCCACCAGACTGGAAACACTAAGGGAAGAAACAAAAAGAGCGGTAGTGGAAAGTAGTGATCAACTTGGCTAACCTTATTCTACCTGGACAGACTATAGGTATTATCGGCGGAGGACAGCTGGGCAGGATGATGACGCTGGCAGCCAAGGCAATGGGTTTCCGTGTCGTGGTACTCGATCCGACTGAAGATTGTCCCTGCGGGCAGGTCGCCGATGAGCAGATTGTCGGAGCCTATGACGACTTGAAGGCCATACAACAGCTTTCTGAAAAAAGTGAAGTCATCACATACGAGTTTGAAAACATCAGTGCCGAGGCACTGGAATGGCTGGAAGCGCAAGCTTATGTCCCGCAGGGCACCGAGCTATTGAGAATTACACAAGACCGGACCCTTGAAAAAGCAGCCATTCAGGCAGCAGGAGTGGCCGTTGCACCTTACACCATTATCAACCAGCTTGACGATGTCCATCCAGGCATCAAAGAAACAGGCCTGCCGGCGGTCCTGAAGACGGCCAGGGGAGGATATGATGGAAAAGGCCAGCTTGTCATTCGCCATCCTGACGACTTGAAGGGAGCTGAGGAGCTCGTGCAGCAAGGCCAATGTGTATTGGAGAAGTGGATTCCGTTTGAGAAGGAAATTTCCGTCATCATCACCCGCAATCCTGCTGGTGAAACAAAGGTCTTCCCGGTTGCGGAAAACGTCCATAAAAATAATATCCTGCACCAGACCATTGTACCGGCAAGGATCAGCGGAGCTGCCGAGGAAAAGGCAATCAAGAAAGCCAAACAGCTGGCCGAGGCCCTGAAGCTGACAGGCACGCTCGCTGTAGAAATGTTCCTGACGGCAGATGAACAGATTTACATAAACGAGCTTGCGCCAAGGCCGCATAACTCGGGGCATTACACAATCGAGGCGTGCGAGACCTCGCAGTTTGAACAGCATATCAGAGCGGTGGCAGGCTGGCATCTTGCCAGTACCAACCTGCTGAAGCCGGCGGTAATGGTCAATATCCTTGGCCAGCACCAAGAGAGACTGCTTAAGAAAGCCGGTTCCCTCAATGACTGGAAAATCCATCTTTACGGAAAAAAAGAAGCAAAATACGGACGGAAGATGGGCCACGTCACCCTTTTACGCGATAATGTGGAGCAGGCGGTCAATGAGGCAGACAGCAGCGGGATATGGAATACGGAAACAGAGAAGATCGGAGGAAAATAAATTGATAGATCGTTATACAAGACCCGAAATGGGCGCTATCTGGACGGAAGAAAACAGGTTCAAGGCATGGCTTGAAGTAGAGATCCTGGCTTGCGAAGCCTGGTCTGAATTGGGCGATATCCCTAAAAAAGATGTAGAGAAAATCAGGGAGAATGCTTCTTTCGATATCAACCGGATTAAAGAGATTGAAGAAGAGACACGCCATGATGTGGTTGCTTTTACAAGGGCAGTTTCGGAAACGCTCGGCGATGAACGGAAGTGGGTCCACTACGGCCTGACTTCAACTGATGTGGTCGATACGGCACTTTCATACTTGCTCAAACAGGCAAATGCCATTATTGAAAACGACCTTGCCCGCTTTATCGAGATTCTTAAAAACAAGGCACAGGAGCATAAATACACCGTCATGATGGGCCGGACACACGGGGTTCATGCGGAGCCAACTACATTTGGCCTGAAGCTCGCATTGTGGCATGAAGAAATGAAACGAAACCTTGAGCGATTCCGCCAGGCTGCTGAAGGAGTGGAATTCGGCAAAATCTCCGGGGCAGTTGGCACCTATGCCAATATCGATCCGTTCGTTGAAAAATATGTATGTGAAAAGCTCGGCTTGCAGGCAGCTCCGATTTCCACGCAGACGCTGCAGCGCGACCGCCATGCCCACTACATGTCGACCCTTGCGCTGATTGCCACATCCATCGAGAAGTTCGCTGTGGAAGTGCGCGGTCTGCAAAAGAGCGAGACACGTGAAGTGGAAGAGTTCTTTGCCAAGGGACAGAAAGGCTCGTCCGCCATGCCGCATAAACGCAATCCAATCGGTTCGGAAAACATGACAGGATTGGCACGCGTCATCCGCGGCTATATGATGACAGCCTATGAAAACGTTCCGCTCTGGCATGAGCGCGACATTTCGCATTCTTCGGCAGAACGGATCATTTTGCCAGATGCAACGATTGCCCTTAACTATATGCTGAACCGTTTTGGCAACATCATTAAAAACTTGACGGTCTATCCGGAAAACATGAAGCGGAACATGGACCGTACGCTGGGCCTGATTTATTCGCAGCGCGTCCTGCTGGCCCTGATTGAAAAAGGAATGAGCCGCGAGGAAGCGTATGACACCGTCCAGCCGAAGGCAATGGAAGCATGGGAAAAGCAAGTGCCGTTCCGCAGCCTGATTGAAGAGGAAGAGAAAATATCCGCGCTGCTATCACCAGAAGAAATTGAAGATTGTTTTGACTATAACTACCACATCAAACATGTGGACGCCATTTTTGAAAGGCTTGGTCTGTAAATCTGAATAAAAGGCAGGATGTTTCCTGCCTTTTACAATAAACAAACGGAAAAGGCAGGTATCCTTGCCTTTTCCAATCAAACGGAGACTGAATATTCCTAATCTTCTTATTCGAGGGAGCGGTAAAGATGGAGAAAAAAGAACTGTTGTATGAGGGGAAAGCCAAGCGGGTTTACTGCACAACTGACAAAAATACCGTCTGGCTGGAATACAAGGATTCCGCAACGGCATTCAATGGCGAAAAGAAAGCACAGATTGCCGGCAAGGGACGGTTGAATAACGAGATTACCAGCCTGCTATTTTCGAAGCTTGCAGAAAGTGGTATACAGTCGCATTTTATCCGTAAAATCTCCGAAAATGAACAGCTCGTCCAAAAGGTCGATATCATTCCGCTGGAAGTGATTGTCCGTAATGTTGCAGCTGGAAGCTTCTCCAGACGCCTGGGAGTTGAAGAAGGGCAGAAGCTTAAGCGCACCCTGATTGAATTCTGCCTTAAAGATGATGAACTGGGAGACCCTCTCATTACAGATGACCATATTGACATTCTTGGGATCGCCACTGACAGCGAGGTTGCCAGCTTAAAAGAAAGAGCGCTGGAAGTGAATAAGGCCTTATCCGCATTATTCGAAGAAATTGGCGTTCAGCTGGTTGATTTTAAACTGGAGTTTGGCAAAGACGAGGCTGGGAACATCCTGCTCGCCGATGAGGTATCACCGGATACATGCCGTCTCTGGGACATCAGCACAAACGAGAAGCTGGATAAAGATGTATTCCGCCGCGATTTGGGGAATTTGACAAAAGCATATGAAACCATACTGGAACGATTGGGAGGAAGAACACATGTATAAAGTAAAGGTGTATGTCACGTTAAAAGAAAGTGTCCTGGATCCACAGGGAACCACTGTTAAAAGGTCATTGAACTCAATGGGGTACGAAGATGTCCAGGATGTCCGTATCGGTAAGTATATGGAACTGACAATCTCGGAATCTGTCGCCAATCTTGATGAAACGGTGAAGGAGATGTGCGAACGCCTTCTCTCCAACCCAGTCATTGAGGATTACACTTACGAGGTTGAGGAGCGTGTCGCACAGTGAAATTCGCGGTGATAGTTTTCCCAGGTTCCAATTGTGATGTTGATATGTATCATGCCGCTAAGGATGAACTAGGCGAAGAAGCGGAATACGTCTGGCATGATGCCGTCAGCCTTGAAGGATATGATGCGATCCTGCTTCCGGGGGGATTCTCCTTTGGCGATTATCTTCGTACAGGGGCGATTGCCAGATTCAGCCCGATCATGAAGGAAGTCATCAAGGCCGCACAGGATGGCAAACCCATTTTGGGAGTGTGCAATGGATTTCAGGTCCTTCTTGAAGCAGGATTGCTTCCGGGTGCCATGCGCCGAAACGAAAGTCTGAAATTTATCTGCCGCCCAGTCGGCCTCCGCGTTGAAAACAATGAAACGATGTTTACCTCATCTTACGAAAAAGGTGAAGTGATCCAAATTCCGGTTGCCCATGGGGAAGGAAATTATTACTGTGACGAGACTACTCTTGCCTCCCTGAAAGAAAATGGACAAATTGTTTTCACTTATGAAAATAACCCGAATGGCAGCCTTGAAAACATTGCCGGAATCGTCAATGAACAGGGCAATGTCCTTGGGATGATGCCGCACCCGGAACGGGCAGTTGACCCGCTCTTAGGCGGTGCTGACGGCTTGAACCTTTTCAAATCGATTGTCAAACAATGGAGGGAATCACATGCAGTTAAAGCTTGAGCCAAGTCCAGAGCAAATTAAGTCAGAAAAAGTATACCGCGAGCTTGGGGTTTCGGATGAAGAGTTCAAGCAGGTTGAAGAGATTCTTGGACGCCTGCCGAACTATACGGAACTTGGGCTTTTCTCCGTTATGTGGTCTGAACATTGCAGCTATAAAAACTCCAAGCCTGTCCTCAGAAAATTTCCCGTAACCGGTGAACATGTTCTCCAAGGGCCGGGAGAGGGTGCCGGAGTTGTTGATATCGGTGACGGCCAGGCGGTTGTTTTCAAGATCGAAAGCCACAACCATCCATCCGCCATTGAGCCGTACCAGGGTGCAGCCACAGGTGTAGGCGGAATCATCCGCGACGTCTTCTCCATGGGAGCAAGGCCTATTGCCCTGCTCAACTCCCTGAGGTTCGGAGAATTGAAATCGGCCCGCGGCAAATATCTGTTTGAAGAAGTAGTCGCAGGTATCGCTGGGTACGGAAACTGCATCGGCATCCCGACCGTCGGCGGGGAAGTGCAATTTGATCCTTGCTACGAAGGCAATCCTCTGGTGAATGCGATGTGTGTCGGCCTGATCAATCACGAGGATATTAAAAAGGGCCAGGCGCATGGCGTTGGCAACACCGTTATGTACGTTGGAGCCAAGACTGGTCGTGACGGCATCCACGGAGCAACCTTCTCGTCCGTGGAATTATCGGAACAATCCGAAGAAAAGCGTTCTGCTGTGCAGGTTGGCGATCCGTTTATGGAAAAGCTTCTCCTTGAAGCCTGCCTTGAAGTGGTAAAAAGTGATGCACTTGTGGGCATCCAGGACATGGGCGCAGCCGGTCTTACAAGCTCATCAGCCGAAATGGCCAGCAAAGCAGGCTCCGGAATTGAAATGAATCTTGACTTGGTGCCTCAGCGGGAAACAGGCATGACAGCCTACGAAATGATGCTTTCCGAATCCCAGGAGCGTATGCTGCTTGTTGTTAAAAAGGGAAGGGAACAGGAAATCACCACTCTTTTTGAAAAATACGGACTTGAAGCGGTTGCGGTCGGGCAGGTAACCGACGATAAAATGCTTCGCCTTATCCATAATGGCGAAATTGTGGCAGACGTTCCAGCCGATGCCCTTGCCGAGGAGGCGCCAGTCTATCACAAGCCTTCCAGGGAACCTGAATACTTCCGTGAATTCCAGGCCATGGAGAATGAAGTTCCAGCAGTGGCTGATGTGGAAGAAACTCTTTTAACTCTTTTAAAGCAGCCTACGATTGCCAGCAAAGAGTGGATTTACGACCAGTACGATTATATGGTGAGGACCAATACAGTTGTTGCTCCAGGTTCCGATGCTGCCGTTGTCCGGATCAGGGGCACAGAAAAAGCATTGGCCATGACGACGGACTGCAACTCCAGGTACATCTATCTTGACCCAGAGACGGGCGGCAAAATTGCTGTAGCCGAAGCGGCGCGGAATATCGTCAGCTCAGGTGCCGAACCCCTGGCGATTACCGATTGCCTGAACTTTGGGAATCCGGAAAAGCCGGAGATCTTCTGGCAGCTGGAAAAAGCAGCCGATGGCATAAGCGAAGCATGCCGTGCCTTCAATTCCCCGGTCATCAGCGGGAACGTTTCATTAAACAACGAAACGAACGGGACGGCTGTCTACCCAACACCGGTCATTGGCATGGTCGGATTGGTTCACAAGCTTGAAGATGTGACCACCCAAAGCTTTAAAGCAGCAGGGGACGCCATTTATCTTCTCGGTGAAACCAAGCCGGAATTTGGCGGCAGCGAACTGCAAAAGTTGCTTCACGGTGAAATTTTTGGCAAGGCGCCGGCTCTTGACCTTGAAGTTGAAACGAAGAACCAGAAGCAAGTTTTGACCAGCATTCAGGCAGGCCTTATCGCTTCGGCACATGATGTCGCAGAAGGCGGCGTAGCCGTTGCATTAGCGGAATGCGCTATCGGTTCAGATGGCCTTGGAGCCGAAGTCAGTCTGGAAGGCGATGCGGTGTCCGCCTTATTCAGCGAGTCGCAGTCCCGGTTTATTTTATCGGTGAAACCAGAGCATCAGGCAGAGTTTGAAAGAAATACAGATGCCGTGAAAATCGGCGTAGTGACAGATTCACCGGTTTTAACGATTTCCGTCAATGGTGAAAAGGCCGTTGAAATTGGTGTGGAACAAATGAAAGAGGCCTGGAAAGGAGCCATTCCATGCTTGCTGAATTAAAGGGATTAAATGAAGAGTGCGGTATATTCGGGGTCTGGGGACATGAAAATGCTCCCCAGATCACTTACTATGGATTGCACAGCCTGCAGCACCGAGGCCAGGAAGGAACGGGGATTGTCACCACAGACGGCAAGAAGCTCACTGGAGCCAAAGGAGAGGGGCTTGTTACCGAAGTGTTCACCGCTGACGTCATTGGCGAGCTGTCGGGAACAGGCGCCATCGGGCATAACCGGTATGCGACTGCAGGCGGCGGCGGATATGAAAATGTACAGCCGTTGCTTTTCCACTCGCAAACAGGCAGCCTGGCGCTGGCCCATAACGGAAACCTTGTCAATGCGACCCAGCTCAGGCACCAGCTCGAAACACAGGGAAGCATCTTCCAGACCAGTTCGGATACAGAAGTGCTGGCCCACCTGATCAGAAGAAGCGGTTTCCCGCGTTTGCGGGATCAGGTAAAAAATGCTTTGACGATGCTAAAAGGCGCATATGCCTTCTTGATTATGACTGAAAACGAAATGATGGTGGCGCTTGACCCGAACGGTTTAAGGCCGCTTTCCCTTGGCATGCTGGGCGATGCCTATGTGGTCGCTTCGGAAACCTGTGCTTTTGATATTATTGGTGCGGAATTTATTCGTGATGTGCTTCCAGGGGAATTACTGATAATCGATGAAAATGGGCTTCAGTCGGAGATCTACTCTGTTGCCTCCAACAGGGCGATGTGTGCAATGGAATATATTTATTTTTCCAGGCCGGACAGCAATATACTCGGCGTCAATGTTCATAAAGCCCGCAAAAACCTTGGAAAACGGCTGGCTGCAGAAGCGCCGATTGAAGCAGATGTGGTGACCGGGGTGCCGGATTCAAGCATATCTGCGGCAATTGGCTATGCGGAAGCAACCGGGATTCCATATGAAATGGGTTTGATCAAGAACCGGTATGTTGGCCGGACTTTTATCCAGCCTTCTCAATCCTTAAGGGAGCAGGGGGTAAAAATGAAACTGTCTCCTGTGCGCGGTGTGGTTGAAGGGAAGCGGGTTGTCATGGTGGATGATTCGATTGTCCGCGGCACGACCAGCAGGCGGATTGTCAACATGCTGAAAGAGGCGGGAGCCACCGAGGTTCATGTGGTCATCAGCTCGCCGCCGATTAAAAATCCTTGTTTTTACGGAATCGATACGTCGTCCCGCGAGGAATTGATCGCTTCCGATAAATCAGTCGAGGAAATCCGGCAAATCATTGGTGCCGATTCGCTCACGTTTTTAAGCGTCGAGGGAACGGCTGCAGCCATCGGGGAGACAGGAGGGCAATGCCTTGCTTGTTTTACAGGGAAATACCCAACCGAAATCTATCCCGAAGTGCGCGAAGCCGAGAAATGCTGATCAATAACGATATGCATGTTAGGGACAACACGAGCACTCAAGCTGAAAACTGGAGGTTGTAAAGATGGCGAATGCCTATAAGCAGGCAGGTGTGGATATCGAAGCAGGATATGAATCAGTGGAACGGATCAAGAAGCATGTTCAACGGACGGCACGGCAAGGAGTCCTTGGCAGCCTTGGCGGGTTCGGCGGAATGTTTGACCTTTCGAGTCTGGGCTTGAAGGAGCCTGTTCTTGTTTCAGGTACGGATGGCGTCGGAACGAAGTTGATGCTAAGCATCATGATGGACCGGCATGAGACCATCGGCATTGATGCTGTTGCGATGTGCGTCAATGATATCGTGGTCCAGGGAGCGGAACCGCTGTACTTCCTTGACTATATTGCCTGCGGAAAAGCGGAGCCTTCCCGGATTGAGGATATTGTCAAAGGGATCGCGGATGGCTGTGAACAGGCTGGATGCGCCCTTGTCGGCGGGGAAACGGCCGAAATGCCTGGTATGTATGCCCCACAGGAGTATGACCTGGCGGGCTTTGCGGTTGGAGCATGCGAAAAATCGGCCATCGTGGACGGAAGCCGCATTCAAGAGGGGGATGTGCTGATTGGCCTGGCCTCAAGCGGGATCCACAGCAATGGCTATTCCCTTGTAAGGCAGGTTTTTCTCGAAAAAGGCGGTTTTAAGCTCGATCAGTTTGTTGAAGATTTGGAGTGCACGCTTGGCGAAGAACTCTTGAAGCCGACCAGGATTTATGTGAAGCCCCTGCTCGCGGCACTAAAGAAATTCGGACTGAAAGGGATGGCCCATATCACCGGCGGCGGGTTTGTAGAGAATATCCCAAGAATGCTCCCGGCAGGACTGGGTGCGGTCATCGAGGAAGGAAGCTGGGAAATCCAGCCTGTGTTTAGGCTGCTGGAGAAGATTGGCGGGCTTGAGCGGCAGGAAATGTATAATATTTTTAATATGGGCATCGGCATGGTGGTCGCCGTATCGCCGGATGAGGCAGCAGCAGTGATCGAACACTTCACAAGCTGTGGGGAGCGGGCTTCCGTTATTGGAAGAGTGACCGGAGAGACTGGAATAATGGTCAGCCCACCCGGAGGCGCAATATGAAAAAAGTAGCTGTCTTTGCTTCAGGGAACGGCAGCAACTTCCAGGCGATCCTTGATGCCGTGGAAGCAGGAACGCTCAAGGCCGAAATCAGTTTGCTTGTCTGTGACCGCCCTGGTGCTTTTGCCGTTGAAAGGGCGGCAAGGGCGGCAGTGCCTTTCTTTATTTTTAACACGAAGGACTTTATGGATAAGGCAGCCTATGAGATGCTAATATTGGAGCAGCTGAAAAAGCTGGAGATTGACTTTATTGTGCTTGCGGGCTATATGCGCCTGATTGGGCCGACGCTGCTAAAAGCGTATGAAGGCAGGATTATCAACATCCATCCTTCGCTCCTGCCGGCTTTTCCTGGTAAGGACGCCATCGGCCAGGCATTTGCCGCCAGGGTCGCAAAAACCGGAGTGACCGTCCACTATGTCGACTCCGGCATGGACACAGGCGAGGTGATCGCCCAGCGAAGCGTTGATATAGAGCCAGGTGAAACGAAAGAGTCTCTCCAGGCCAAAATCCAGCGTGTGGAACATGAACTATATCCAGCCGTCGTGGAGAGGCTTTTGAACGGACAGAAGGAGGCAGCATTATGACAAAAAGAGCTTTAATATCAGTATCAGACAAAAATGGAATTGTGGAGTTCGCAAGGGAGCTTGCACAGCTTGGGTTTGAAATCGTATCGACCGGCGGAACCAAAAAGGCGCTTGCCGAAGGCGGTGTGCCGGTTGTCGGCATCAGCGAAGTGACCGGATTCCCTGAAATTTTGGAAGGGCGGGTGAAAACCCTTCATCCCAAGATCCATGGCGGCCTGCTAGCCAAGGCTGGCGAGGAGAGTCATCGCCAGCAGCTTGAGGAGCATGACATTACGCCGATCGAACTGGTATGTGTGAATCTTTACCCATTCCAGCAGACGATTGCCAAGCCGGACGTTTCTGTGGAAGACGCGATTGAAAACATCGATATCGGTGGGCCGGCGATGCTTCGGGCTTCGGCAAAGAACCATGAATACATAACAGTCGTTGTGGATCCCGAAGATTACCAGACAGTCCTTAACGAGTACAGAGAAAGCGGCCGCACACAGGCAGCAACCCGACGCAGGCTGGCGGCAAAGGTATTCCGCCATACAGCGTCCTATGATGCCATGATTGCGGAATATATGACCAACCTCGCAGGGGAGGAAAACCCGGAAAAGCTGACGGTCACATATGAACTGAAGCAGACATTGCGCTACGGAGAAAACCCGCATCAAAAAGCCGCTTTTTACCGCAAGCCGCTTGGCTCTCCGTTTTCGGTGGCCAATGCCGAACAGCTTCATGGCAAAGAACTGTCTTATAACAATATCAATGACGCCGATGCAGCATTGCAGATTGTAAAGGAATTCTCTGAACCGGCGGCGGTTGCCGTCAAGCATATGAACCCTTGCGGTGTTGGTGTCGGCTCATCCGCATTCGAAGCCTTCACAAAAGCATTCGCCGCGGACCCGGTTTCCATTTTCGGCGGAATTATCGCGTTTAATGCCGAGGTGGATGCCGAGACGGCAGGCAAGCTTCGTGAAATCTTCCTTGAGATCATCATTGCTCCGTCCTTCAGTGCGGAAGCGTTGGAAATTTTACAAAGCAAAAAGAACCTTCGCCTGCTGACCTTGCCTTTTGAACAGGAAAAGCAGCATGAAAGAAAGCTGACGTCGATAGAGGGAGGCCTGCTTTCCCAGGACCAGGATATGTTCGGGCTTGAGGAAGCGACTGTTTCGGTGCTAACCAAACGCGAGCCAACAGAAGAAGAATGGGAAGCGCTGAAGCTGGGCTGGAAGGTTGTTAAGCATGTAAAATCAAATGCCATTGTGGTGGCCGGCAAAGATGCGACCATTGGCATTGGTGCCGGGCAGATGAACAGGGTCGGCGCTGCGAAGATTGCCCTTGAGCAGGCTGGCAGGAAAGCCGAAGGAGCTGCACTCGCATCGGATGCCTTTTTCCCAATGGATGATACCGTGGAAGCGGCGGCCAAGGCCGGAATCACAGCCATCATCCAGCCGGGCGGTTCCATTCGTGACGAGGATTCCATCAAGAAAGCAGACGAGTACGGAATCGCGATGGTGTTTACTGGCGTAAGACATTTCAAACACTAAAAGTTAAGAGGTGGAAGAATGAAGGTCCTTGTTATTGGAAGAGGAGGCCGGGAACACGCCATTTGCCGCAAATTGAGCGAAAGTCCACAGGTGGAAACCGTCTTTGCGGCGCCAGGTAACCCTGGCATGGAAGATTGTGCCGTCTGCGTCGATTTGGCGGAGAGCAATCAGGAAGCACTGATTGATTTTGCGAAGAAAGAAGAAGTTGGCTTGACCATCATCGGTCCGGAAGTTCCGCTGCTGGAAGGCTTGGCAGACAAATTTGCCGAGGCGGGGCTCAAAGTATTCGGCCCAGGAAAGGCCGCGGCTGAGATTGAAGGAAGCAAGTCCTTCGCCAAATTTTTGATGGATAAATACGAGATTCCAACTGCAGGGTTTGAGGTATTCACCGACTTTGCCCAGGCAAAGGAATATGTTCAGGCAAAGGGAGCGCCGATTGTCATTAAGGCGGACGGACTTGCTGCCGGCAAGGGAGTTACCGTGGCAATGACTATTGAGGAAGCCGTCAGCGCTCTTGAAGATATGCTGCTGAATTCAAAGTTTGGCGAAGCCTCTTCCCGTGTTGTCGTGGAAGATTTCCTCGCCGGGGAAGAATTCAGCCTGATGGCGTTCGTGAATGGTGAAACCGTGGTTCCTCTTGAGATTGCCCAGGACCACAAGCGGGCCCATGATGGCGACAAAGGGCCTAATACCGGCGGCATGGGTGCCTATTCTCCGGTTCCTTTTATTGATGGAAATATGGTTGCGGAAGCAGTCGATAGTATTGTCAAGCCCGCAGCGCGTGCGCTTGCAGCCGAAGGCCGGAACTTCACAGGCGTTTTGTATGCAGGGCTGATCCAGACGGAAGATGGCCCAAGGGTAATTGAATTCAATGCCCGTTTTGGGGATCCCGAGACACAGGTCGTGCTACCGCGGATGAAATCGGATTTGGCAGCAGTGATTTTGGAACTGCTTGAGGGCGGACAGCCTGAAATCGAATGGGATGAACAGGCCGTGCTTGGAGTAGTTGCCGCTGCTGCTGGTTACCCTGAAGCTTATGAAAAGGGAGCAGAACTAGCCGGGCTGGAAGAACTTTCTGATGTGTATGTGTTCCATGCTGGCACCGCCAGGAATGAAGCCGGAGCCTTTGTCACAAACGGCGGCCGGGTGCTGTTGGCTGCAGCGAAGGCAGATACGCTGGAATCCGCACAGGACCAGGTATACCAGGAACTCGCTAAACTGCGATGTGAAGGTGTGTTTTACCGAAAGGATATCGGCAGCCGGGCCATTAACCGGGTGCTTTCATAACATAGGAAAAAGCCTGCATTTCGATGCAGGCTTTTTTCTGTCCAATCTTCAGGTTGGATTATAAGGAATCATTTGGTCCTGTTCTTCGTCATTGTCACGTTTATCCTGCATCATTTCCTGTCCTTCTTCGTAAAGGGCAGTCAACGGACAGTAGCGGACAATCCCTTCCCCTACTTTCATGGCAGCAAGAAAGGCAACGACCAGGTACGATTCCCGCCATGGGCGCTTAACCATTTTGGATGTAGCCCAGCTGAGCATGGTGAGTCCGCAAGTGATGCGCACCAGCGCATTAATGATTCCAATATTGGGTCTGACATTCATGGGAGTCGCTCCTCCTTCCAATTTTCAACGAAATGGAAATTCTTTAGTGCGTTAAAACGTAAAATATGTTACTATAAATGTAAGGGCTTTCTTTTTTTACAACCCTTTTTACTGACGAAAAGGCCATAGCCTTAAAAAGATATATGATCGAGAGGGAATACCGTATGGAACAGCGTTACAGATGGAAAAACAAACAGCTACGAGCCCATGCAGCCGTTTTGGACGGCACCCTTTCACCGACGATTCTGTTGAAAAATGCAACCTATTTAAACCAGACATTCCGCAAATGGATGACGGCGAATATTTGGATTTACAAAGACCGAATCGTGTATGTTGGTGATAAACTGCCGGCCCGTACAGATAAATGTGAAACAATCGATTGCCGGGAAGGCGTGATTGTACCTGGTTATATCGAGCCGCATGCGCACCCGTTTCAGTTATATAATCCCCAAACGTTTGCAGCTTATGCATCGCAGCATGGAACCACCACCCTAATCAACGACAACATGGTCCTTGCTTTGCAATTGAATAAAAGGAAAGCGTTTTCTTTCCTTGAGGAAATGAAGCATCACCCTGTTTCGATGTACTGGTGGTGCCGTTATGACAGCCAGTCGGAGATTCAGGAAGAGGAGAGTGTTTTTTCAAATGGCAATATCAAATCCTGGCTTGAGCATGATTGTGTGGTCCAGGGCGGTGAGCTGACTGGCTGGCCGAAGCTGATGGACGGCGATGACATGATGCTGCACTGGATGCAGGAAACAAAACGCATGAATAAAAAAATTGAGGGCCATTTCCCAGGAGCTTCCGAAAAGACTCTTGCCAAGATGATGCTCTTTGGCGCTGATTGCGATCATGAAGCGATGACAGGTGAGGAAGTGGAGCGCCGCCTGATGCAGGGGTATATGGTTTCGCTCCGCCATTCTTCCATCCGTCCGGACCTTCCAAGACTGCTTGACGAAATTCATGAGCGGGACATCGCAGTCTATGACCGGTTTATGCTGAATTCGGATGGTTCCTCCTCTGCTTTTTATGAAGAGGGAGTTTCCGACAAGATGATTAAAATCGCAATGGAGCACGGTGTTCCCGAGATCGATGCTTATAATATGGCAACAATCAATATTGCCCGTTATTATGACTTCCAGCACCTGCACGGCAATATCGGAACCGGCCGGATCGCCAACCTGAACTTCCTTGCCAGTAAAAACGACCCGACGCCGATCTCCGTTTTGGCGAAAGGCCAGTGGGTCAAGCGGGATGGGAAGAAGGTGGATGTCTTTCCTAATGCTGATTGGAACCAGCTTGGGTTTGATCCATTAAAAATGAATTGGGCCCTTGATATGGATGACATGCAGTTTTCCATGCCTTTCGGGATCAAGATGGAGAACTCCGTCATCACAAAACCGTACACGATTTCCATTGATGTTTCATTGGAAAAGCTTTCAGATAAGCATGATGAATGCTTCTTCATGCTGCTGGACCGCAATGGAAACTGGAGGGTGAACACTGTTCTCAAAGGTTTCGCCGACAGCCTTGGGGGACTTGCCAGTTCATTTTCAAGCACCGGCGACATCATCCTGATCGGGAAAAGCAAGCAGGATATGCTGGAGGCCTTTAACAGGATGAAGGAATTGGGCGGAGGAATCGTCATTTGCGACAATGGCAAAGTGGAGTGTGAAATTCCCCTGACGCTGGCAGGCCTGATGTCATCCCAGCCGGTCGAGGAACTGATGGGCCTGGAGAAAGAACTGTTCGCCTATTTGAAGGATAGGGGATATCATTTCGAAGATCCAATCTATTCCCTGCTGTTCTTTTGTTCCACACACCTCCCGTATATTCGCGTAACCCAGCAGGGCTTTTATGACGTTATGAAGAAAACGGTACTCTTTCCAACGATAATGCGTTAAAATATAAAAGTATACAGAAAATAGGAGCATTGCCAGGGAAGAGTCTTAGGGGTGTTTACACATGAAAAAATGGGTAGCGAGTTTGGCGGCTGTCCTGCTGCTCCTGCAAGGATGCAGCCAGGAAAGGGACGAAGCGATAGAGCAGCCTGATGAAAAAGTCGATAGTGTAAAAGAGGAAGAATTTGCTTTTCACTTTCCGCTTACAGGGGTTGGAACAAAAACGGAGGCTGAGCAACGTGCTGTAGCCGTCATTGTCAACAACCATCCGCAGGCAAGGCCGCAATCGGGACTCCATAAAGCCGACATTGTGTACGAAGTGCTGGCGGAAGGGGATGTCACCAGGTTCCTGGCGATTTATGAGAGCGAACAGCCGGAGAAGGTAGGTCCTGTCCGAAGCGCAAGGGAATATTTTATTGAGCTGGCGAAGGGATATGACAGCCTGTTCGTCGCCCATGGGTACAGCCCCGAGGCTAAGGAGCTTCTGGCCAGCGGCTATATCGATGAGCTCAACGGAATCCAATATGATGGCTCCCTGTTTAAGCGGGCCGACTTTCGCAAAGCGCCCCACAACTCATACATTACTTTTGACAATATAGAAAAGGGCGCTGGCCAGAAGGGCTACAAAATGGATCCTGCACCAGCACCGCTGCCCTTCAGGGAGAACGATCAGCCGCAAGGGAAAAAGTCGGAAGCTGTCATGATTTCTTACGGAAATCCAGCATTCGATGTACAATATGAGTATGATCAGAAGCAAGGGAAATACCATCGTTACAGTGATGGGGAAGAAAGCATCGACCTGGAATCAAAAGAGCCGGTGCTGCTGGATAACATCCTTATTGTGGAAATGAATCACAAGGTATTGGATGATGCAGGCAGGAGAAGCATTGGCCTTTCTTCGGGAGGCCGGGGCTACCTCTTGCAAAAAGGGGTCATGAATGAAGTTCAATGGGAAAATGTAAATGGCCGGATCCTGCCATTCATCGATGGCAAGCAGGCTGGATTTGTACCCGGAAAAACATGGATCAACATCGTTCCCTCAGTGGAGCAGGTTGCTTTCGCAGCTGAATAACCGCAGCTAATTTGGAATATAAGGGGTAGAATGAATGCAAATCGATAAATTAAGAGGAAGGGAACTGGACCAGCTTTTTAAATCGATCCTGTCCCTGAAAGATATGGAAGAATGCTATCGCTTTTTTGACGACCTTTGCACTGTTAATGAAATCCAGTCGCTGGCCCAGCGCCTTGAAGTGGCGCGGATGCTCCGCGAAGGGAACACCTATCATAAAATCGAAACCGAAACAGGCGCAAGCACCGCAACCATCTCCAGGGTTAAACGCTGCCTGAACTATGGCAACGATGCCTATGAAATGGCCCTCGAAAGAGTCAAGGAAGACGAAACCAATACAGTGAAAGAGTAACAGGCTGAAGCGGCCATCGCCGCTTCGGTTTTTTTGTTTTAAGGTTTTTTAAAACTAGGGTCTGGGGATGGGATTGCGGCCGTTTTGGCAAGTTTGGGTGGGAAAGGGGTGTGAGGGGGGTGTCAGCCCCCCGATTTGCCTGGTTCAGGCCCAAAAAGGTATCTGAGCGGGTCTGTCAGTGCCCGATTTTCCCGGTCATCCACAGAAAAGGTATCTGAGAAGGTCTGTCAGTGCCCGTTTTGCCGGTTCCGCTCAAAAAAGGTATCTGAGGAGGCCTGTCAGTGCCCATTTTGCCTGGTTCAG
>NZ_LAYY01000098.1 GCF_000986785.1 Mesobacillus campisalis | reverse complement strand
AACAATGTCCATCTTAAGATTGGTGGACAGGTGATAAGCGACGATTTCCCTTGTGGATACGTCTTTGACACATGAAAGGTAAGCCGGACGCCCGGATCCGTAGTAAACATAGGTGATGTCTGTAAGGTATACTTTGCCGGGTACATCCTGTCCGAACTCTCTATTGAGTATGTTTGGAAGAGCCTTGTGTTCCTGATTGGCCTTTGCCATTTTCCTATAGGGATTCATCTGCCTGATTTTCGTTACGAGGTTGAATTTCCTCATAATCCGGCGGATCTTCTTATGATTCATTATTACATTTTTATCGTTCTCTAGAATCATCTTAATTACAAGGGTTCCGGCTCTCCCTTTCTTATAATCAAAGATTTCCTTGATTAACTCATAATCCTTCCAATCATTTTCTAGCCTCTCAGCCCTCTTGTGGTCAGCCTTAATCCAGGTGTAATAACCACTTCTACTTACACCAGCCATCTTACATAAGTAGGTAACCATCCGTGGAATCCGATATTTACGAATGATTTGTTCGATAAGCGTGAATTTCTCTGATTTCGTTACTTTCTCTTCTTTGATGCCTGCCTTTCGAGTTCGTCTAACTTTTTTAGGAATTCAAGTTCAGCCTCCAAATACTTAATACGAGCTTCAGCTTTCCTTAGATTGTCTTCAACTGAGACCTCCTCTGAGGTAGGCCTCCCAGTACTTCCTTTTCCTCTTCGTTCTGTAAGGAACCCTTCTTCCCCAAATTGTTTAAAAGTTTTCCTCCACCTCTTCAGGCAGGATCTAGGTTTTTCCGCCCCGATTATTTCGATTTCAAAACCGTTTTCTATAAATATTTGAGAGGGAGCTTTCCCTTCAAGGTTTTCTTTAACGGCCTTAATTTTGAACGCTGGTGTATAAGCAATTGACCTTTCAGAAACATGGTCAACATTCTCATTGTTCTCCAACAGTTTCATTTGATGTTCATTGAATATTATTTTACTCATTTCGTTCCTCCGTCTATATCCCTGATTTGATTATAAACGGGCTAGGTCATTATAGACACAAAAAACCCGAATAACGGGCTTTTTCAAAGCGTCCATTATTCGGGGTATAGTTCATGTGAAAGGGAGCGGATTTTTTATCGAGACCTTATTCAATTTTCACATGGATTTTCGAAACGGCATTATACCCATAGCCTTTCCGATTCCAGTAGGCTTTGAGCGGCTGGGTTCTCCCGGCTGAATCGGTCGCCTTTGACTGGATTGTGTATTCTCCTTTTTTGTCAGCCTTCCAATCATAGGACCAGTTCACCCAGGAGTAGGGAGAATCGGCGTTTTGTTCTGCATTTGCATTCACCCAAGTTTCTCCATTGTCGAAACTTAGCTGAATGCTCGTGATGTTCCCTTCTCCTGTCCAGGCAATTCCTTTAATTTTATATGTCCCTGTGTCCAGAATTGAATAATCAAGAGGCTGTTGAATCGCAGAGTTCACGTTTAACAAAGTGACGGGCTTTTTTCCGATATCGTCCTTTTTACGTGGATAGAATACATAGTCATTTGTCTGGAAGGGCCCTTCAAATGCACCGGGAATCACCTTGATTTTCCGCAGCCATTTTACAGAGGCCATCGCATACCAGTTTGGCACAATGAGCCTGAATGGATAGCCATGCTTGAAGGAAAGAGGCTGGTCATTGTATTTGTAGGCAATCAATGTGTCCGGATGCATCGCTTTCTCCAGCGGAAGGCTCCTTTTAAAAGGAATCACCTTATCTACATCCTCCTTTTTCCCAAAGTCTGCTCCCTCAAAAACGACCTCCTTTGCATTCTGCAGGACACCCGCTCTATCCAGGATGTATCTCAAGGGCACCCCCGTCCATTTGCCCTGGCTGATGGCACCTTCCTCCCATTGTTCGCCATGGACCTTAGGAGAGAAATGGGCGCGTTTGTTTCCCGCACATTCAAGAGGAACCACCAAAGATTTCGCAGGCATGGCCAGCAGGTCATCGAAATGGAGGAAGGTGGGACTTGAAACCAGGCCGCCGATTTGAATCCATAAGCTGGACTGGCTGAGCTCTGGGTAGGAAAAATGGTTGCGCCGGTAAAAGTAATTGGCCGGAGTGCTCAAGCTGCGAAGGAAATGGATGGGTGACTCCTGGTTCTCGGGATGGAGTTTTCTTGTTGTCAGATAAGGTTTGACCTTTCTCATCATTTTAAGCTGCACCTCCCTGCTATATTTTTATTGAACAGATGCCACTCTAGAACAATAAAAAAAGCATAAGGCGGCCTTGCTGTGTGAATTCAAAAAGATATTCTCTTACCCTTTATACTTCGTATCTAAACTTTTTTCGACAAAAAACTACATTTTTATATTGACGAATATAAAAATAGTAGGTATCATAAATTAGGTCAAGGGCATACGACATTATTGAATTGCGGGTGTAGTTTACTGGTAAAACCTCAGCCTTCCAAGCTGATGTAGTGGGTTCGATTCCCATCACCCGCTCCATACATAGCTAACGCAGTATTTCGTTCAAACGAGGAACGAAGTATTGCGTTTTTTTATGCTTTTGGGGCGGGTGTGATGTCGGGAGCTTAGTGGCCGCCCAAAATGGTAAACTCCCCGTCCCCGCCATGAATTTGAAGGAACATATTCATTAGCGAGCTTGTTAGCTTCGTGTTTCTTTCAATACCCAGTGAAGGGCGCAGATAGATGATCTGGAGAGCGTTCCTGGTCTCTTCCGTCACGGCCGTGCGGGTTGAATCAACAAATGGGCTCCCAAACGGGCCGAGGCTGTCGCGGGAAATGATAAGGTTATGGAGGGAGTTTCGCCTCCCGTTCAAGCCTTCATATTCATCGCTTTCCGAACCGATGCCAATCTGGATACCGCCCTCGAGTTTGTCTGCATCATAAATGCCGATTGGCACTTCATACTCCAGAGAGAAAAAGTTATTCACATCGGTGGCGCTATGTACAGTTTGCAAATAGTTCTGCTTCTTGATTCTGCGGTAAAGGGCTTCTGCCGAGTGTCGGTAACGGTTCGGGTCCTTGCCGGCCTTTTTGAAAATCTCGCGCCACTCTCGTATGCCTTCGAAATCGGTAACATTTTTATCATCGAGCTCGAAAAAAATCGATTCCTGAAACAGCTGCAGCCTTCCTTTTAACATTTGCGGTGAGGGGCCAACTTCTATATTGCGATATTGAATGACTCCGGCCGTAAAATCCGGAACCCGTGTGCTTAACTCACTGGAAACTTGAATTTCCATTGTTTCCACCTCCAAAATTCTTATGAATTAGTTTATCATATAACGTATGTGCTTTTAAAAATTATTGTTTTTACTATAGATTACAGTGGGGAAAGGAGAGAGCCGGAAATGGATATCCGCCAATTGCAGGAAGAGGTCATAGCTTACAGCAAAACAATCGGAATCGATAAAATCGGGTTCGCATCGCCTTCGCCATTTACTGAAATGAAGTCAAGGCTCCTACGTCAGCAGGAATTGGGCTACCAATCCGGCTTCGAGGAAAAGGATATTGAAAAACGGGTTCGGCCAGACCTGATTTTCGATCAGCCTCATTCCATTATTGCCATTGCTGTTGCTTACCCTTCCAAAATGAAGGTTAGGGTAGTTAGCAAAAAGGGCCAAAGACGAGGAATCTTTTGCCGGGCATCCTGGGGAGTCGATTATCATCATGTCCTTCGGAACAAGCTGAAAAAGCTGGAAGAGTTTATTTTGTCCAAGGTTCCAGAGGCTAGATTCAAATCGATGGTCGACACTGGCGAATTGGTGGACCGCGCGGTTGCGGAAAGGGCCGGGATTGGCTGGAGCGGTAAAAACTGTTCCATTCTAACTCCAGAATTCGGTTCTTACGTCTATCTGGGCGAAATGATCACCAATCTTCCTTTCATACCGGATGCTCCGATGGAGGACCAGTGCGGCAGCTGTACAAAATGTCTGGATGCCTGTCCAACTGGTGCTCTTGTCCAGGGAGGTCAGCTTGACAGCCAGCGCTGCATTGCATTCCTGACTCAGACAAAAGGGTTTCTGCCTGATGAATTCCGTGACAAGCTCGGCAATCGCCTTTATGGCTGCGATTCCTGCCAGACAGCTTGCCCTGTCAATAAAGGAAAGGATTTTCATTTTCATCCGGAAACCGAGCCTGATCCAGAGGTGGCCAAGCCATTACTAAAACCAATTCTGCATATCAGCAATAAGGATTTTAAAGAGAAATTCGGCCCCGTTTCTGGTTCGTGGAGAGGCAAGAAGCCCATCCAGCGCAATGCGATTCTTGCCCTTGCCCATTTCAAGGATGATTCAGCTGTGCCTGATCTGATAAAGGTAATGCAGGAGGATCCGCGTCCGGTTATCAGAGGAACCGCGGCGTGGTCACTTGGAAAAATAGGGGGAGAAGGAGCAAAAACAGCATTGGAGAATGCACTTGTGCAGGAGAAGGATGAAGATGTATTAGTGGAAGTCAAGAAAGGACTGGACTTTTTCAGAGAATCACAGCCAGCCACAAGATAGAAATAGGTTAGTAAGGTCTTTCATGTTTCGGTGTAAGGCCTTTTTTCTGTTTTAATGGCTGATGGAGTTTCAATCAACAATAAAAAATCTCTCAACCTGTTTTAAAGCCGCACTCCTTTCATACATATGTGGGGAAAGGAGAGATGGATGTTGAGGGAACAATTGCAAAAAAGGCTGGAGCAGAGGCTGAAACAATATGTATCGCATAATAGAAGCATGCTTGATGATAGCGAAGCAATCGAGATGAAGAAGGAGAGCTGCGCGAGGCGCGGGGCTGAAATCGTCAGGGCGAAAGCAGAGGGTAAAATCACGGATGAGAAAAAAGGAAACGCAAGCTCAGAGGTTTATTACAGTGTTCATTTAAAATATTTGATCAAGCAAAAAAATGCTTTCTTCCTTGAGGAAGGGATTGAACATCGAAAGGCCGAGTTTTACAAAGGGATTCTTGTGGGCGATGAAGAGATTGCCCTCTTCGGGCTGGAGCAGGATCCGGATTCAGGCATCGGGGAGATCGAAGGCGATTCCGAAGAGAGAGCACAAAAGGCGAAGCAGATTATGTATCGTTATGACCGCCTCAAAGCTGTTCAGTATGCCGAGAGATGGTGGAATGACTACAATCCTGCCTATAAAAAGTTTGATGTGGATTGCACCAATTATATTTCACAATGCCTGCATGCAGGAGGAGCTCCAATGCGGGGATACCCTCAAAGGGCCAATGGCTGGTGGATGATGAATTCCAATTGGAGCTTCAGCTGGACGGTGGCAAACTCGATGCGCTGGTACCTGCCCAGTTCAAAAAACGGGTTAAGGGCGAAGGAAGTGGCAAGCGCAAGCCAGCTGAAACTGGGGGATGTCATTTGTTATGACTTTCAGGGAGATGGGAGGTTTGACCATACAACCATTGTCACCGCAAAGGATGCAAACGGCATGCCGCTTGTGAATGCCCATACGCATAACAGCCGGAATCGCTACTGGGCATATGAGGACTCGACTGCCTACACCCCCCGGATAAAATACAAATTCTTATCCATTGTGGATGATCAATAAAACGGCTTTAACTTGGCGATAGTGGTATAATAACAACTAGAGTTTTGATAGAGGTGAACATTGTGGCATTGCATATTGTACTATACCAGCCCCTTATTCCGGCCAATACAGGGAACATCGCCAGGACTTGTGCAGGAACAGGTACGACACTGCACTTAATCAGGCCGCTTGGCTTTTCAACTGATGATAAAGCACTCAAGCGGGCCGGGCTTGATTACTGGGAACATGTGAAGGTTGTTTATCACGATTCCCTTGAGGCCTTTTTCGCTGATAATGAGGGCGGCGAATTTTTCTATTTGACCAAGCATGGAAAACAGCCCCATACTGCGTTTGATTACAGCAACAGCGAAAAGGATTATTATTTTATCTTTGGAAAAGAAACAACCGGTCTTCCAATGGAACTGATTCAAGCCAACATGGAGCGATGCCTGCGGATTCCAATGAATGATCATATTCGTTCTTTAAACCTGTCCAACACGGCAGCCATTCTCGTCTATGAAGCGCTTCGCCAGCAGGATTATCCGAATTTGCTGTAAAGGAAAAGGGCCTGTGCTGTTGCTGGCCCTTTTCTTTTGTAATACATATAAAACTTGAAAGGATGGCTAAAATTGAACCAGGTTATTGAAACACTCTTAAATCATCGATCTGTAAGGGATTTTGAGGACAAGCCTTTGACATGGGAGCAGGTTGAAACCATTGTGGCAAGTGCCCAGGCTGCCTCCACTTCAAGTTTTCTGCAAGCTTATTCCATTATAGGGGTGACCGACCGGGAGAAGAAGGAAAAGCTAGCTGAAGTGGTTGGGAATCAGCCTTATGTGGCAAAAAATGGTCACTTTTTTGTTTTTTGTGCGGATTTGCATCGCCACGCTGTCGTTGGCGAAATGGAGAATGTTGATGTAACATCCCCGATTGAGAGTACAGAGAAATTTATGGTCGCAGTAGTCGATGCTTCCCTCGCAGCCCAGAATGCTGCGGCGGCTGCAGAATCAATGGGCTTGGGCATCTGCTATATAGGTGGAGTCAGGAATAACCTGGAAGCCGTTCGGCAAATCCTAAAAACTCCGGACCATGTTTTGCCGGTGTTTGGCATGGCCGTAGGTTACCCTGCCAGCCTGAATGACAGGAAGCCAAGGCTGCCTTTGAGGCATGTTTATATGGAAAACGAATATCAGCAGGATGAGCAGCTATACAAAAAGCAGCTTGAAGAATATAACGAAATTGTTGCCGGATACTATGCAGAAAGAACGGGCGGAAAGCGCCGTGATACATGGACAGGCCAGATGGCTTCCATGTTGGAAAAGAAAGCACGGATGTACATGAAGGAGTTTGTGGCAAAAATAAAGATGAACATCCGCTAAAAAAAAGAGGCTGCCTGCGGGCAGCTTCTTTTCTTTGGTAAATTATTTTTTGTTAATTCCCGGCTTATCATCATAGCCAGCTGTAAAAATGGCCGCCAGAAATGCAACAGAAACACCAATAATCAGTAGCAAATTCATGTTTGGACGCCCCCTTATGTACCTAATTTTACCCATATAAAATTATTATAGCCTAAAGATGTCCCACTGTGAAGAAAAGGCTTTATTTTTATCAGCAACAGTGACCTTGTTTTGAGTTGTTTGCATGTTCGATTTCCTCGCTGCATAGAGTATATTAATCGTCTCTTGATAATCGCTAGACAGGGAGGTCCTTATGGATATTTTAAAGAAAATTGAGATGTATCGCGAGGAAGAGGAGAAGCTTAGATGGGAAGGGACGTTCAGGGAATATCTGGAGATTATAAAGGAACAGCCATGGGTCGCTCAATCAGCACATTCGCGGGTTTATAATATGGTCAAAGACGCAGGGATTGAAGAGGTCAAAGGCAAAAAGAAGTACAGCTTTTTTAATTCCCAGCTGTTTGGTCTTGAAGAACCTCTTGAGAGGCTTGTTGAAGAATATTTCCATCCTGCAGCGAAAAGGCTGGATGTCCGTAAACGGATTTTGCTGTTGATGGGCCCGGTGAGCGGAGGGAAGTCGACTCTGGTCACGATGCTCAAAAGAGGGCTTGAGGCCTATTCATTGACAGACAGGGGAGCGATTTATGCCATTAAAGGCTGCCCAATGCATGAAGATCCGCTTCACTTGATTCCGCATCATCTCCGGAAAGACTTTTACGATGAATACGGCATCCGCATTGAAGGGAATTTGTCTCCGCTTAACATGATGAGGCTTGAAGAGGAGTATGGAGGCAGAATTGAGGATGTTATCGTAGAAAGAATCTTTTTCTCGGAGGATAAGCGTACCGGCATCGGTACCTTCAGTCCGTCTGACCCGAAATCCCAGGATATTGCCGACTTGACAGGAAGCATTGATTTCTCGACGATTGCTGAGTATGGTTCCGAATCCGACCCGCGCGCCTACCGCTTCGATGGGGAGCTGAACAAAGCGAACCGGGGGATGATGGAGTTCCAGGAAATGCTCAAATGTGATGAAAAGTTCCTTTGGCACCTCCTGTCGCTGACGCAGGAAGGAAATTTCAAGGCGGGCCGGTTTGCGCTCATCTCCGCAGATGAGCTTATTGTAGCCCACACGAATGAAACGGAGTACCGGTCATTCATTTCAAATAAAAAGAATGAGGCCCTCCATTCCAGGATCATCGTCATGCCGATTCCTTATAACCTAAAGGTTTCGGATGAAGAAAAAATTTATGACAAAATGATCCGGGAAAGTGATGTGGGCGATGTCCATATCGCCCCGCACACGCTCAGGGTCGCATCCATGTTTACAATCCTGACACGGTTGAAGGAGCCAAAGAAAGGCGATATTGACCTCGTTAAGAAGATGCGCCTATATGATGGAGAAAATGTTGAAGGTTTCAATGCAGCGGATGTCGAGGAACTGAAAAAGGAATACCAGGATGAAGGCATGAGCGGAATAGACCCGCGCTACGTCATCAACCGGATTTCCTCTACCATTATCAGGAAGGATATGCAATCCATCAATGCTTTGGATGTCCTCCGTTCCCTGAAGGAAGGACTCGACCAGCATCCATCCATCACACAGGAGCAGCGTGAAAGGTACCTGAATTTTATTTCAGTAGCCAGGAAAGAGTATGACGACATTGCCAAAAAAGAAGTTCAAAAGGCCTTTGTCTACTCATATGAAGAATCAGCAAAGACCCTTATGGACAATTACCTTGATAATGTTGAGGCCTATTGCAATAAGGCAAAAATGCGAGATCAGCTTACTGGCGAAGAGATTAACCCGGATGAGAAGCTGATGCGTTCGATTGAGGAGCAGATTGGCATTTCGGAAAATGCGAAGAAGGCCTTCCGTGAAGAAATCCTGATCCGCATTTCCGCCTATGCGCGCAAGGGTAAAAGGTTCGACTACAATTCGCATGACCGTCTCAGGGAAGCGATCCAGAAGAAGCTGTTTGCCGACCTGAAGGATGTTGTCAAAATTACAACCTCTACGAAAACGCCGGATGAGACCCAGCTAAAGAAAGTTAATGAAGTCGTTGCGAGACTGATTGACGAGCATGGCTATAACTCTACTTCGGCAAACGAATTGCTCCGCTATGTAGGAAGCCTGTTAAACCGTTAAGAATCATAGGCCTGCCAGTCATTGGCAGGTTCCTTCTGTTTATAAAGTGTTTGTCCAGGGTATAAAATGGCAAGAGGTGATAATAATGGCGAAGAACGACCTGCCAAAAAATCATGTACCTGATAATAGTTCGATGGCTATTAATGAGGAAGAAGTTAAAAACCTGGGCAAGCAAATGGAGCACCGCCGGACAGGGGAAGTGCTAAAAGAGGATTACGATAAGATGCCAGATCCAATTCAATATCAAGAAAAGAAAAAATAACTTCGCGGGCGGCCGCGGAGTTTTTTTTCTATTAATAAACATCCGGTTATAAAGCAGGAGAAATCTGCTATAAAAAATGGGCTTGTCCAATGCTAAAATATGAGGAGGAATTGTCTAAATTATTTGTAAATTATTTTCGTTCTCTGCATAAGATAGAGTAATCACATTCCTAATCTTTTGCATTCCGCATTATTGTATGAAACGACAGTGAATTGTGTGCAAAGGGAAACGCAAAAAACCTTGGTTATCTCTCAGGCACCGAGGCAAAAGGCGTTTGACCCAAATTGAAATTGAACAGGAGGGGTTTAAAATGACCGAAGAAAACAGCGGCCAGTTTGTAATTTCCCAGGAAGATTGGTCCCTCCACCGTAAAGGCCATGATGACCAGCAAAGACATCAGGAAAAAGTCCAGGAAGCAATCAAGAACAATCTTCCTGACCTGATTACTGAAGAGAGCATCGTGATGTCGAACGGCAGGGAGGTTGTAAAGATTCCAATCCGTTCTCTTGATGAATATAAGATCCGTTACAACTATGATAAAAATAAACATGTCGGTCAGGGGAAAGGGGACAGCAAGGTTGGCGATGTTGTAGCCAGGGATGGTTCGGGGCAGCCGGCACCGGGGAAAGGCCAGGGAGCAGGAGACCAGGCTGGTGAGGATTATTATGAAGCAGAAGTTTCAATGTTGGAGCTTGAAGAAGCACTGTTTAAGCAGCTTGAGCTGCCAAACCTGCAGCGAAAGCAAAACCAGGAACATACCGTTGACCATATTGAGTTCAATGACATCCGCAAAACAGGGCTTATGGGCAATATTGATAAGAAGAGGACCATGATGTCTGCCTATAAACGAAATGCGATGACAGGCAAGCCGAGCTTCCATCCTATCTATAAGGAAGACTTAAAGTTCAAAACCTGGAATGAAGTGATCAGGCCAGACTCAAAAGCTGTAGTCCTCGCCATGATGGATACAAGCGGGAGTATGGGCCTTTGGGAAAAGTATATGGCACGAAGCTTCTTTTTCTGGATGACCAGGTTCCTGCGATCCAAATACGAAACAGTTGAAATTGAATTCATTGCCCACCACACCGAGGCAAAAGTTGTTTCCGAGGAAGACTTTTTCTCGAAAGGGGAAAGCGGCGGAACGATTTGTTCATCCGCCTACCGTAAATCACTGGAACTGATCAATACGAAATACGACCCGCAAAAGTTCAACATCTATCCCTTCCACTTCTCGGATGGAGATAACCTGACGTCCGATAACGCCCGCTGCGTCAAGCTTGTTGAAGAACTGATGAAAGTGTCCAATATGTTCGGCTACGGTGAAGTAAATCAGTACAACCGCCATTCAACCTTAATGTCCGCGTATAAAAACGTCAAAGACGAGAAATTCCGCTATTATATCCTCAAGCAAAAAGCCGATGTCTTCCATGCCATGAAGAGCTTCTTCAAGAAGGAGCAAGAAGATAAGATGTTTGCATGAACTAAACAAAACTCGACAGGGAGGGATTGCCTGTCGAGTTTTATCTTTTATATTGTACTTAAAGACCTGCTCTTATTGACAAATTAGGTTCTTTCGTAATACAATATATTCGTAATTCAAGATAAAGGAATTAATAATAATTTAATTTGAGATAAAATAAGGTGGAAACAGGCATGAATAAGGAATTATCTCTAAAATCTTATGTGGTTTTTATGAAGGCAGCCAAATCCGTCCAGGAGAGAAGTAAGCGAGATATAGAATCATATGGGATCAATCCTACGGAATTTATGGTGTTGGAAGTCCTCTATCATAAAGGAAAGCAGACCATTCAACAAAAAGGACAAAAAATCCTGATGACAAGTGGCAGTATGACATATGTGATTGATAAGCTGGAAAAAAAGGGGTTGATCAAACGGGAGAGCTGTCCGGATGACCGGAGGGCTACTCATGTTGTTATAACAGACAAAGGAATTTCATTCATGGATGAAATATTCCCTAAACATGAAAATGTGATTGAGCAAATTTTCGGGGTCTTAGTGAGGAAGAGAAAAAAGTAATGATAGAGCAAAATTAAAAAAATCGGTTGCTCTAATAAGGGGTAAAAACTATAATTTTTTGGTTAAACTTAGGATACTTGACAACTAGTCTTTTATGTAGTGATTTTATCTTGAATTAAAAATACCTTATTTAGAGCTATAACTTGGAACTTTGCACGCAAAAATTCTGTTTAAAGTTGCTCCCGTTTTAAAGTCAAAGAGTTAGACTAAAGCCTGAAAAGAGGTGATTCCTATGTTTTCAATCGACCCAGCGCAAAATACCGAAAGAGAAAATTATAAATTTTTAATTGGAAGCATCATTCCAAGACCTATTGCTTTCGTCACAACGATTTCAAAAGACGGAGTTTTGAACGGGGCGCCATTTAGTTACTTTAATATTGTCACATCCAACCCGCCAATGGTTTCGTTATCCATCCAAAGGTCGGAGGGAAGGCAAAAGGATACAGCAAGAAACATCATAGAAACGAAGGAATTTGTCATCCATATCGTGGACGAACATAATGTTGAAAAAGTTAATAAAACTGCTGCTTCTCTGCCTGCCGATCAAAGTGAAATCGAATTAGCTCAATTAACTCCAATCGCTAGCTCAAAGCTTACTGTACCTGGTGTGATGGAGGCCAAAGTCCGTATGGAGTGTATTTTGGAACACTCTTTAGAACTGGGGGGCACGGATTCCCCTGGGTGTGATTTTATTATAGGCAAAGTCGTTCAATTTCATATTGAGGAAGACATTTATCAAAATGGGAAAATTGATCCAAGAGGACTTGCTGCCGTGAGCCGTTTGGCGGGGACTAATTATGCGAAAATTGGCGAGTTGTTTTCACTTAAAAGGCCAAAGTAAAGATTCTTTATCCATTACGTCAAGTGAGGCTGCGGCCAAATGGCTGGTTATGAACTCGATTTGGCGTTTTTGGCAATGGCTATTTACCTTGCCGTTAATGGAAGTAAATTATTATCTCTAGGTCAATTCATTTTTAAAAAGGATTCAACCAGCTTGACAAGAGCTGCATAAGCCATCACTGAATGGAGGAACCATCTATGTATAAAATTACAGGACATCATCACATTTCAATGATTACCAAAAACGTAAGCCAAAATAATCATTTTTATCGGGATGTGCTTGGTTTGCGCCGTGTGAAAGTAACGGTGAACCAGGATGATCCATCGATGTATCATCTATTTTTCGGAGATAAAACAGGCAGCCCGGGTACCGAACTATCATTTTTTGAAATTCCACTAGTTGGCCATACACACCGTGGTACAAATGCCATTACAAAAATTGGTTTGCTTGTACCGTCGGAAGCAAGCTTATCCTATTGGAAAGCACGATTTGCGGAGCACGGTGTAGATCATGGTGAGGTTACAACGTATGCCAATCATCCGGCCTTACACTTTGAGGATGCTGAAGGTTTACGTATGGTCCTTCTTGTCTCAAATGGTGCAAAAGTAGAACACTGGGAAACTTGGGAAAAATCAGATGTGCCTGCCGAACATCAAATTCAAGGAATGGGTTCTGTGGAAATGACGGTACGAAGGCTTGATAAACTAGCAAGCACACTTACCGGCATGTTTGGCTATGCAGAGGTCAGTCGAAATGATGACGAAGCGATCTTTCAATCAATTCAAGGAGAGGTCTATGGAGAAATCGTCGTGAAATATTTGGACGGTCCTTCTGAAAAACCTGGCCGTGGCAGCATTCACCATTTAGCCATTCGTGTAAAAAGCGATTCAGAGCTGAGCTTTTGGGATGAACAAGTACGAGCACGTGGCTTCCATTCATCCGGCATAGTGGACCGTTTCTATTTTAAGAGCCTATATTTCCGTGAATCAAACGGAATCCTGTTTGAAATTGCGACAGATGGACCTGGGTTTACCGCCGATGGTGATAATATCGAAACACTTGGCGAAAAATTAGTTTTGCCTCCATTTTTAGAGGACCGCAGAGGTGAAATTGAAGAAAAACTTAAGCCAATAGAGGAGTATTAACTTCCTAAAGACAGACAAGTGCTTTTACGCTATGTCAGAACGACAGACTGAAAGTGATACTCATATTCGTTTTGAAGAAGGAATAAGGTGAAAACACGGTTACAGTGATTGATACCGAACAACATAAAGTAATCGATGCGATTGAGGTAGGAAAAGTTCCAAATGGAATCAGCATTATGAAGTAATAAAAAACAAATGGTTCGTCATTAAGGACATTCAATGCGCTAAAAATGAGAAAGGATTGGTATGGGGACCAATCCTTTTTTTGCAGGGAATTTCTTTGTCTTTACAATATGTGGACGATGGCTTAATGCCTAATGGCAAGTGGTGTACTTAAATACATCCTCCATTAGGAATGATTCATCATCGTACCAGAGTTTTCATGATGGTCATTTTTCATCATGCCACCTTTTCCATGACACGCCTCAAACATGTCCTTTTGCTCCTGAGTCGTTAAGTCTGGATGCATTTTTTCAATATGCGGCTTCATCTGGCCAAAGTTAAGCAATCCTTCCCCCTCCCCCTCCCCGTCGGATTGAGCAAATGTTAGGGATCCGGCCCCAAAAAATAATGATCCGCTTATGATTCCTACAATGATTTTTTTCTTCATGTGATCCTCTCCTTTCTTACCTACATGTTACTAAAATTTAATGGAGAAAGAATGAAGGACTTATGCAGAAATTGTGATGTCCATTTTTCTTATTCTTGAAACGAATCGATAAAAGTGTGCTGATTGGATAGCTAACAGGGCACTGGCCAAAAGCCAGTGCCTTGTTTATATGATTCGAGTTGCATCGTTGTAACGCATGTTCCTTCCTTTTGATGAATGGGAAAAACATGTTTATGCTTTTCTATCTTTATTCTTGAGAAAGTTCACTTTCTGTGACCCATTTATGGTTGATGCCTTCCATATGGGCATCCGTAATGGTCGCTTTGCTGCCGACTTCGAATTTAGGGTTTTCTGCTTCCTTCAAGCCTTCCGGGATTTCACCTGATCCCGAATGGTTCATATCGTGCCCGCCGTGTCCACCGCTATTTTGTTCCTGTTCCGGTTCTGTTTCCTCAGCCTGATTTGCATTTTCGGACTCGTTTCCCTGGTCATTAGTGCCGCATGCTGCTAAAAAGAGCGACATTACCAGGGCAAGAAGTAGTAGAATGTTTTTTTTTCATTGTCACTACCTTTACCTCCTAAAATTTTCATCATCCCCATATTACAGTAAAGGTGTGCAGAATTTATGGAGGAGGATTCCACCCGCTCCATCCTTCTCATATTGTTCCCTGAAAATATGAAAATATGCTTGCGGAGACTATTACAAACTTTTGAACACGGGGATCATTTCATCAACAGCCACATTTTCTTCAATTTAAAAGCATCAAATCTGCAAAATTATCCCCTACATTATAACTATTAATAAAAAGAATCATCCTTACTACATTGGAGGCGAAGTGATGTACAACAGGCTATTATTGATTTTTACTCTCGTAATCAGCTTCTCTTTCCCGTTTGATGCTTGGGCCGATGAAGGCCATGGAGAGGAGGAGGACCTAAAGAGAGCAGTAGAAACCTTTAGAAAGGGAGATGTCCCAGAAAACAGCGAAGAGAAACATATGGATTCCCTTCATAAGGAGGGGCATGGAGACAGTCATGGGACTTCATCAGATGAGCAGTCAGATTCTCCCACCCATGAGGACGGGGATGGATCGCACGATGAACAGGGCAGTCACGGTCATGGTGAGGAAATAGTGGAAGAGGGGCCAAATGTGAAAGTTCTAGGTATATTTGGAGCTATTAATTTATCTTTCCTCTTAATCGGCGTTTGGAATAAATGGATCAGAAGGAAAGGTGAGTAACTTGGCGACCCCTGAAAAAAGAATAAGAACCCCTAAAGAACCTTTTAATTTATTGACTATACCTGTCATAAAAAGTTTTATGCAAAGCAAATGGTATCCAGGGATCTTCCAATGGATGGTCATCATTGTCTTTTCCATTATCGTTTTTGAATTGGTGGCCGGAACCGTCAGTCCTCATAGTAATTTTGGAACAACGATGACATGGGTGCTATGGTGGCCCATCATTCCCATCCTTTTCATTGTGGCCGGGCGGTTCTGGTGTGCCATCTGTCCTTTCGGCAAGCTGAGCGATATTGTACGAAAGCTCGTCGGCAGTGAACGACCCATGCCAAAATTTTTAAGAAAATATGGGATTTGGATGATCGACATATTCTTTATTGGAATAACATACAGCGACCATGTCTGGGGAATTGTGGAATCCCCACGGGGTTCGGGGTACCTGCTTCTTGGGCTCGTCACGATGGTGGTCATCACCTCGGTTTATTATGAAAGAAGAACATTTTGCAAGACGCTATGTTTTCTGGGTGGTCTCGCTGGAAACTATTCAAGGTCTGGAGCGCTTGAGTTAAGAGGTACACCGGAAGTATGCAAAACGTGCAGGACGCAAGCATGTTTCAAGGGGAGCGAAAAGGCAGAGGGATGCCCAATGTTCCAGTTTCCAAGAACCATGGATTCAAGTGCAGAGTGCAATATTTGCGGGAACTGTATAAAGAACTGCCCGAATGACTCCATCCGGCTTTCCATGAGGGTCCCGACTAAAGAACTTTGGGGATTGAAGAACCCAAGACTTGAGCATGCCGCGCTTGCTGCCGTTATCATGGGGATTGTATTTGTGCAAAACATCACCATGCTTGAAATTTGGGAAGATATATTAGCAGCAATCGGGCTAGTTACAGGGACATCAAATTACGTAGTTAACTTTACCATCGCCTTTATCATATCCATGGCCTTGCCGATCCTGCTTTTAATTGGAACCGCTAAGCTAGCAAAATATATGGGGATGCTGGAGACAGTCAAAAAGAACTTTATTCGTTTCGGCTACGCCATCATTCCTTTGGATCTTGCAGGGCACTTGGGCCACAATCTTTTCCACATCATCACGGAAGGAAAAGCCATCTGGTTCAATTCACTAGAGTTGTTCGGGATGAGTTCAAAACCTGGTGATTTAAGCCTTGCATCTACGTCAACGGTACAAATGCTACAGTATGCCATTATTCTAATAGGTTTCTTTGGATCGACCTATACGGCTTACAGACTAGGAAAGAAAGCAAGTTTCAAATCGATGATTCCTTTTTATGCCTTTATGGTTCTCCTGGCAGTTATAAATATTTACTTATTCTCACTGCCAATGAATCATCGGGTCCATTAAAGAAAGTGGGGATGAAGATGAAAAGCTTTAAGGTAGTAGCAGGTGTATTAGCATTAGCCATCGTCGCTTCCGGCTGCAGCTCAACAAAGGAAGCAGGCTCTGGAGAAAAAAGGATTGAAAAAGGGTTCAGGGCCGAACACTTGCATGGAATTGCCTATGCGGCTGATGAAACTATTTACATCACTACCCATGAGGGAATGCTGGCAACGCAAAACGGCGGCATGGAGTGGACCATGAAAGGGAATTATGATTTTGATTTTATGGGGTTCAATGTCATGAGTGACGGGAGCATGATTACGAGCGGCCATCCGGGGAAGGCGTCAAGCCTTCTTAATCCGCTCGGAGTAATGGTTAGCGAGAACAATGGGGAAGAGTGGGAGTCGGAGTCACTGCTTGGGAAAGTAGACTTTCATATCCTAACCGCCAATTACAGCAATCCTAGTGTGATTTATGGGATCAATCAAATGGACAGCGGAAATTACAAGACAGGAATCTATAAAAGCATGGACAAAGGGAAGGAATGGGAACGAATTGATTCAGAGGGACTTCCCAATGATTTACATCAAATCTACACGCTGATCTCGTCACCGGATGATGAAAACAGCCTACTGGCAGGAACGTCAAATGGGGTGATGCAGTCATACGATGGAGGGGAAAGCTGGGAGGTTACCGATTCCTCAAGACTCATTACAGCTGTGGGTGTGATTTCTGGGTCTAAGCAATTGGTCAGCTACTCCATTACGAATAGGGAATCAGGGATAATGAGCAGCGGTGATTTTGGGAAAACATGGACTTATCACGGCCTTGACCTTGGAGAGGATGCAGTAGCTTATATTGGAATTCATCCTATCGTCCCCGATAAAATGGTGGTTGCTACATTTGAAAATACCGTTTTGTCATCAAAAGACGGGGGAGGAAAATGGACAACCCTTTTGGACAAGGGGGCGATTCAATAATTTGCGTGAAGGACCCATAGAGGGTATATTGCACCTGGCTCATCTCCAGCCTGCTGCCAGAACGAAGGGAAAAAGCTAAGGATACAGCCATCTTTTTAATTTTGTATTCGGATCAGAGCCGGGAGGTTTTGCCGAAAGGATTGGGTTAGAAAAAATATCTCAAGAATGCCCAGCCTATCACAAGGTATCCCCCTGTAATACCCAATAAATAGGTAACGGTCTTCTTGTTTTCTTTCTTATCCAGCTGCAAATAATCTTCATATGTGATTTCACCTTTGGCAAAACTTAACCCGTTTATGTTGGGTTCTACCTCATATACATTTCCTTTAGAGTCCTTTAAAACTACTTTTGTAATAAGGTCTTGGGAGTCCATTGTTTCCTCGTCTTTCTTGGGCAGGTCAATCCATCTGCCGTCCAGGTACATCACCCTTACCGGTTGATATATAGAGTGGCGACGGATGTTCTCGCTCATTTGGAAAGCTTGTAGCTCAAATGCATTATTCGAAACACACATATTAACCACCTCGTCATTATTATATTAGGCGGATGTTAAAATGTAACTTTTATGTTTGGTGTCACTCCCTATCATTCTTGGGATAACGTCATTCATTTTGGTTCCCACCAGGTTCTATGCCATGAAGCAAAAGAAGATATGATATTTGCTTAACAAAAATCGACAGGCCCATAAGGTCTGTCGATTTTTTGTGGCTTCAAGAGCAAGCTGGCAATGAGGCTTATCATAAAGATGGAACGATTAATTATGCCGAGACCACTCAAATTGCGCTCTTAGCTGCATAAGAAGTCTTTTTCTTGCTGTTAACAGAAATTACTACAGTAATTAATGACATGATAATTAAAATTCCGCCTGCAAATGGATTTACTTCCACAGACAGTGTATCGACGATTCCGGCCCCAATAACGGAACCTCCCGCAACGCCCAAATGAAGGGCAGAATTATTCAAGCTCTGCTGGATCTCCGAGGATTCTGGCGCTGACTCAATCAAATAAGATTGCATCGCCGGTGAAATCGCCCAACTGAGAATACCCCATGCAATAATAATGATGAAAAATATCGGGAAGAGGCCGGTTGTAAATGGCAAAATAAAGAATAAGGAGCTAAAAATGGCTAGCGAAATAACCATTGTTTTCCTTGTGCCTAATAAATCTGCCATTACACCCCCAATTCCTCCGCCGAATACAGCAGCAACACCAAAAATTAAATAAATGATGCTTACCCAATTACCATTAAAGACAGTGGTTGCTTCTAAATAAGGTTTAAAATAGGAGTACATAATAGAATGACCTGTCATATACAGGAATGTTGTCGTCAATCCGAGTGTGATTTTAGGATTTTTAAATGCGGCAAGCTGCTGCCTCAACGGAACTTGAGATTTTGGTTCTATGCGCCCCATAAAAGCATGAACGCCAATAATGGATAATGCCGTCATAACAGTTATAAGGACAAATGGTGCCCGCCAGCCAAAGGAGTTTCCTATTATAAGCCCAAGCGGCACCCCTAATACTAGTGAAGCGCTCACCCCCATGGACACAATTCCGATGGCCCTGCCTTTATACTGATTTCCTGCAAGGCTGGGAGCCATCACTAAGCATAATATGATTAACAGCGCTCCGCTTAAAGCCAATATAATTCTTCCGATAAACAAAACAGAAAAAGTAGGTGAAAATACGGTTACGATACACCCAATGAAAAATACGTACAAGCAGCCTAAAGTTAGTACTTTTCTCTCTATTTTTGCTGTCAAGACTAGCAAAATTGGCGATGCAACAGCGAAAATCAAAGCGAAAACAGTAATCAGCAAACCAGCTTGCCCAATGCTTACATTTAAATCCTCTGCAATCAGGTCTAATATGCCGCTAATGATCAGTTCCACACTACCGATCACAAATGCTATGATCATTAAAAAATATATACGTTTATCCATGTTTTTCTTCCTTCCACATAATATCAAATCGGATTACTGCCTTATTTACTTAAGAATAAAAGTTTAATATATCATAATTGAGAAGGATAGAGAAATTGAAATCAGCAAAAACTTGGTTTGGATAAAAATGAAAAAATAGCTGGAATTCTCCAGCCATTTTTATTTATAACTAATTAGTTCCTTCAACGGTGTTGGTTGGTAATTCTAAATCAAAGTCATGAGGGTCCCACCAACGGCTCCGATGACAACAATCACCCATGGCGGAAGCTTCCAATAAACCAACATGCTAAACAAAAGAGCCGCAAACGCAAAGTCGATGGGCGCTAAAATGGTGCTGGTCCATATCGGATGGTAGAAAGCGGAAATGAGGATCCCCACAACTGCCGCATTCACTCCCATCAATGCGCCTTTGATTTTTGGGTTTTTCCGTAAGGCATCCCAGAAAGGAAGGGTGCCAAGTACGAGCAGGAACGCAGGCAAGAATATGGCGATAGTGGCCAACAGTCCCCCTTGCCACCCATTGATGACAGCGCCCAGGTAGGCAGCAAAGGTAAACAAAGGACCGGGTACGGCCTGTGCTGCTCCGTATCCTGCTAAAAATGCTTCCTCGCTTAACCACCCTGTAGGAACAAATTCCCTCTCGAGTAAAGGTAAGACGACATGCCCCCCGCCGAACACTAATGAACCAGAGCGGTAAAAACTGTCAAACATGGCAATCCAGTTTAAAGAAGTCGCCTCTCTAATGAGCGGCAGGATAATTAGCAACCCAAAGAAGAGAGAGAGGCAAATAGCTCCGAATCTGCGGGAAACAGGGAAATGTAAATGGGCCTCCTCGGATTCCGCATGCTGTTTATAAATAAGATACCCTATAAAGGCTGACACTAATATGACACCAACTTGAGTAAAGGCCGTTTGCCAAAGCAGTGTCACAATCAAGGCAAACAGCGCAAGGGCTTTTCGGTTAAGGTCGGGGGTCAGTTTTTGAGCCATCCCCAATATCGCGTGAGCAACGACCGCTACCGCCACGATCTTCAATCCGTGAATCCAGCCGGCGTCTCCCACATCCAATCCTTGGAGTATCAGTGCGAAGATAATCAGTGCCAACACGGACGGAAGAGTAAATCCAATAAAGGAAACGATCCCGCCGATAACCCCTGCCCGCATGACTCCAATGCCAATGCCGACTTGGCTGCTCGCCGGACCCGGGAGGAATTGGCATAATGCGACTAGATCTGCGTAAGTCTTTTCGTCCAGCCACTTCCTTCTTTGTACATATTCATTGTGGAAGTAACCCAAGTGGGCAACTGGCCCTCCAAAAGAAGTCAGGCCCAGTCTGGTTGAAACTAATAGGATCTCTAAAAGAGCCTTAAAACCACTATTCTCACTATTTTTTTTCATCTTCTTCCCCTTTCTGTCAGTCCCGAATTTCCTTAAAAAGTTCGTAAGCTTTATTCCTTGCTTCACTCAAAATGACGATCCCTTTTTCTGTGGCCGTATAGTATTTTCTGATTTTTCCTTCCACATTTTTTTCTTCTTTTACAAGGAGTCCATCAGCCTCCATTGTGTGAAGGATAGGATATAGGGTACCTGCACTGATGCTGTAGCCATGCTCTTTCAGTTCTTCAAGCATCCAGGCTCCATATATGGGATCTTCTTTTGCATGGTGCAGAATGTGAATTTGAATGAATCCAAGGAATAACTTTCTAAGAACCTTATCCTCCAAATTTCCACCTCCATTTCACGTTCGTCCTATTGTAAGTGGATATTGGCAACCGATATCGAAAATAGGTATTGGTTTTCAATATTGAATTTCGATATCAGTTATCCATTACTATCCTAATATTATCCGCTAAAAGAGGCAAGTACATTTACACAATCTTAATAATGCAAATGATTTAGACTAAAACCTTTCCAGTTTCATCTTAGTGGAATAAATATACATTGTGTATTCGTGTGTGACCATGGTATATTAATTTAGCTGCTAAGCCAGCAAAGATATGCGACTCAAAAAAAGTAATTGACGAGTCATGGGAAAAGTATTATTATTTAAAAGCAGCTCAATCGAGGTTAACATTTCATAAAAAACAGTTGACACGAAAAAGACTGCCTGATATACTATAAAAGTTGTCGCTGAAACAGACAACGATTTGCTCTTTGAAAACTAAACAAACAAGCGTCAACAAACAATAATATCGTGTTTCTTCTATTATATAGAGATTCACGAGCCAACGTTTTATTTTATGAGCTAATCACTCTTTATTGGAGAGTTTGATCCTGGCTCAGGACGAACGCTGGCGGCGTGCCTAATACATGCAAGTCGAGCGGACTTGAGGGAGCTTGCTCCCGAT
>NZ_LAYY01000097.1 GCF_000986785.1 Mesobacillus campisalis | reverse complement strand
TGAACTATACCCCGAATAATGGACGCTTTGAAAAAGCCCGTTATTCGGGTTTTTTGTGTCTATAATGACCTAGCCCGTTTATAATCAAATCAGGGATATAGACGGAGGAACGAAATGAGTAAAATAATATTCAATGAACATCAAATGAAACTGTTGGAGAACAATGAGAATGTTGACCATGTTTCTGAAAGGTCAATTGCTTATACACCAGCGTTCAAAATTAAGGCCGTTAAAGAAAACCTTGAAGGGAAAGCTCCCTCTCAAATATTTATAGAAAACGGTTTTGAAATCGAAATAATCGGGGCGGAAAAACCTAGATCCTGCCTGAAGAGGTGGAGGAAAACTTTTAAACAATTTGGGGAAGAAGGGTTCCTTACAGAACGAAGAGGAAAAGGAAGTACTGGGAGGCCTACCTCAGAGGAGGTCTCAGTTGAAGACAATCTAAGGAAAGCTGAAGCTCGTATTAAGTATTTGGAGGCTGAACTTGAATTCCTAAAAAAGTTAGACGAACTCGAAAGGCAGGCATCAAAGAAGAGAAAGTAACGAAATCAGAGAAATTCACGCTTATCGAACAAATCATTCGTAAATATCGGATTCCACGGATGGTTACCTACTTATGTAAGATGGCTGGTGTAAGTAGAAGTGGTTATTACACCTGGATTAAGGCTGACCACAAGAGGGCTGAGAGGCTAGAAAATGATTGGAAGGATTATGAGTTAATCAAGGAAATCTTTGATTATAAGAAAGGGAGAGCCGGAACCCTTGTAATTAAGATGATTCTAGAGAACGATAAAAATGTAATAATGAATCATAAGAAGATCCGCCGGATTATGAGGAAATTCAACCTCGTAACGAAAATCAGGCAGATGAATCCCTATAGGAAAATGGCAAAGGCCAATCAGGAACACAAGGCTCTTCCAAACATACTCAATAGAGAGTTCGGACAGGATGTACCCGGCAAAGTATACCTTACAGACATCACCTATGTTTACTACGGATCCGGGCGTCCGGCTTACCTTTCATGTGTCAAAGACGTATCCACAAGGGAAATCGTCGCTTATCACCTGTCCACCAATCTTAAGATGGACATTGTTTATCATACACTGAAGAAACTAGGTCAATCTTTTAAGGGAATGGTCCATCCTGGTGCCATCCTCCATTCCGATCAGGGCTTTCATTACACGCACCCTGAATTTCAGAAAAGGGTTAAGAAAATGAAGCTTATCCAGTCTATGTCCCGTAAGGGAAATTGTTGGGATAATGCTCCAATGGAATCCTTCTTTGGGCATTTTAAGGATGAAGTTGACTATGCGGAGTGCCAAACATTCAATGAGCTTAAAAGAATCATTGGAGGTTACATTGAGGAATACAATAACGAGCGTTATCAATGGACTCTAAATAAGATGACCCCGGCACAGTACCGGAGTCATCTGTTAGCTGCATAAAATTCTTACAGGTGCTTTTTTAAACCGTCCACTTTATAGGGCATAGTTCACCCTTCGGAACAAGGGTTCTTTAATAAAAGACTGCTTCTTCGGAAGTGGTCTTTTTTATGTTTATCACCTGTAGCTAACATTCTTATTGGACTGCTTCATCGAATATTTCAGCCACTTCGTTATCTTCATTAGGAACGAGGTGGGGGTAAAGGAAATTGAACTTTGATCTTTATCAAGGTTATCCTAAAGACGAATTACTTTAATGACGCGATTGATGAAAGGGACTTTTCAATGACAGCTCATTATTTTATTGCTACATTAAAACCTATTCCTGAATATCACTCAAGTGAAAATAGTTATCCATTTTTAAATGGTGAAGCATATAAGGAAAGTTTGCCGTTAACCCTCCCTTATGTTTATGAACTTGGAGGAGAAGACATCGAATTTATTACCTTTTTGGATTCAATTATGGATATAGGGGACGTTGTAGAACTATATATATTTGAAGAAGGACGACACGGTTATTCCTTATCGCATAATTATCCAGAAGAGGCCAGAACGATCAATCTCTTTAAAAAAACTTACAAAGACCAGTACGGTGAATATCAATTAGACTCAAAGAAATGGAAAGAAGAGCTTTCTAGACGCACTATTGCATCAAAGCGAAGCGTTACCACATTCGTCAAATATTAGTGACCTACTGCTCTCAGAGTTGCTATTGAAGCAACTTGTGCGTTGATACAGGAAGGAGTCAACGCTTTTTTTGTTGAATTCCTTATTGAACAAACAGGGCAGGTTAGCACAAGAAGAATTGAATAACTGTAAAGGGGATTTCTATGCAAAAGGGATTACTACATCATATAGAGATATACGTTTCAAATTTAAAGCAGACCAATGAGTTTTGGGGATGGCTTCTTAAAGAATTAGGTTATTCCTCTTTTCAGGAGTGGGAAAATGGTCATAGTTGGAAATTAGGTGATACATACATCGTTTTTGTTCAAGCAGAAGATAAGTTTTTAGACCCTCCATATCATAGATGTCGAGTAGGGCTAAATCATCTTGCATTTCACACATCATCACGTCAACAAGTAGATGAAATGACGAGAAAATTGACAGAACGAAAAGTTAAAATTCTCTACCATGATAAACATCCCTTTGCTGGGGGCGATAACCATTATGCTGTTTATTTTGAAGACCCAGATAGAATTAAAGTGGAACTGGTAGCACCTGAATGTTCATCAACTAAAGGATGCGTTGATTCATGAAGGATTAAGGCACTTTTTTGTTGAATTCCTTATTAAACAAACGGGGCAGTTTAGTTGAAGAGTGGTGTTTTATATGTGTTCAACAATCGGGACATTTAATGGAATAAGACTTGATATTTATTTTAATAAATAAGATTGTGAAGTAAAGGGGCTGGTTAGTTTAAGTACAATGTTTTATCTTTGTTTAACAATCGGGTCATTTTAGCTAAAGAACGAAAAGAACTGTAGATTAGTTTCTACAGTTCTCCAATGAATGTCTAAGGACAATAAAGTTTATACAAAAACAGACAAGAATCTTCAAGTTATACAACAGTATTAATGTTCATAAAAAAATAGCATCTGTTATTTTAAAAAAGAACTCTCTTCCGACTTGTCCGAAATCATTAATTAATCCACTGTACAATTTCCTTCATGTCTTTTCTTCCTCTAGGGAATTTAGGCTCATTTGCTGCTCGGTATCCAAATGCAACCATAGCCGATACAGCTAAATGACCATCCTCCAGTAAGTTTTCTTCCGCAAGGAGTTTTTCTACCTTATCGATATAAAACCCTTCTATTGGACAAGAGTCAATTCCAAGTAACGCTGCTACAGTCATCATATTGGCAAAGGGAAGATAGGTTTGTCTTTTAGCCCAATCCAACGCTTTTTGCTCACTTTCTAACACATTTTGTTGGTTTACTTGGAAATTTCCTATACTCTCTATCATTTGATCAGATATTTCATCTGGAACACCCAAAACATTAAGCACTTGATTTTTTACATATTCTGAGTCGTACCTTGTATCCTTGATTGTTCTTGAAAGAATGATAACGAAATGGCTCGCAGTTGGCAGATGACCTTGTGCGCCTGGAGAAATTTCTTTTAGCTTTTCTCTGAATTCTTGATTTTGGACAACGAGGAATTTCCAAGGTTCCATGCCAACTGAGCTTGGTGAAAGACGGGCTGCTTCTAAGATTACATTAAAGTCTTCGTCTGTGATTTTTTTTGTTGGATCAAAGGCTTTTATAGCACGTCTAAAATTAAACGCCTCAAGAATTTCTTGTCTTTTTACTACTTTTTGTGTCATATTCAAACACTCCTTCTTAGTTGTTTTTAGGTAAGCTAGCCTTTATTAGCATTCCATCGATAAGAAAAAATAGTATGATTATCTTTCCCTTATTTTTGAAGAGCTTGACCTATTCATCCAGTTGTCAAATATTAAAAATGTAGAATCTAACATCTTTTGCTTAAACAACAGATGTTGTATATTTGATTCTAAAATAGAATTCATTTATTCTCAACCATCAGTTTTGGCGTTTTATTGCTTAAACAACAAATAAGGAAAAATGTTGTTTTTGTCTAGTAAGAGGGGTATAAATATCCATTAATAGACTTCTTTAAAAGCCGGTTTCTAATTTTAAAACCGGCTAACTTGCTTCTTCCTATCCTACATACACTAATTGTTTGTCGTCACGATACACTTGGTTAATTGTTCCTCCACCTAGGCATTCTTCTCCTTGATAGAAGACAACTGCTTGTCCAGGCGTTATGGCACGAATCGGCTCATGGAAAGTGACTTTAACTTTGGAATCATCCAACAGTTCTACCGTAACTTTATTGTCTGGTTGGCGGTAGCGAAATTTTGCGGTACATTCAAATGTATCATGTATAGTTCCCTTTGAAATCCAGTTTACATTATCAGCAATGATGCTGCTTGAATATAGCATTTCATGGTGGAAGCCTTGCCCAACATATAGTACATTCCTTTCAATATCCTTTCCAACAACAAACCAAGGATCGCCATTTCCTCCTATCCCCAAACCATGCCTCTGCCCGATTGTATAGTACATTAAGCCATCATGGTGTCCGACAACTTTGCCGTCGAATGTCTCCATATTCCCCTTTTGAGCAGGCAAATAACCACTTAAGAACTCTTTGAAATTTCGTTCACCAATAAAGCAAATGCCTGTGCTGTCTTTTTTAAATGCTGTTACTAAATTGGCTTCTGCTGCTAATTCCCTTACTTTTGATTTTTCCATATCTCCTAGCGGAAACAACACCTTACTTAATTGTTCCTCTGTTAATTGATTAAGGAAATACGTTTGATCCTTATTTTCATCTTTCCCTCTTAACAGGCGAACTTTCCCGTTTCCCCTGACCACTCGTGCGTAATGTCCAGTAGCCACATAATCGGCACCAAGACTCATGGCATGATCTAAAAATGCCTTGAACTTGATTTCCTTATTGCATACCACATCAGGGTTCGGCGTTCTTCCTGCTTTATATTCATCCAAAAAGTAGGTGAATACCTTGTCCCAATATTCCTTTTCAAAATTTACCGCATAATAGGGAATTCCTAGTTGATTGGAGACACGGATCACATCGTCGTAGTCTTCTGTGGCCGTACATACACCAAACTCGTCTGTATCGTCCCAATTCTTCATGAAGATTCCAATGACGTCATAGCCTTGCTCTTTTAGAAGTAGCGCTGTAACGGAAGAATCAACTCCACCTGACATTCCTACTACGACACGTGTGTCTTTTGGCGCTTTGTTCATCTGTTTCCCTCCTGTTTTTTATTATTTTGCTGCTAGTAAGGTGGAAGAATTTTATATGAATTACACTTCCTTTATACTCAATTTTAATAAGTTTTCTAAATCCTCTTTACTAAAATAGTAGCCCTCATTACAAAAGTGGCATTTTGCTTCAGCCTGTCCATCCGTATCCATCATATCTTGAATTTCTACGCTTCCTAGACTTAAAATAGCGTTCGAGATTCTATCTCTAGAGCATTCACACCGGAATTGAACTGGCATCGTTTCAAGTATGCTGATATTTTCTTCACCAAGTAATTGATTAATTATTTGTTCTGGTGTTATACCCTGCCCAATCATTGAAGAAATGGAAGGCATTGTTTGTAAACGTTTTTCAATGAAACGAATGGTCTCTTCTCCTGTGTTCGGCATCAGCTGAATAATAAAACCACCAGCAGCTTGAATCGTAAAGTCCGGGTTTATTAGTACACTTACACCCACAGCGGAGGGAACTTGTTCTGAATGCAGTAGATAAGAGGCAAAATCCTCACCGATTTCCCCTGATGCAATGGGAACCTGGCCAATGAACGGGTGAGTTAAGCCAATATCTTTAGTAACGGAAAGGGTTCCCTTTGTGCCCACTGCTGATTTAATATCAAGTAATTCCTGCTGATTCTGCCCTGGATGTGCATGGGGATTTGAAACATACCCTCTCACTCCACCATTGGCATCTGCATCAACTAGGATGGTACCAATTGAACCACCACCATTTATTTTTATGGTTAGTTTCTCTTCGCCTTTTAGCATGGCACCAAGTATGACTCCTGCTGTCATAGAACGCCCTATTACCACAGATGCAATCGGCAGCATATCATGGCGGCGTCTTGCTTCTTCTATTGTTTTAGTTGTTATAGCAGCATATACACGCACTTGTTTATCATGAGCAATTGCTTTTACTAAATAATCTTTCACTCTATTCACCTATTTCTTTTATATATGAACTTATTCTATTGTTTTCAAGTTGCGGACTTTTTCAGGGGTCACATCATTTCCAAGTGGATCGAGGACAGTTATCCCTGAAACGGTGTTGAGCACTTGCCCGCGAATTTCACGAAGGTAATCTTCCCGTAACGCTTGCTGCTCTACTTTTTCAGCACTGGTTAATCCTTTTTCACGTTGTTTTCTTGCCAGTTCATTAATACGACCTAAACTTTGAATCATCTTTTCACCTTCTTACTCATAATTGATTTCATTCCCAGTATTGGTGACAGTTATAATTGGATGAAGAAGTTGACAAACCTCCATCTTTATCACACCTGGGTGCTCGGCGACCCACTCTTTATCTTTTGCGTATTTGTATTCACTTGTTAAAATGCCGGAAAATAAGGAACGACTTCTTCCGCCAATTCTTGTATGATCTCATCAGCAGGACGCCGGGCATTTTTGAGGCCTATCATCACATGGTTCACGCCGGCTTCTTGTAATGCGTTTAAAAATTCATTCAGAAATTTATGGCCACTTCGGAACCCTAAATGCATAGGCGTTGGCCCTTCACCCGGATCCGTGGATAAATCGATAACAAGACCCTGGGTAAATGGTTTAAATCCATCTGTTAATGAACGGTAATCATTAATGATTCTTTTTTGTTCGGCCGGGTTACGCGGATATCCTAACCATCCATCGCCGTTTTCCGCAATCCACCCTAGCGATTGCCCAGAAAAACCTGTTACAAATATTGGGATATCCCCTAAAACCGGCTTGGGTAGAATATCTGTTACTCCTGTTAAATTTACTCTATCTGCATGAAGCACCGGAAATGACTTTCCCCAGGCTTCCCTCATCACGTATAAAGCTTCCTGAAAAATTTCAGCTCTTTTTTCCCGGTTAACACCAAAAGCGCTAAATTCAATCGGACGATCTCCCGTTGCAAGGCCAAATAAAAGCCTTTCCCCCGAAATTTTATCCAGGGAGGCTGCTGTTTTAGCAAGGTTTAACGGATGTTGGAATGATGTTATCGCACTTGCTGTTCCTAAGGCAATCTCCTTTGTATGCGCTGCGATATGACTAAGGAATACCCAAGGATCATACATTTGTCCTGCATCCCCGAATAAAGGATCATTTAATGGAATGTCCCGCACAAACAAGGAAGCAAAATTACCCTTTTCGGCGACTTTAGCCAGCTTTATCTGCTGTTCCAAATCCATTTTTGGAACATTGCCCTGATAGGCTTCAATTGGAAAAGCCAAACCTAAAGTAAGTTTATTTTCTCGGAATGTTCTTGAATATCCACTATGTTTTTCAAATTTATTCATGTTTAACTTCTCCTTTCATTCCATTGAAGCTTGTTTAAAAAGGTATTTATAAAAATAGAATTTTCTTTCACCCTATATATTTAAGATACAAAACCCCATTTGAATGAAAATATACAAAGGGGGAAGAAGGTACGACCTTATTTTAAATCATACTTTTTGTTATAAACTACCTGCTGATGATAAGAAGACCGGTTTTTTATAGTTTAACAATTGTTCTGCCACGAACTTTTCCTTCTAAAATATCAGCTAATACTCCCGGTAGTTCTTTTAATGAGACTTCATTTACCATGTCTTCATTTAACTTTGTTGGTTTCGAATCATCCCCCAGACGATTCCAAACTTTTAAACGCTTTTCCATTGGACATTCTACCGAGTCAATGCCAAGCCAATTGACACCTCTTATAATATGAAGAAAAATTGTATCTTCAACCTTCTTTAACATACCTTTAGGCTTCTTCACAAAGGGATCCAATACCTCAATAAATAAACTCGCTTCTTATTTGTATATACAAATGATAGGTGAAAAAAAAAGTTAGAAGTTCTCTCTTTATTAGCATTCCATCAATAAGAAAAAAATCGTACGATGATATTTTTCTTATTTTTGAAGAGCTTGACCTATCCATCCAGTTGTCAAATATTAAAAATGTAGAATCTAACACCTAACACCTTTTGTTTAAACAACGGATGTTGTATACTTGATTCTAAAATAGACTTCATTTATTCTCAATCATCAGTTTTGGCGTTTTATTGCTTAAGCAACAAATAAAGAAAAATGTTGTTTATGTCTAGAAAGAGGGGTATAAATATGCAAGATACGAAAGTAGATCCTCGTATTACTCGAACAAGAAGACTATTAATGGATGCCTTTTTAAAGCTAACTATTAAAAAAGATTTCAAGGATATTACGATAAAGGACATTACAGATGAAGCAACCGTTAATCGTGCTACTTTTTATTCTCATTTTCAAGATAAATACGACTTAATGGATGCTGCCATTACAGAAGATATATTAGAGAACATTGTGGATAACTTGAGCCATTATAATGAGTTAAATGAAGAGTCTATTGTAAAAATCTTTGTTACATTAACTCAGTTTCATACAAACTTAACTACACAATTAAACACACAATGTAGAAGGAGTTATGCATCTTTGAGTTCAATAATTGAACCAAAAGTAAAAAAAGAATTGGAAAAAGTATTATATTCTCTCCTTTTAAAACAACAGTCTAAGCTAGATTCGGAAGCCTTAAAAATTGGTGCCGCTGTGTTAAGTTGGGGAATATACGGAGCCTCAGTGGATTGGAAACATAATAGTTCGTTATCAGTAGGACAATATATTAAAATTGCCTTACCTTTTATAGTGACGGAAATAAATCATTTTAAAGGATGATTATTGACCATGTATTTTTTCACAATTTCCGTTTATCTTAGTAAGCGTTACTAAACAATCGGACGCGATTATTGAATAAGCTCTTTATTCTACTTCAACTAACTCTGCCATACTTTAAGAGGGAAGTATGGCAATTCTTATTGAAGTAACGGGGCAGCATCCCTGTTATAAGTTTGTGAAAAAATGTACTTAAACTATCGGGTGCGTTAGTTCAATGAAATAATACAAAAAGGGCTAGGGTTAAAATAACTCTAAGCCTTTTTGCGTATAGTTTCTTTTTATGCGAAACTTGGATTTGTTAACCAAGGGTATGTCTTCTGAATCAAAAGTAATGTAGGAATCAACATTTTATTTGTTACTATACATATAAGTAAATATAAACCCTGTTACTATTCTAAAAGGGAGAGATGTCTTTGCATATTGGAATTATTGGTGCAGGAATTGGTGGGTTAACATTAGCTCAGGCACTTTATGGTAAGAACATAAAGGTTACCGTTTATGATTGTGATTCATCACCTTTAAACACCGGAGGATATAGATTACACATCAGTGAACAAGCCCTTAATTCCATTCGTAAAGTCCTGCCAAGTCACTTTTACCACGCTCTACGCTCGAGTGGAACAGGTCGAGAAACATCCCAGCATTTTTCTATTATTGACCATAAGGGGAAAACGAAATTAAAGTTCCTGGCAACAGCAGAAGATGAAGATCTACTTATGATTGGTAGGAAACCGTTGAGGAAGATATTAGCTGAAGGATTGGAAACGGTTTTACGGTGGGGAATTGAATTCTCTCATTATGAAGAGGTGGATTCGGGTGTAATCATCCATTTTCAAATGGTCAAAGTGAGAAAGTTGACTTCTTAGTTGGTGCAGATGGTGTTCACTCTAAGGTAGCAAGTCAGTTGCTAGGAAGGAAGGGAGCAAAATCGGCCGGAGTATCGGCAATCGCAGGAAAGACATTATTGACAGATTATCTACGAACAACAATCTTTAATGATTTGCTGCAAGGACCGGCTTTTGCCCTTGGACCAGATGGTGTAAGTATGTTTATCTCAGTACATGACCCTTTAACCATTAAAAATCTTGAATCTGATCCATTAATAAAGTCTATAACTGTAAAGGAAGATCCCTATATTATCTGGTCTGTTGCTGCATCGGATAATGCGTTCCATTCAAACCTAAAAAAATTGAACTCTAGCAGGTTGATGGATGAGGCGTCTAGGTTAATTAATGGTTGGGACCAAGGTTTTGGTCAAATAGTGGGTGGCTCTTTAAAGGATTCTACCTCACAATTTCACTTCTGGTTTCCTAACAGTTTGGAGCCTTGGTATAACGATAGAATAACACTCATTGGCGATGCTATTCACCCAATGCCTCCGACTGGTGGTCTAGGTGCCAGTACGGCCATAATTGATGCTGTCAATTTAGCGGAACACCTAGAACAAGAGAAAAATCCATCCACTGCTTTTTCTAAATATCAATCATTAATGCTTGATTACGCACCGGGCTTTGTCGATGAAGCGAGGCGGCCACTCCTTTGGCAAAAGAGGTTTTCAAATAATTTTATTCGAAAGTTAGCCATGTCTCTTTTCTTACCTAGTGTAAACACGCTTATTCAGGTTAGAAATCGATTAAAAAAAGGTAGGTTTTGAAAAAGAAACTATGTCTTATGAGGCGACTGCAGTTATTGCAGTCTCTGAAATTTTTATTAGTCTTGTAAAGAAATGTACTTAAAGTAAAGGTTGCGATTCTTCAACAATGAGGAATCGCTATTTCTTATTCAAGTAAAGGGGCAGTTTAGTTTAACAAGTTTTACGGAAATCCCAAACTACGAAATAACCTTTCTTGTAGTTTGGGATTTTATAATTATCTCATGGCAGTTTTTTTATTCGCTCCGGTGACATAATCATAATACTCATTGGTTGCTCTGACATATAAATTGGAGAATATTTCATGCCATCTTTTACCCATTCAATGATTAATCCTGGAATGGCATATGCTAGATAGGTAGTAAATAAGTCATGATTTATTTTAGAATCCGATACTCTAAAATCCGTTTTCCCTAATTTTTTTATAGCTAGTGTCAATTGACTTGAAAAAAAAGTTAAAAGGTGAGAGCGTACAATTGCTTTATAAAAAGTTGCATTGCGATAAACATGGTCAAACACAAGTAATGAAGTTGTTTTTACATCTTTTATACTAAAATTTTTTAATGTTTGATAAGGTTCCCGATAAGCATTTACAAAATCAGTTATTACATCATCTATTATTTCATTTAATAAGTTTTCTTTATTATCATAATGATTATAAAAAGTGACACGACTAATTCTTGCTCTTTCTACAATGCTAGTGATTGAAATGTCCTCAAACTTTTCTTCTTGCAGTAATTGTAAAAATGAATTTTTTAATAGTCTTTTTGTTTTAATAACTCTATTATCCAAATACTTATACTTTTTTAACATTGTATCCCTCCTTTGTTCATTATACTAACTTTTCTTAGCTTTCTGATATGAAGTGTTAAATTATGCTTAAATATGCTTTGAATAGCGTATCTACTATCAATATAATTTAAGTGTATTAATAATAAAAACGATTACATTTCTTTTAAAAATTAGGAGGAGATTTAACATGAAAGCTTGGCAATTCACAGAAGTTAATAAACCATTAGAGTTGATTGAAGCACCGGAACCAACTCCTGGCAAAGATGAGGTTAAGATTAAAGTGAAAGCTAGTGGGCTTTGTCATAGTGACGTAGGAGTTATAGAAGGTGTTACTACTCCGTCCCTTGGTAAAATTCCAATGATTCTTGGTCATGAAATTGCAGGAGTAATTACTGAACTTGGCGAAGGTGTTACAGACTTCGAAGTTGGAGATAGAGTAGCGGTAAGGGCAGGAGCTGATGCACCTGGTTCAGCTACAGATGGTGGGTATGCCGAATTTACAGTATCACCAAGTAAATTTGTTGTAAAAATACCTGATAATGTAGATTTTATTAGCGCAGCTTCTGCTACAGATGGTGGTATGACATCTTATCACGCTTTATCAGTTACTGGGCAAGTTAAAGAGGGAGATAAAGTAGCTATTGTTGGTTTGGGTGGACTTGGTTTGTATGGTGCTCAAATTGCCTTAGGACTTGGAGCTACTGTATATGGTGTTGATATAAAAGAAGAATCTCGTAAAGCAGCTGAACAAATGGGCGTAAAAAATTGTGTTAAAGATGTAAGAGAACTTGCTGATGAAGAGATAGATGTAGTAGTTGATTTTGTAGGATATGAAACAACTCTTTCAGGATCGATTGAAGCTGTTAGACCAAATGGACGTGTTGTGCTAATTGGACTTGGTGGATCTGAAGGGAAAATTAATATATTTAAATTTGTTACAAAGTCATTGACTATGGCTAGTTCAATTGGTGGAACTACTGATGATCTTAAGGCAGTGTTAGAGTTAATTGGAAATGGTGATGTAAAACCACTATTACATCAAATTAAATTTGATGAAATCTCTGAAGGTCTTCAGCAATTAGCTGATAATAAAGTAACTGGACGCCTAGTTGCCGTAATTGATAACTAATATACAATAAGATGCTATCTTAATAATTAAATTATAATAGTATCCCTCTAATTAGAGTTCCATTGAATGGGACTCTAATTTTTTTATCAAAAAGTAAAGAAAAGAGATGGTTTGTTTGGTTTAGTTTAGATATCGCTAATGTCTTGTGCTAACAAGGGTAATTATCCAACATGAAGATCTATGATAATAGAATGAAAAACAAGGGTGTCTTTGTGGAATTAAAAGAATTTATCACCTTACTAAATAAGTTAGAGAAAAATAGTGTTTATAATAAGCTAAATAAAGTTAGAAATGAAGCTATTATGATAGAGATAGCTGTTCCAGGGCAACGGTGGGAAATTGGGTTTTTGGAAGACGGTACAGTATATATTGAAAAATTTAATAGTGATTAAGATATGTACGATGTGAATGAATTGGAAACTCTTTTTAAGGAATTTAGTGACTAAATCTTATTGTAACGGGTGCGAATGTTGAACAAGATAGTCGTTTCTATTAGGTAAGTAGGCCAAATTATCGCTTTTATTCGCCATTACTTAGGAAGGTACATATCATTATATATACACTGGTGAAAGCCTATGAAATCTTCCTTAGAGGTGAAATTATTATGTCTGCATTATTTAAGTATTTATTTGTTGTGAAGCAAACAACTTTTCAAATTCCTAGAACAAAAATTAGAGAAAAATATCATAAAAAAAGAATTAGCAGGAGAGGAAGCTTTAAGATTAGAACTGATTTATAATATTGAAAATAGAAGGCCTAATAATATATTAAGCGAGTGTTAGGCAGTATATTCCACCTGGCAGGAAAGAATGGGCTACTGGTAGAAAGTCTTATGGATCATATCTGTTTCTTAAAGGGACAAAGTGTAAATAAACCAAAATGGAATATGGAAGAGATAAATAGCTTTTTAAAAACGGCTGAAGAGGAGAGGAGTGATCTGCTTTATTATTTTGCCCTTTCAACGGGTATTCGACTTCAGGAGCTGTTAGCGCTAACCTGGAATGATGTCGATACTGACAAGAAAAAAGTCACAATATCTAAGCAGTTGACGCTTTACAATGGGGGAGAAGGTAAAGTAATGCACCTTAGAAGTGTTTCCCACGTGTTGCCAATTTCTGAAACGTTAATGGAAAAGTTGCGGGTACACAGAGGCCAGCTTAAGGGCGAAGAAAGGGATCATAGTGACCAGTTGGGGGCGGGACTGAATCTGGTTTTTCCAAATCAGGACGGGGAGTATCAAAAACCAGGAAGGGTTCAAATGAATTTAAATAGGCTCACGATGAAAGCCAACGTACCGCGAATAAGCTTTGGGGATTTTCGCCCCATTTTTACAAACCTGTTAGTTCAAGGGGGAGCGGACCCAATTACAATTCATTATCTATTACGACACAATTCAATGGATACGACGATTCAATACCTTGACAGGCTTGCGCTCCTCGAAATATTTTAAGCAAAATAAACATTAAAGGTACAAAGAAAAAAACAATTAATGAATTTAATAATACATTATGTTTAGGAAACTGGCAGAAGGATTGTAAACACAATCCTTTTTTTCTTTTTTATTCGATTAAAGGGTTTTTTAGTCTTCGGTTGACAATGGTTCTTATTGTATTTTCACTATAAATCGATTAGCGTGTGTTTGCCCTGTTTAGGACCACAAGCTACCGAGTAATGGAGGTAATAAAAATTGCTAAATTTAAAAACAGAGGGCAAAGAAAAAAACGAAGGATTGTTTGTTACGAGGGACACCGATTCTTACACTGAGAAAGAGAACTAGAAACCAAAACATAACGTTACCGAAAGAGGCAGATGAGTTTGCTGCTAGGATTACATTGTACATGGGAGAACCCTACCGGCCAAACAGGAAAAGGGTCACGTTTTTTTTTGTGAGTATGAAACAAACTGGTTAGTGGTCGAATATTATTGAAAGTCCGGCCAATAGTTCAATACCAGAATGTATATCTGGAAATCAGTTGATTTCGTGTATTAAAGAGGAGCCGCTAGCTGCGATTACAACCCAAGATGTAAAGAAAAATTAAAAGCAACTGAACAAAGAGGAAAATCAGGATGAGACCATCTGGATTATCCATTAATTTTTATTCTCGCTGTTTCGCTCGGCGATTAAAAATGGAGACCTGTTGAAAAGTGCAACTGAATGAAATGAAGAAAAAGCCGACGGATTACTCGCACTTCCTCATCCATGGAACCATTATGAAATGAGTGGTTTCCTAGAGTTAGACGAGCGAGGTGGAAAAGACGGAAGGTATGACTTTACGATAGTGACGAGTTTTCGTGAAGCAGATGTGCCGCCTTTTCCTAGGTTCAACATCGACTTTGAGCAGAAGAAAGTGTTCCTGCTATTTAATTGAAAATTAAGGATACGGAGAGAAAACTAGAGAGGTTTAAGACAAGGTTTGGCAGTTTTACAACCTGATCAATAAAGCAATCGTCGCAATAATACCTGACATGACCTGAGGTGTACTCACTCCAGCACTGCATGTTGATTGAGGCTGTTGTCCCTCCAAAAGCCCTCCAGTACAGGTTTGGACATGAAGTCGTTGAAACAACAATGCGTTATTATGGGCACCTCTCGCTCAAAGTGTGCTAGAGGTGTAATATTTGGAACAAAAGTAAGATTGACCACATACTTACTTTTTATTAACTTCACACTTGCACAAAAATTGCACAGACTTAATTTTTGTATTTGTGCTTAATTAAACCAGATTAAGGAACCATACTTGAAAACGTTGATTTATCAAGACTTATTTAACACATTTAATTTTAATTGAACCCTATTTTTTTATGACTTCTCTTTGACAGGGTAGAGGTCGCTGGTTCGATCCCAGTCGGAATCATCAAACGCCGTCCAGAGTGCGAGAAATCAACGCTGGGCGGTATTTTTTATGTCAAGACAACTTACGGCGGCCTGCCAGAACATTTAAAAAAATTGCCACCCACTTGGCCAGGAAGGCCTAGGAGGGTTGGGCGATCTTTTTATTATTTATCAGGGGTATTGTAGCCTTCATTAACCAAGCTGGTTCATAATAAAAAAATTAGAACCACTTTCTCAAAGAGCGGGATGCCCCTAAAGGTCATTTTTCATGACCTTTAGGGGCATCCCCATTTTATTTCAGGTTCATATTCAAGGAGTAATCGCTAGACCATCTTCAGCTACGATAATCTCTCCTTGGAAATTAACGTCGGAAAATGATTTATTGACGATGTCCTTATCTTCTTTCCCCAGTCCTAGATGAGTCAAAACGACTTTCTTGGCTCCTGCATCGGCTGCCATCTTGGCTAGTGCTTCGGGAGTCGCATGGGATCCTTTTAAGCCTTCCCTCAGACTTTCAGCACTTTGTTCAGAAACAGTTGAAAAATCACTGATCATCATCCCGTCAATCACCAGAATGTCAACGCCTTTTGCAAACGGCGCAAAATCTTCGGTATAGACCAAATCCCCTGAAACGACGACACTCTGGCCATCTGCATCAAAACGGTATGCATAAGTGGGAGCGGTATGTGGAACAGGGATTGCCGTAATTTGGACGCCATCAAGTTCCAGGCTATGCTGATTTTCCGTAAAATCCGTGATATTTACGTTTGTAAGCGCCCCGTCTTTCGGAGTGCCTAAACGGGCACGGTACGACAGGTCATCTTTGAAAAAGTCAACGGTCGTATCATACAGTTTCTGGACCCCTGGGCCGGTTAGATTAAGGGATTTTCTACCGATGGATCCTTGCCACCCATCGATGAAGAAAGTCCAGAAATCTCCGTTGTGGTCAACATGTTGATGGGTAAACAGCATATTAGTAATGTTTCTGACAGGAAGACCGATGTTCCTTAGGGTACTGGTTGCACCGGCTCCGCAGTCCACCAAGAAATACTTGTCTTTAAACTGTACAAGCGTGCTTGGTGCATTGCGGCCGACTTCCGTTTTAGGACTGCCTGATCCGACCGTCACAACGCGAAAGCCATCCGGGACTTTTTGAAATAAAGAAGGTTTTTCTGGATGTAATCCGGCAGATGAAGCTTGCTTGTCTTTTTTTTCTTTCATTTCTATCAACCTTTCTTTTTTCTGCTATGTAAATATGCTACCCAAGGTCTGCCTTCTACTAAACAATCCTTCTCACTGGATGCTCTCCTCAACATGCATAAATTGGATTAAAATATAGACAATAGCAACGAGAACTACGAAAAGTAAAGCCAGTGACGCCGCTATGATGGACATATGGGAAGAATGAAAGCGTTGCGCCTGAATTTGTTTTCGTTTTCTCAAATATTGGACAGCTGCATTTATAATGACACCAAAACCAGCCACACCGGATACGATAGTAAGCAGCACAGCCAGAAAGTCAACTACCCTATGGCTTTGCCCAATGGTTAAATGGAAAGAAACGATTACAAAGCCAATCCCTGTGACGTTTATCGCGGTCCGTACCCAAGCTAAATACGTGCGTTCATTGGCCAAATGCTGCTGAGCAAACTCCAGTTGATTTTTCTCTCGTTCTTTTTTTTGATTTTCAGTGCCCATACCTATAAACCACCTAACTAAGAAATATTTCATACTTTGCTGTTTATAACCCTTGATTCCCAGTCGGAATCATCATAAAACAAAAAGAGCGCTGTATCCAAGGATACCCGCTCTTTTTGTGTTTTGGTGGAGACCTGACAATGGTCTTGTTTTATTATTTCAAAAACCTCCTGATCTTTCTCAATCCACCTTTTACATTCGGATAGCGGTATGGAATGTCGAACAGGGTTGTTTGCTTCAGGATGCTTTTCTTGTGTGAAAATGTATCAAAGCTGCCTTTCCCATGATAAGCGCCCATTCCGCTATTTCCAACTCCGCCAAACGGAAGGTACGGGGAGCCGAGATGGTAGACGGTATCATTGATGCAGCCGCCGCCGAATGAGACGCTCTGGACTATTTTCTTCTGTATAGGCTCGCTTTCGCTAAAGATGTAAAGTGCAAGCGGCTTGGGGTGATTGTCGATGCCTTCAATGGCCTCATCGAGAGTCTGATACTCAAGTACGGGAAGAATCGGTCCGAAAATTTCATCCTGCATGACAGGGTCACTCCAGGTGATATCGGTCAAAACAGTCGGCTCAATCAGAAGTTTTTCACGGTTTGTTTTGCCGCCTGTGCAGAGTGTGCCGTTATCAAGGAATGTACTGAGGCGGTCAAAGTGCTTCTCGGTGACAATCCGGGTAAAATCCGGGTTCTGGAGCGGTGCATTACTATACAATTCAGTTATTGCTTCCTTAAAAAAAGCCAAAAACTCGTTCTTTATGTCTTTTTGAAGATACAGGTAATCGGGTGCCACGCAAGTTTGGCCTGCATTTATATATTTCCCCCAGGCAATCCGTTTGGCGGCAAGCTTTAGGTTGGCGTCCCCATGGACAATGCATGGGCTTTTCCCCCCGAGCTCCAGTGTAACTGGAGTCAGGTTTTTGGCTGCCGCTTCCATGATGATTCTTCCAATCGGGACGCTGCCGGTGAAAAAGATATAATCGAATTTCTCTTCAAGCAAAGCCTGGCTAGTCTCTATCCCGCCTTGGACTACAGCGATGTAGTCCTCAGGGAAGATTTCACTAATAAGCCTGGCGAACGCTTCCGAGGTCGTGGGGGTCAGTTCAGATGGTTTAATGACCGCGCAATTTCCCGCGGCAATGGCGCCAATCAATGGAGCTGCCGCCAACTGGAATGGATAGTTCCATGGAGCAATGATCAAAACTGTTCCATAAGGCTCCGGGTAAACAAAGCTGGTTGAGCCCAGATGGGAGACAGGGGTCTTTTCCCTTTTGGGTTTCACCCAGGTATCGATATGCTTGAGGGTAAAACTTATTTCTTCGAGAACGATTCCAATCTCTGTTGTATAAGCATCGAACTCCGATTTATTTAAGTCTGCCCTTAAGGCGTCTATGAGAAGCTGCTCATTTTCCTGGATGGCTTTTCGCAGCTTCTGGAGAGCTTCGATCCGGAAAGAAACATCCTTTGTTTTCTCTGTCCGGAAAAATGTCTGTTGTTTTTGGATGAAAAGACGATAATTGTCCACATAAACCACCTCCTTTTTAATGTAGTCGTTTTTAGGAAGAAGCGCAAATGCCGAAGACTTATGCTTTGATTAAATGATATAGCTGAAACAAATCGTTTTTGTCGAGAATCTTTGGAACAGGATATAAAGGATTCGCCTCTTGGAAAGCCCTTTCTACCATGGTTGGGATATCGCAATCGGCGATGCATGGTATTTTGTCAGGAATAGAGAGGGTTTTATTAAGCTTCTTGATTTCCTCAATGAAACGGAAGGCATTTTCCTTAATGGAAAGTCCTTCAGAGGCTATACCTGCCGCCTCGGCCAGTTCCGCAAGTTCCTTATGGATGCGATCCCCATAATATTCAAGTACATAGGGGAGGATGATCGCATTTGCCTGGCCATGGGGAAAGGAATAAAATCCGCCTAGCGTATGGGCAATGGCATGTACATAGCCAACATAAGCGCGGGTGAACGCAACCCCGGCAAGATAGGCAGCTTTTTGCATATTGTCCCTGGCAGAGATATTTTGCCCATTTTGATAGGCTTCGGGGAGATTTTCAAATACGAGCTTCACAGCTTTTCTAGAGCAATCCCTTGTTTCGGCGGTGGAGCTTTTCCCAATATAGGATTCAATGGCATGCGTTAAGGCATCCATTCCGGTTGCGGCAGTAATCGCAGGCGGCAAGTTTAAAGTTAGCAGAGGGTCCAGGACCGCATGATGGGGGATGAGTGAAAAATCATTGATTGCATATTTCTCCTGTGTTTCACTGTTGGAAATGACTGCTGCAACGGTAGCTTCGCTTCCAGTTCCGGCTGTGGTAGGAACGGCAAATAATGGAGGAAGCTTTTTTCGTACCTTCAATTGTCCCTTCATTTGGGGAATGCTTTTATCCGGCCTTGCAACTCTTGCACCTAATCCTTTTGCGCAATCAAGCGGCGAGCCGCCTCCAAAGGCGATGATACCCTGGCATCTGCTTTGGTGATAAAGCTGGAGGGCTTCTTCGATGTTTTCGATAGTTGGATTAGGGATGGTTTTATCGTAAACAATGCAGTCCACCCCAGCGGTTTGCAAGCCTGCAAGCAAGGAATCCATAAGTCCCGTGGAGGTGATGCCTTGGTCAGTAACTATCAGAACACGATGAATGTCCTTATCGGCTATCAGCTTTGGCAGGCGGCTTAGACTACCAACTCCTTCCAATAGTTCAGGCTTCCTCCATGGAAGAATAGGAGCCACTACTCTGAACATCAATTGAGACGTTCTGCAATATAACTTGTACATGAAAAACTCCTCTCCATTAATATTTGTACAAACATACGAATGCCAGTAAAATAATACTATAGTTCTATTGCTCACATAATGATTCTATTAGGAGTGTAAAAGGAAAATGACCAAGATGTCCCTTGTTGCCGACCACTTTATGAAACATTCCGACCAGTTGGCTGTCGAGATTGTGGAAGATGTGATCCAGCAGATGGATTTAAAGATACCGGAATGGGAGAAGCAGCAGGCCATTCAAATGTATAAAGAATTTATGGGGTATTTGGGAAAAGACCTCATGAATAAGTTGGGAGGTGTCCCTGAAGAGCTGCTGGCATGGAGCAAGGATAATGGCGAACGGGGTGCTGCATCTGGCGGAAGAATATCAGAAATAGTGGTGCGTTATCCTCCTACAAGAAATAGCTTTTCAAACATCGTCACAAGTTTAAGCCAGGTTTACGAGCTATCTGTTGAAGAATCGGTGTTTCTGTTAAGCAGGATTAATTGGTTGCTCGACTTGAGCCTGAATGAAACGCTGTTTGCTTTCGAACGGCTTAGCGATGAAATTGAGAAGGAGACCCAAAAGGAATTGGCAGAGTTATCGGCCCCTGTAGTACCAATCAAGGAAGGCGTTGCCGTCCTCCCGCTGATAGGCTCCATGGACTCTTACCGGGCTCATCATATCCTTGAGAATGTAATTCCGAGGATTGCAGAGGAGAAAGTCAACTATCTGATTGCTGATTTTTCCGGTTTGTATAATATTGACTTGGATATTGCCCGTTACCTGTTTCAGATAGAAAATGTCCTGCGGCTTTTGGGAATCACAACAATCATCACTGGCCTCAGGCCGAAGCTGGCACAAACCGCTGTCCTTGGAGGAATTGACCTGACTTCCATTAAGACATTTGCTACTGTCAAGCAAGCCGTCGAAAACATCGACTAACACAAAAGAGGCTGCCAGTGGGTACTGGCAGCCTCTTTTTCTCTATGCTCCTGCAAGCTTGAAGAAGAAATATTTGGCGGATACTGGTATAATAACCTCATATGTCTCTAGAAAAGGTGATAAAATGACCAGGAAAAAATTTCACTATTGGACTTTGCAAATATTGATTATTGTTACAATCATTTATGTTTCAAGTAAAATATCCTTTTTGTTTGAACCGGTTGGAGTGTTCGTTTCAACCCTGTTCTTTCCAATCATTATATCGGGTTTTTTATATTTTCTTTTGAATCCTGTCGTTAATTTGCTGCAGAAATGGCGGCTGCCAAGAATTTTAGCCATCCTTGTGCTATATGTTGCGATTATCGGACTTTTGATTCTTGCCATGGGGAATTTGATTCCGGCCATTTCCGTGCAGGTGATGGAGCTGGTGGATGATCTGCCAAGGTATACCAGGGAGCTGCAGGGCTTTTTCAATACCCTTTCAAGCAACCCGTCTTTTCAGTGGGTGATGACCCAAGGGTATATTACCCAGGATGAAGTGATCCAGAGAATTACGGAGTATGTCAATACACTGCCCAATCGCCTTACAACCAGCATGTCCAATATTCTTGGCTTTGTCACCAATATTGCGATCACCATTGTCACGGTTCCATTTTTATTGTTTTTTATGTTCAAGGATGGAGACAAATTTCCAGCCGCGATTTCAAGGTTCATTCCTTTCTCCTACCGCGATGAAGCAGTGAAAACTTTAAAGGATACGGCACATACGCTGTCTTCCTATATCCAGGGACAGATTACGGTAGCTTTATTTGTCGGGACTTTGTCCTTAATCGGTTTTTTGATTATTGACTTGCGCTATGCCCTTGTGTTGGCGCTTATTGTTTCCATCACAAATATTATCCCTTATGTAGGTCCAATCCTCGGCGGGGCTCCAGCTGTGATTGTAGGTCTTTTTGATTCTCCTGCGAAAGCTGCACTGGTCCTGCTCGTCATTGTTATTGCGCAGCAGTTGGAAGGTAATTTACTCTCACCCCTTATTCTCGGAAAAACACTGGATACCCACCCGGCAACAATCATCATCCTTTTGCTGGTGGCCGGGAATCTTGCCGGCATTATTGGAATGGTGCTGGCGGTGCCGACCTATGCTGTTACAAAAACAATCGTATTGAATACTGTACGCTTCTTTAAAGCGAGGAAAGCAGCAACCATTGAGACATAATTCTTAACAAAAGGAGGCAAGCCATGGGCTGCCTCCTTTCTCAAGGTCTATTTATAATATAGGGGAAAGCAGCCTGGAGATTGATTCTTTGAAACGAATCCATTTAGAACGGTTCTGATAATGTTCCCAAGTCAATATTCTTGATAATTTAATATCTTCCTCAAAAGCCCCGTTCAATTTCTCCGCGATATTGGCATCGTATATGAAGGCATTTATCTCAAAATTCAGGTTCAAGCTTCGGATATCGAAATTGGCTGTGCCGACAGAACTGATCTGGTTATCGACCACGATGCTTTTGGCATGGATGAAGCCGTTGTCGTAGATATATACATGTGCACCAGCTTTTAACAATTCTCCGATATAAGATAAGGTGGCCCAATAGACGAATATATGGTCTGGTTTATTTGGGATCATGATTTTAACATCGACCCCCGACAGGCAGGCGATCCTGATTGTATCCAGGAGGCTGGCGTCCGGTATAAAATAGGGTGTTTGAATATAAATGGATTTTTTGGCTAACGAAATCATTTTGATATAGCCATTTTTAATTTGGGACCATTCGGAATCCGGACCGCTGGTCACAATCTGCAACCCTATTTTTCCTTCTCTATCGGGTTTGGGAAAGAGCACAGGGTCATACTCGATATCGTTGCTGTAGGATGCCTGGTTCCAATCGAGAATAAACCTTGTTTGGATCGCATGGACGGAATTGCCTTGAATCCGCAGATGGGTATCCCGCCAGTAACCAAACCGGGGGTTCAGCCCAAGATATTCATCGCCAATGTTAAAGCCGCCGATATAGCCAACCTTTCCATCGATAATGACAATCTTTCGGTGGTTGCGGTAATTCAGCCTCAAATTGATCAGTGGCAGCCTTGAAGGGAAAAAGACTTCCACTTCTCCGCCGGATTCCCGCAATTTGGTGAAAAAGCGCCGTGTCAAGCCGCGCGATCCCAATTCGTCATAGAGGACCCTGACCTTTACTCCTGCTTTGGCCTTTTCAATAAGTGCATCGCGGATCCTCTTTCCTAATGCATCTCTTTTAATAATATAATATTGCAGATGGATATGATGTTGAGCCTTTTTAATATCATCAAGGAGCGATTCGAACTTTTGGTGGCCGTCTGTATATATTTCGACAATATTATCCTGTGTCAATGGGGCTTCGTTGCCAAGCAAGTGCATGTAGATGAGTTCTTGGCTTGCCTGCTCGTGTTCATCGGAGAATTCGAACGTTCCAGAGCGCATTTCATCCAGCTGACGTTCAATCGTCTGCTCAATTCCAATCTTCTGCTTGTCTTCCCAGGTGAAAAGGCGGGAACGGCTTAGGTTTTGGCCAAGCAGAAGGTACATAATAAATCCCAGCACCGGAATAAGGATCAATACCAGCAGCCAAGCCCACGTAGAGCTCACATCGCGCCTTTCGCGAAAAATGACTACGATGGCGAAGAGGATATTAAGCACTAAAATCAAACTTAATAAAAACGAGGTAATACTCATAATTTTCCTTTCCGAATAGGTAATATATAAATATTATACCGAAAGGCACTAAATATTTCATAAAAGGGAGAAGAAGCTCTCGACACATTTCACAAATTCGCCATTGACAAATGACATTGAAAATCATTATCATTTAATTATAAGAAAATTCACGAGGTGAACAGGATGAATAAAAAACTAGCACTATTTTTCCTTATAGTTACAATGGCTATACTAACAGCTGCTTGCGGGAATGACTCGACAACCGCCGATGCAGGTGATGAAGCATCAAAGGAAGAGACTGTAACGATTAAGCACCAGCTCGGAGAAACAACAGTACCCAAGAATCCGGAGAAAGTCGTCGTATTCGACTATGGAGTCCTCGATTCACTGGATAAGCTTGGAGTGGAAGTTACCGCATTGCCTCAAGCGACACTGCCTAAATATCTCGAAAAATATAAAGATTCCAAATACCAAAATGCAGGCGGGTTAAAAGAGCCTGATTTTGAAGGCATTAATGAGATCGGCCCGGATTTGATCATTATTTCCGGAAGACAGCAGGATTCCTATGAAGAGTTAAACGAGATTGCGCCTACTTTATATATGGGACTGGATGACTCGAGGTATATGGAATCTTACAAAGAGAATGCCAAAACACTTGGAGAGATTTTCGGCAAGGAAGCAGAAGTTGAAGCAGAAGTTGCAGAAGTAGAAAAGGCGATCGAAAGCCTGCATGCCAAGGCAACGGCAGCAGACAAAAATGCATTGATTGTCCTTGCGAATGAAGGGAACCTGAGCGCCTATGGACCGGGTTCCAGATTCGGCCTCCTTCATGACGTGTTTGGCCTCAAGGCCGCAGATGAAAATATTGAAGTTTCTACACATGGCCAAAATGTTTCATTTGAGTACCTATTGGAAAAAGACCCGGATTATTTGTTTGTTGTTGATCGGGGAGCAGTTGTTGAAGGCGGTCAGCCATCGGCAAAGTCAATTGTTGAAAACAAGCTGGTCAAGAATACGAAAGCCGTTAAGAACGGAAATGTTGTTTATCTCAATGCAGACTATTGGTACCTTTCAGGCGGAGGCCTTACCTCTGTGGCTGAAATGGTCAAAGAAGTAGAAGCTGCCTTAAAGTGAATAAAAAAGGTTCGTGCCTGCAAACCGGTGCGAACCTTTTTTGAACTATCAGAATCCAGTTTCGCAGCATACTCTGCAGAGCAGTTGGAAACATTTACGTATTCTTGTTTTTCTTCTATAATGAACCTGTTGCAGTAGGGAGGTGATGGGGTGGATATCCGTGAAACACCCCTTAAGGAAAAAAGTATAGTGTTTATCGGCTTTATGGGAGTTGGAAAAACCACAATTGGAAAAGCAGTTGCCAAAAAGCTGTATCGGGATTTTGTAGATATAGATGAAGAAATTGAAAAGGAATTCCAGATGCCTGTACAGCAGATTTTCAAGGAAATAGGCGAAAAAGCATTTCGGAAAAAAGAAAAAGAAATAATTATTGAGCAGTGCCGTAGCAAACTTAAAATCATTTCCGTGGGAGGCGGCGCCTTCCTGCAGGAGGAAATCAGAAAAGAATGCTTGTCTTCCTGTATTGTTTTCTTCCTCGATCTCTCGTGGGATTCCTGGAAGGAACGCATCAGTCTGATCATTGATAGCAGGCCCGTTTTACAGGGGAAAACACTCGAAGAAATCGAAGAGCTTTTCTACAAAAGGCAGGAAGCATACTCGGTACACCATTCTAAGGTAATTACCGATAACCATGAGGTGGAAGAGGTAGCACAGTACATAGTTGATTCGCTGAAGCTTGCCTGGGAACTATACAGCTGAGCCATTTATAAGAAAGGGAGAGGAGGCGGTCAAATGAAAAGACAGTTGACCGTAAGAGGAGTTGTCATCGGTACGGGAATGCCCAAAGTGTGTGTTCCGCTGACAGGAAAATCAATATCGGAACTTAGGGAAGAAGCTGCCCTGATTAAAAGCGTGGATGCCGACATGGTTGAATGGCGTGCCGACTTTTTTAATGACATTGAAGAGTTTGAGGAGGTAATGGCAGCTTTAACCGTAATTCGGAGCTCCTTGCCGGAAATTCCGCTTATTTTCACATTCCGGTCAAGCAAAGAGGGCGGCGAAAAGGAACTCAGCCTTGAAGGGTATGTCAAATTGAATGAGCGTGTAACAGAATCTGGCCTTGTAGATTTCATTGATGTTGAGCTTTTCAGCGATGAAGGAACTGTTAAGAGGCTTGTGAAAACGGCTCACGAAAATCGTGTTCTGGTCATCGTTTCTACGCATGATTTTGAAAAGACTCCTCCTAAAGAAGAAATCCTTTACCGGCTGCGCAAAGCACAAGAGCTTGGCGCGGACCTTCCAAAAATCGCTGTCATGCCGAAAGACGCTTCCGATGTACTAACGCTGCTAGAGGCTTCACACATGATGTCCACCCAGTATGCAGACAGGCCGATTGTGGCCATTTCAATGGCAGGAACCGGAATGGTCAGCAGGCTCTCTGGAGAACTGTTTGGCTCAGCCCTCACCTTCGCGACGGCAAAAAAAGCGTCTGCTCCCGGACAAATGCCGGCAGCAGAGCTGAAAAAGGTGTTATCCTTGCTTCACTATCAGGGGTAAAAGGCGAAATGTATCCGAGGTCCCATCCAAGAGGACATCATTCTTGATGGGGCCTCTTTGGCATGCCTTTTCATAATTGCCAAACCTTATCCCAGTTCGATGGCTGCTTTCCTGCTCGAAAAGTTGGTTCCTGGATAGTATTTGTCTTTAACAAGTACGTTTGGTCCAAGACATTGCACCTGGGGACAATGACAGTTTAAAGAGGCAGCCAGCGAAGAACGGCTCCAGCGTTCGTACACTTCCTCGAGGGAGTCACTTTTAACATTGCCCAATGGAGGAGTATCGCCAAAGTCAGTGACAATGACGTCCCCGCTAAAAATGTTGACATTCAGTCTGGAGCGTCCATCAGGATCGTTACGAACGCTCACATTTTTGGCTGACCGGATTCTCCGGAGCAGTTCCCAGTCTCCTGGCTGCTGGCTGCAAGCATAAAAGGGGAGTGTTCCAAAAAGCATCCATACTTCCTCATTTCGAATATCGAGCAAATGATGTATCGCAGAACGAATTTCATCTAAAGATAAGGTTATGAGCGAAGAAGCGAAATCGACTGGATACATTGGGTGGACTTCGTGACGCTTGCAGCCCATTTCCTGGGTGATTTGGCTGTGGATTTTCTCAAGATAAGGCAGCGTCCGTTTATTTAACATGGTCTCAGCCGACACGAGGACACCGGCCGCGGAGAGATCTTTGCTGTTGGCAATCATCTTTTTAAAGAGATCTTCCCTTTGCTGGTATGAAGGTTTGCGGTCCATCATGGCAAAGCCAGTTTCGATAAACTCCTCCTCCGTTCCCCAATTATGGGAAATATGGAGAACGTCCAGGAAAGGAATGATATCCTCATACCGGTCGAGGTCGATTGTTAAATTTGAATTTAGCTGGGTATATACTCCTCTTTCATGTGCATATTTCAGAAGGGGCAGCACATAGTCCTTTACCGACTTTGTGGAAAGCATGGGTTCCCCGCCGGTAATGCTCATGGAACGGAGTGCGGGTATTTCCTCCAGCCGCTTTAACAGGAGCTCGATGGGCAAGGCATCCGGATCCCTATGGCTTAGGGTATAGCCGACAGCACAATGCTTGCAGCGCATATTGCATAAAGTAGTCGTCGTAAATTCAATATTGGATAGAACCGGCTTTCCGTATTGACGGACATCCATATAAGCTTCCCACGGGTCAAACTGCGGGCTCACTTGTTTTTTAAGGTTTAAAGGCAAGGTGAACACTCCTTTATTTTATTTCACTGCCTTAGAATATAATAAAGAAATGTGGATGAATAGACTTTTGTTAGAAAAACAATGTACACTTAAACTTGAAGTTTTAATCCGGTATGTCCTGAGGGCATCATGATTTTTACATACAGGGGGTTTTTGGAGCATGACTGAGTCTTCCAATTCAAACATAGAAGTAGGCGGCCTAAAATTTGGCTGGAATATAGAACAAGGCCAGTTCCTCTTCGAAGGGGAAGATGCTGTCCTTTTTTGGATTTCATCTGCAATGAGAACATTCTTTGATACAATTGAGGAAATTTCCGGAGAAGAATCCGCAAGCCTTGTGCTGGAAGCAACTGGTTACCGCCAAGGATTGGTGGTCGGGGACTATTTCCGGAATATGAAAAACGTGAGCCATCGGGAAGCGGCTGATTTAATACCCAGCACCTATGCATCGGCAGGCTGGGGGAAAGCAAGCATCCTTGAAATGGATGAAACCAAAAGACAGATCAAGGTCCGCCTGCAGGACAGCTGGGAATACAAAATCAACAAGGCACAAGGAAAAAGCAAGGCCGGGACATATTTGCCTGCACATTACGCCGGTATCTATACGGGTCTATTTGGCGAGAACATCTGGTACCGGGTGGTTGAAAGCCAGCTTGAAGGTGCAGAGGCTGATCTGGTGGAATATTTCCCATCGGATATAACCATAAACAAGAATATCCATGAGTTAACCAGAAAGAAGGAGTCAACCGAAATCCAACGTCTCGAAATAATGGTTGAAAAACAGACTGCTGAGCTTAAGAATCTTGTAAGTGAATTGTCCTCGCCAATCATTCCGGTTCTGGAGGGAATTGTTGTTGTGCCGTTGGTAGGAAGATATGATAATAGCCGCTCCAATGAAATGATTGAAAAGACATTGAACAGCCTGCCAAAGAACGGAGCTAGATTTCTTGTTGTCGATATGACCGGCCTTCACTTGGATGAAGATAATTATACTGCCCATATGGTCGAGAAGCTGGGCTCGGCGGCATCATTGATTGGAACGGAAATGATATTGGTTGGTATATCTGCGGAACTTGGAGCACTGATGACAAATTCAGGATTCGGGTTTTCGAAATATCAATGCTTCCATACGCTTCAGCACGGGATTTACCACGCGCTAGCGCAGGATGGACGAAAAATTATCTAAATATGGAAAGTGGGAGAGAAGTTTGCACCGAAACAAGGATTTATACCATTATCTTCTAGACCGGGCAAGACATCTGACCGAAGAATGGTATGCAAGCCTGGATAAAAGTCAGACAGATGGGGTCTATTCTTCAACGGATCCAAAAGTAATCGAGGGCGTCAAGGCCCAGAATTATGCTTTTCATGAGCATTTTATCGAAATATTCAATACGGAAAATGAGGAGTTCACCACTCATTTTGATCAATGGATTCATGAAATCGCGACAGACCAGCAGCATGTAAATACACCGATTCACCATATTCTTAAAGAATTTATGAATACACGCTCCCAGTATTTGGACTTGGTCAGGGAATTTGCAAAGGAACATCCGGAAAAGGTTAAACCTGGCCAGATGGATGTGTGGCAGGAAGTTATTGTAAAGGTCCTGGATAACGTCATTTTGGAGTTCACCGAGGAAATGTACAAGCATTCCAAAAAACAGCTGCAAGCCCAGCAGGAGATGATAAATGAACTTAGTTCTCCAGTTATCTCTATTACGGGTGTTACCGCATTGCTGCCTTTGGTGGGGGACATTGATACTTCAAGGGCTAAAATGATTTTGGAAAATACGCTAAGTCAATGTTCTTCCAAGAGAGTGGAGCATTTATGCATCGATCTTTCAGGTGTGGTCATGATTGATACGATGGTGGCCCATCAAATTTTCCAGCTAATCAATGCTTTACAGCTGATTGGTGTCCAGACAACACTTTCTGGCATCAGGCCTGAAATTGCGTCAACCGCTGTCCAGCTGGGGTTATCGTTTACCGATATTGAAACCACCTCGACACTTGCTAAAGCTTTGGCTTCAAAACTTCCAGTGAGCTGAATGAATACTTGTTAAATCAGAAAAGGAACCAGCTTTTTGCTGGTTCCTTTTTTGATTTATTTATCTTTCTTTATTGCCTCTTTTATGACCTGACCTTCAACGAAACCTGGCGCGGGCAGGTCAAGGAGATTATATACGGTAGGTGCAATGTCAAGCGTGGATACAGGGCCGATGATGCCCCCTGCTTTTATCGCCGGGCCGGTGGCCATGAACACAGCCTTCAGTTCCTTCCTCCTCGGGTCACCGCCATGGCTTCCCAGCTCTTTTGTGGGCTGTACAGGATCAGTCAGTTTGCTTCCCATCATATATCCGGGAGCAGCCATCAGTAACAGCTCGCCTGCATTCGGATGGCTCGTAACGGTTTTCGCAGCAGTCACTATTTCATACGGATAAATTCGGCTACCTGGTAAATAAGTAAAAAATTGATTTGTTTTATCCTTAAAGGATTGCAAGGATTTCTCGGAAACGGAATCTGAAATAGCCTTTAAGTCATGTCCCAACCCCTTTAAGCTTATAGGAGCGACCACCGAGAATTTTTCAAATAAGCTGACCAGCTCCTTTTTAAGCTCCTCTTTCTCCTTGTCGGGCAGGTTTTTATTTAGATACACCTGGGCAGCCGAGCCGCTGGCAACGGCATAGGCATCTGAATTATTCTTGTCGATTTTCCCATCTCCGCCCATTTTAAGATAGCCTTTTTCCTTCAAAAGCTGATTCGGGGCAAGGATGGAATGGACAGGCTCCATTCCATGATCGGAGGCAAGCAGGAAATGGTCATTCTTCCCAAGGCTGTCAGTTATCCTGCCAACTACAGAGTCCGCAACTCGGTATGACCATTTTACGTAATCCATATATTCCGCAGACTTTTCTTTTGAATAGCCGGGCTGCCTGGGATTTTCCAGCAAAAAGTGATGTGATTCATGGTCAATATGGGGAATATAGGCCATCAGCAGGTCAGGTTTATATTTGTCTTTAATGTGAAGGGTGACATCACTTACCCAATCCGCAAATCTCGCTCCGATTTCTTCATATTCTTTCCGTGAAATCCAGCCTTCCTCGAAGGCCTTGACATCTTCCTGGACAGGAAAAAAGCCGAATTGATCAATAATTTCCTCTTCAAACTCTTCCGGACCGCCAAAAACGGCCGATTTGATTTCTGTTTGGTAAAAATAGGATTCTTCCAGGTTTTCATTAGCTTTTACCTTATACCAAAAGCCTGCGTTTTCATCATTTATCTTTAGGGGGAAGGCTCCCCATTCCTGGTTTTTGGTCTGTCCAACGTCTTTATTCAATTCTTCCGCGTCTCTTAAGATAAAGGTGTCATATTTTTTTTCTGAGTCATCTATGGTGTCAACTGCTAACAGGGATAGATGGAGATTTGATGCATCTTTCAGCTGAACGGGAATCTTTGCTTCCATGACAGGGCTGAAACTTTTAGGCACTGAATCCAGGCGGCCAGCGGGCTCGAAGGAAAGCTTTTCATAGGAGTGTTCAGCCAATGTTTCACCATAATAGACGGAATAGTCACCTTTCTCATCCGCACTTGGATTTGCCCCTGGAAACAGGACTGTAGCGGTGACCTTTCCGCTTTTTCGTGCTTCTTCCCATAGGGGAATCTTATCAAGGTTTTCCTTAAAGGCGTTTTCTTTCCTGGCTAAAGGCTCTTCAGGATCCTGCCATTTATTGCTGACCATACCCGTTTCGGAAGGCAAAGCACCTGTAGCCATCGCCGCATGGGAAGGCGCAGTCAGGGAAGGGGTGACCGTAATGGAATGTTCTGCGGCTATTCCACTTTCGGCAAGTGATTGAATATGGGGAAGAGACCCGTCCTGCATATATTGAAGAGTTAGATCATTCCTCATTCCGTCAACAGAAAGGAGAATGACCTTGTTGTTTTGCTCTATGGCGGAGGCAGCAGGTGCCAGTGAAAAAATCATTGATAAACATATGGCAATTATGTACTTCTTACTCAATGGATGTCCCTCCAAAAGTTATAGAATACCTACATATTCCTCATGGGGTCACTGTCCAAACCTTCAACAGCGATTCCCTCCCATATGGAGCCTCGAAAAAAAATTAGATGTTTGGATAAACTCTGATCGCGGGTATATCCTGATTACCAGGAGAAATGCTGGTTTACCAGAATGATTTTGAATGGAGGTAATATTTATGGCTAAAGAAGTAGTTGGTGTTTTTGATAACCAGGAGGATTTAATAGAAGCAATTGAAAGGTACAAAAAAGAAGGATATTCAGTCCAGGACTTTTCCATCATTGGAGACACACCGGATCTGTCGCCTGCATTTGAAAATCGGACAGGCGTAGTGACGGAAGACGTAAGCAATGTTAACAGGGAAAATGAAAACAAGGGCGGTTTCTGGCAGAACTTGCTAAACGTTTTTGATGGCGATGATAATTTGGGCGGAAATTCACCTTCCTTAAGCGACAGACTGGTCGGAGTGGGATTATCCGAGGATGCTGCGAGAGAATACGAAGGGGATGTCCGCAATGGCCGTATCATTCTCTTAACGGAAGGGGCGGTGCCTCAAGGCGGTGTTATTGCATCGGATAGAGAACGTGACTCTTATGCGGATTCTGTCAATGCATATGACACAGCAGGAATTGATAGGGGAGCAGATACGGTAGAGCAATCCCTTGAGCTAAAAGAAGAGCAGCTTGATATTTCCAAGGAACGTGTCCAGGCCGGTGAAGTGGAAATCCACAAAGAGGTAGTGGAAGATCAGGAAACCATCAATGTTCCGGTTACACGGGAAGAGGTATATGTAGAAAGGCGCGCTGTCAATGAAGAAACAGCGGATACTGTAACAGGTGATGACGAAACCATTCGGGTTCCAATTATGGAGGAAAAGGTGGAAGTCCATAAAAAGCCGGTAGTAAAAGAAGAATTGGTAGTTGGCAAGCGTGAAGTACAAGAAACAGAAAAGGTAAGGGAGAATCTGAAACGCGAGGAAGTAAACATTGAATCAGAAGCTGAAGGAAAGTTCACAGAGAGAAATATGAGCAGCGATTATAAAGACCGTTAAGTTCAGTCATAACTTAAGCCGCTTCCTTTGGGAGGCGGCTGTTTTGTGTTCCGCAAAGTCTTCCGGGCCACTTAATGATTAATTATGTCAACATTCCTTACACATTTTTTTAAAATTTTTCTTTACATATATTGTGCTGTACACATTAATTGCATATAATTCAAAATATAGAGAAAATTTAATAAGTATGGGAGGGAAAGAAGTGGAAGCAATAGTAAACTGGCTTAATAGTGTATTGTGGAGCACCCCGGTTATTTATATTTGTTTGGGTGTGGGGCTATTATTTTCTATTTTAACGAGATTTTTGCAAGTCAGGCACATCAAGGATATGGTATTGCTTATGTTCCAGGGGAAAAGTTCAGCTGCCGGGGTATCCTCATTCCAGGCATTATCACTTGCCCTGTCGGGAAGGGTCGGGACTGGGAATATCGCAGGAACTGCGACCGCCATTGCGATGGGGGGGCCAGGTGCGGTTTTTTGGATGTGGGCAATCGCTTTTATCGGGGCAGGCAGCGCGTTTGTAGAGTCTACTTTAGGCCAGATCTATAAAGTCAAGCAGGACGGTGTTTACCGCGGGGGCCCGGCTTACTACATTGAAAAAGGAATCGGGATCAAATGGTTTGCCGTCCTTTTTGCCATTTCAGCTCTCCTTGCCATGAGCATACTGATGCCGGGAATCCAGTCAAACTCCATTGCATTGGGCCTTGAAAATGCATTTGGATTAAGCCCGACAATCACAGGAATTATGCTTGTTATACTGCTGGGCTTGATCATTTTTGGCGGCGTCAGAAGGATTGCTACTGTTGCCCAATATGCTGTGCCATTCATGGCTGTCGGCTATATTCTGGTAGCCCTGGTGATAATCGGAATGAATATAACGGAGCTCCCAGGTGTATTTGCCCTGATCTTCAGCTCAGCCTTTGGAGCTGACTCCATGTTTGGGGGAATTATTGGCAGTGCGATTGCATGGGGTGTCAAACGCGGGATTTATTCGAACGAAGCCGGCCAGGGAACAGGGCCTCATGCAGCTGCAGCGGCCGAAGTATCACACCCTGCCAAACAGGGGTTGGTTCAGGCGTTTTCCGTATACATCGATACATTATTTGTGTGTTCCGCTACTGCGTTTATGATCCTGTTTACGGGTTCCTTTAATACTGTAGGGCCTGATGGTACTACACCAATTGTGGAAAACCTGCCGGGTGTTGAGGCGGGGCCAGGATTTACACAGGCAGCAGTGGAATCCGCCATACCAGGGTTTGGAGCAGGCTTTGTGGCCATTTCCCTATTCTTCTTTGCCTTTACCACAATCATGGCTTACTATTATATGGCTGAAACGAATATCGCTTACTTGACTAGAGGAAAAAACAGCAAACCGGCTATGTTCATTCTTAAAATTGTTATCCTTGGAGCAACTTTTTACGGGGCCGTCAAAACGGCTACACTCGCATGGGCATTGGGCGACGTAGGCCTTGGCTTGATGGTATGGCTGAACCTTATCGCCATTCTAATCCTGGCTAAGCCTGCATTGATTGCCCTCAAAGATTATGAAGAACAGAAAAAACAAGGACTTGATCCTGTATTCAATTCCACAAAACTAGGCATCAAAAATGCTGAGTATTGGGAAGAAGAATATAAGATTACCGATAAGGAAGTTTCCTGACAGGAAAGAGGCTGGAGAATTCTCCAGCCTCTTTCTGTGTCTCCCGCATGAATGTCACTTGCAGTGGATGCCATTATGGGTAGTCCCAGCCATAAGGCCGTTTCCTAAGAGAGGTTTTCCTTTCGGATATTTCTTGTGGAAGGAAACATAAAATGAAAGGCTGTGCCTTCTCCTTCACTGCTTTCCACCTGTATCGTCCCCTTCATCGCCCGCACAATACTGTACACCACCATCATGCCAAGCCCTGTGCCTTTCCCTTCCTTGGTTGAATAATACGGTTCTCCCAGCCTGTCCAGCTGGTCTTTGGTCATCCCAATTCCGGTATCTTTAATGGTAATCCCCACATGTGCAGGGGTGAAAAGAGTTTCAACGACCAGTTCGCCACCTGATGGCATGGCTTCAATGCCATTTTTCAGAACGTTTAAAAAGCATTGCCGGAACTTTTGGCGATCCCCTTCAACAAAGCCAACCCCTGCAAAATCTGAAGTAATCCGAACGGAATTTTTATTGGCCAATGGCTGAACTATCGTTAGTACATGGGCAAGTTCCCGCCTGATATTTAAGACTTCCACAGCTCCGAAGGAAGGCTTCGAAAAGGTTAGATAATCCTGAATCACTTTCTCTGCTGATTCCAGTTCCCCCTTCACCAGGGAAAGATATTCCTTACGTTTGGATGGCTGTACCCTGTCTTCCTGGAGCAGCTGGACAAAGCCAATTGCTGCTGTCAATGGATTGCGAATCTCGTGTGAAATGGCGGCTCCCATTTGTTCAACCACCTCTAGCTTTTTAGATTTGATCAGATGTTTTCTCATTAATAAATTCTTTCTTACAAATTCGACAGAGTAAGCCAATATGCATGTACCTAGTGATGGAATGAACAGATAGGCCATCCATACATCAAATTTCTCATGGGGGGGATTGATCCATTCTATATGAACCACTGTTCCGAAACTTACTATGAAAGTCGCCAATACGGCAAAGATGATTCTCCATTTTGCTTTCTGGCCGATAAACCAAGGGTGGAGACGCCAGAGAGAGAACGCCAGCAACCCGTAAAAAAGAATGTGGGTGAGGATCCCGGAATCTATGCCGTCAAGAGCCCGAGTCAGGATGGCTGTTGCTGCCAGCAACGGGCCGATTCCCAGGTAAAGGCCGCCGATAATGACAGGTACATCCCGAAGGTCAAGTCTAATGGTGTCAGTCAGGTTATAAGAGAAAGCGAAACAAAGGAAAATGCTCGATATATAATAAAGCGTGGCGGTCCGCTTTGGTATGGAATTCGTGCCTATGCGCTCTGTCCACATCAAGGAAATAAACATGAAGATAAGCAAGAGGGATAAATTGAATAAAAAGTGCCTGGTTATTTCCATTAGCATCACCACCGCATTCAGACCGTCTTAGAAAAATTTTACATGCTTTGGCTGGATTCGACAATCCCTTTTGACAATTTTCAAACTATTTATTACTTATTGGCCATTTCCGCTACCTTCATTGGGAAACCCTCTGAATCTCCATAAAGCGGCAATTTTAAGGAGAGTGGTAGAATCAATGAGAAGGGTCTGTAAGAAGGTCTCTTTTTTAATGAAACCAAATGGGCATCTTGTTCGTTATTATAAATACAATGAAAGGAAGGATTTGCAGTGAAAAAGAAAAGGTCCAACAGTGCAGTCCTGCCATTTATATTCGTGTTGGCTGTTCTGGTTCTATATTTCAAATTTCTTGACCAGCCAGGCCTGAATGAAGATATACCATTGCCCGAGGGCCTTCATCCCCATGTTGCACAGCAGGCGGATTTGCTTGTCCGGCAGGCGGCAGACAAAGGGATTTCAATTATTATTACGGATGGATTCAGAAGTTTTGAAGAGCAGGATTCCTTATATGCCAGGGGGAGGACGGCTGGCGGGAACATTGTCACCCATGCCCAAGGCGGTGAGTCCTTTCATAACTTTGGTTTAGCGATTGATTTTGCCTTAAAGGCTGACAGCGGGAAAGCTCTTTGGGACATGGAATATGACGGCAATGGAAATGGCCAATCGGATTGGCTTGAAGTGGTTGAACTTGCTAGGGGACTTGGCTTTGAATGGGGCGGAGATTGGAAGCACTTCAAGGACTACCCCCATTTGCAAATGGATTTTGGGCTTACCATTCGAGAGCTTCAGAGGGGGAAACGCCCGCCCGAGCAGCCTTTAACAGTTGGAAACATGTAAACGAAGGCAGGCCTGTTAAAGGCCTGCCTTTAAAGTGACACTTAGAAGCTATCCGTCTTCCGAGCTTGTCGTGGCTGAGCAAGGCGTGTCCGCTCTTGTTATTTATTTTGGGGAGCAGTCTTTAAATAAGGCTTGGCTAACTTTGAAAATTGCCTGATGACAAGTGTGGGACCGCCCAATACAAATAAATATCTAGCTTCGATTACTTGTTTCATAAAAGCCGCAAACAGTCCGTTGATTTTAAATCCGAATACATTGCCAACGGCGGCCGTGTTGCCAATGGAGGCAACTGTTCCTTTATGGCTGTACTGGAATTCACGCAAACTTTCTCCCCTCAGCGCGGCAATGATATTTGGAGCGCACAGTTCGGCCTGCTGGATCGCCACTTGGGCAGTAGGAGGAAGAGCCTCTGTTTCGTTCTTCATAAAACGCGCTGCGTCTCCGATGCAAAAAACGTTTTTCATGCCTTGAACCCGAAGGTGCCGGTCAACCTTGACCCTGCTTTTTTCAATTGGCAGTCCCAGCTTTTCAAGCAGGGTGTTGCCCCTGACACCGCCGGACCAAATTAAGGTTCTCGAAGGCAGGGTAGTCCCGTTGTCAAGTTTAATGGCAGTGTCTGTGCATTCAAGTATTTTAGTTGAAGTCATGAGCTCGATTCCGTACTTTTTCACATAATTAGAAGTATAGTCAATGGCCTTTTGGTCAAAGCCTGGCAGGACGGAACCCGAAGCTTCCACGTTGATGATTCTTGTCTCCGAAACTGGAATATTGTAGATTTTGCACATTCCCGGTATGGCTTCTGCCAGTTCACCAATCATTTCAATTCCTGTAAAACCGGCACCGGCAACCACAAAGGTTAGCCTGGAAGGATCTCGGTCTTCCTTGTAGGCTTCGAACTGATGCAGGAGGTGATAGTAAATGGCCTTCGTACTCCTGAAGCTGCGAATCTTAAAAGCGTTCTCCTTAACACCAGGAATCCCAAAGGTATCTACTTCAAAACCGAGAGAAAGCAGCAAATAATCATAGGAAACTTTTTCACCATTTTCAAGATGCACTTGCTGGCTGTTAAAATCTACTGAATCAATGACGCCCTTTTTGAACCGAATCTTATCGGTTTGAATCAAATTAGGGATATGGATGGTTATTTTATCGTCAGTGGCTGTACCGGCCCCTGTTTTATGTAGCTGTGTCGCAATATAATGATAATCATGCTTATTGATAAGAGTTACTTCAGCCTCTCCTTCTCTTAAGAGTTTGCCCAGCTTTCTGCTAGTAACCAGTCCTCCGTACCCTCCGCCAAGAATAACAATTTTTTTTGCTTTCAAGATAATTCCTTCTTTCTGATAAATGATAGGTTAAATTTATGCAAAATGAATCACAAGATTTCCTGAAAACATAAGCGAACAAGCCGCTTTTTTTTGATTTGTGAAAAATTTCACATTATCGAGCATGATTTTATAATACGATAGAAGAACGGCTTCTTCAATTGGTTCTATTGAGGAAATTATTACGAAAGATTGACAATATACAATGTAAGGGCTTTAAAAATTAAAAGAAGAGGAAGCAGAAAAAAAGTGAAACAACTTGCGGAGAAAAGGGGGCCTCAAGACCGAATGAGCCTTCCATCCGGACTGCTCCCGAAGAAAAAACATCAGGAGCAGTTCTAAACAAGCCCCGTGGCATAAAAAATTGTCGAGAAAGAACTCTTTCTCGACAATCTGGGAAGCAGCTTCCCCTCATTTTTCCTCATAATCCACTTTGTATTTCTCCTGTGTTGATGAATTATCTTTTATGATGGATCCATTTTTTTCTTCGGCTTGCTCCTGTTTTAAATCTTCGACTGGCAGGGCATCGACTGTCTGCTCACTTTCAAACATGTCATGAAGGCTTTCTTTGTCAGTAGGGTACTGTTCAGGATTATCCATTGATTTGCGCTTTTCCTGCCTCATTTATTGTTATCTTCTTTCGTTTTGGTTTTATCTCCTTCACGCTGAGGTTCGATGTCGATATTGTGTTCCTTCTTTCGTTCTTGCTCAACAGAGTTGTTCTTATCATTATTCATCATTGTAACCTCCTTGTATTCAGTGATAATTTACAGTACCCGATTCTGGACGAATGAAAACAAGCCGTGTTTGGGTAACCTGTTATAGGGGCAAAAATTCTTGATTTGGAGAATAGCTTATACCAGCTTGGAATATACTATATATTCTTCTGGCCTTAATGGCCGAACGGAATATGCTATGTGCGTACGATATTGAAAAGAAAGGTGAAAAACTAAAATGAGTGCAGGCAAATTGCTGATTATTGGCGGCAATGAAGAAAAATGTACAGAGGGAGAGATTCTGGAAACGTTTATTCACCTTGCAGGAGATTTGAAAAATGGAGGAATCGCGATATTGCCGACAGCTTCCCAAATCCCAAATGAAGTGAGTGCGGACTATATTGACGTCTTTAAAAAGCTTGGGGTAGACAAAATTGAAGTTTTGCAAGTGGATTCCCGGGCCAAGGCCGAATCTACTGATATTATTGAGAAAGCTGCCAATCTATCCGCCTTATTCATCACGGGAGGCGACCAGAAAAGGCTCTCTCAGTTTATCAGGGGAACCAGGCTGCACCAGCTGATATACGATAAATGGCAATCTGGCATGCTGATTGCCGGAACAAGTGCCGGGGCTTCCATCATGGGTGAAGAAATGATTGTGTATGCCGAAATGAAGAGTAATGAAGAAGAACGGCTTAAGATTGAAATGGGAAAGGGCTTTGGATTCAAGAAGGAGCTTCTAATTGACCAGCATTTTTCCCAGCGAGGCCGGTTTGGAAGGCTGATAGGGGCAATTGCAGAGAATCAGGAGCTAATCGGGATCGGCATTGACGAAAATACTGCCATCATCGTGAATGGGGACGAGTTTGGTGTAATAGGAGAACATCAGGTTTTTATAATAGACGGAAAAGATGGAAGGCTTGTGGATTTTGTCCGGTCGGAAAATGGAGGAGAAGAACTGACAATCACGGACTTTAAGCTGCATGCCCTGACAGATGGCTATGGCTTTAACCTGTCCTCCAGGAAGATTATGAAAGGAAAGGGTCACCAGAATGAAGATTAATCGTGTAAGGTACTTAAAAGGTCCCAATTACTTTAATTATAAACCTACTATATGGATTGAATTGGACTTGGAAGAACTGGAGTACCAGCCTTCAAATTTAATTGGCGGCTTTCAGGAAAAGCTCCTTACACTGCTTCCCGGGCTGCGCCAGCATACATGTTCCATGGGTTATGAAGGGGCATTTGTTGATCGGCTCACCGAAGGAACGTGGATGGGGCATATCCTGGAACATATGGCAATTGAACTTCAAAATTTGGCAGGAGTGAAGGTTTCGCATGGAAAGACTGTCACCAGCAGGCAAAAAGGTATTTACTTTGTCACTTTTGAATGTAAAGAGCCCGAGTCCGGGTATTTTGCCTTTGAAGCGGCAAAGCAGATTGTCCTTCGGATTCTTGGCGGGAGCGAGCAGATTGATGTGGCAGGATATGTAAGACGTATTTCCGAACTGTACTATGAGAATAAATTAGGCCCGAGTACAGAAGCCATCCTGGAAGCGGCAATCCGAAAAAAAATCCCGGCTGAACGGGTAGGCAAAGACAGTTTGATTCGTCTGGGTACAGGCTCCAGGCAAAAGTTTGTCCAGGCAACGATCACCAGCCAGACCTCGTTCATGGCTGTGGAAAACTCATGTGATAAACAAGTTACAAAGGATATTCTTCATAGCTGTGGCTTGCCTGTTCCCAAAGGAGAAATAGTGGCCTCCTTGGAAGAAATTTTTAAGGCGGCGGGCAAAGTTGGATTTCCGCTTGTGATTAAGCCACGGAACGGCAGGCAGGGTCAGGGAGTGATCACAAATATCAAGAATAAGCAGGAACTGTTTAATGTGGTTCATTGTATGGATGGTCATGTTAAAGAGTATATCATTGAGCAATATTACGAGGGTCATGATTACCGGCTTTTGGTTGTGGATGGCAAATTAGTCGCGGCCAGTCTCCGCCTGCCGCCATTTATCATTGGGAACGGCCACGATTCCATACGCAGATTGATAGAAATCGAGAATGAAAATCCCCTTAGAGGGGAGGGGCATGAAAAACCAATGACGAAAATCCCTTTCAATTATACTGTAGCCTGTTTCCTGGAGAAATTTAATCTTAGCCTCGATTCTGTTCCGTCAAGGGGGCAGGTAGTCCAGGTGGTCGGAAACGCCAACCTTTCTACTGGGGGGCAGGCCATTGACGTAACGGATGAAATACATCCCACCGTTGTGGAGATTGCTGTGGCAGCCGCAAAGGCAGTGGGACTTGATATTGCAGGAATCGACCTGGTCAGCAGGGATATAACAAAGCCTTTTTGCTTTGAAGAATCAGCCATCATCGAGGTGAATGCGGCACCCGGCATCAGGATGCACCACTTTCCCAGCAAAGGCAAAAGCAGGGATGCCGGCAAAGCAATTGTTGATTACCTTTTCAGGGATCGGGAGGAAGCGTCCATTCCGATTATTTCCGTAACTGGTACTAATGGCAAAACAACAACAACGCGGATGATCGCACACTTTCTTGATGCTGATGGCCGAACAGTCGGGATGACCAATTCCGATGGCGTGTATATTGGCAGCCAATGCATTGATGAAGGGGATTGCAGCGGGCCAATCAGCGCCAGAAAGGTACTGGCCAGTCCACAGGTAGATATCGCTGTCCTTGAAACAGCCAGAGGGGGCATTCTCAGGGAAGGATTGGCCTTTCGTTATTGCGATGTGGGTGTAGTGACGAATGTTGCCGAAGATCATTTAGGTCTTGATGGCATCGAGACCTTTGACCAGCTGGTTAAACTAAAAAGGCTGATTCCAGAAGTTGTGATAGAAGGCGGCAGCTGTGTGCTTAATGCTGATGACCCGGAGGTTGCCAAGATGGCTTCCTATTCAAAAGGCCAGATCGTCTATACTTCCCTGGAAGAGAGGAATATTCATATCCAGGACTCTTTGCGAAAGGGGAGAACATCATGGTATGTCGACAGATCCGGACAGATTATCTGCAGCGATAAAGGGAAAAAGATTCCTTTCCTGCCGGCCCGGGATATCCCGGTAACCTTTAATGGCACGGCCAGGCATAACCTCGCCAACCTACTGCAAGCCTTAGCGGCTTCCTATGCACAAGGAATCGAAATGGAGGTACTTAAAGAAAGAGCCTTATCGTTCCTGCCTGACTTTCACTTTTCGAAGGGGCGCTTCAATAAGCTTGATAAGGAAGGCAGACAAATCATTATTGACTATGCCCACAATTACGCCGGACTGAAGGCAATTTTCGAAGCTGTTCAGGCAATGAATGCCAAGAGGGTCATTACCGTCCTTTCTGCGCCGGGAGACAGGCTTGATGATGATATTAAAGACCTTGGACGGCTGGCAGCATCCAAATCGGATATCATGATTATTAAAGAAGATGCCGAATTAAGAGGGAGAAGATCATTGGAGGTTCCCGCTATCCTGAAAAAAGCAGCATGCACCAGCCTTTCAGACAACCAAATTCATTTGGTTCCGGCAGAAGTTGAAGCGTTTATAAAAGCATGGGAGCTTTCAAACGCAGGAGATTTGCTGCTGATGCTGTATGAGGACTTTTCGAAAGTTCAGCAATTTATCAGCTATTGCGGGGAAAATTCCAGCAAAACGAAAAAATAATCTTTTAGCTCAATCCAAATGGATTTGAGTTTTTTTTGCTTCTTAATGAATGGAAGCCCTCATACTATTCTATAATGGCATTTTCTTTAACAAGCAAGGCGCTTGCGCTTTTCTTAAAGGGAACTCTTTGGAAGGAGGGCAATATGATCAGGATTGCAACCGCTCCGAACGGGATTCATCCCGACAGCCTTCAAGGGGTAAAAAGAGAGATATTTATGGCAATGAATGCAAGCAGGGAAATCTTCAGTTTTTTTACACCTGGTGAGTTATTATTCGAGCTTCAGCTTAGGGAAAATATCATGAATGCAGCCCACCAGATGCATCAAAGCGGGGCAGCCTTTACTACGTTCCAGTATTCACAGTTTAATCCCGCATACTGGGTCCGGAGCAGCCGTGGCTATCTTTTGCGGCCGGACGTACTTCCGTCTGATGCAATCAGGGATGTTTTCAATAATGGGAAAATCTATGGCTTCGAATGTTCAACGGCCATGGTTTTCATTTTCTATAAAGCCGTATTGGATTCCATTCGTCCATCCGACTTTAATTATTTGTTTGGAGGTCTGCTGGTCTGGAACTGGAATTATGACCCTGACCTAGTCATTGTGACTCGAAGGGGAACAGAATTCATTCCTGGGGATGTAGTGTATTTTTATAACCCTGACCATAAACAGGTGATATGGCTGGGGGAAAATGCCGTATTCCTTGGTAATGACCAATATTTTGGACATGGCATAGGTGTAAAAATGGCAAAGGAGATGATTGAGGCCTTAAACACTTTGAGAAAGGAAGGAGCCACCAGGTCAGCCTATTTATTAAATCAGCATAGCAGGCTGGATGCTAAATACTTCCACCGATATGCAAGGAATTCCCAACAATTTAGGAAGGAAGGCTGAGCGGCGCTCGGCCTTTTTTTTATTTCTGCAATAAAAGCTGAGCCCAATTTCTTATTTTCAAATGGCAGCCCAAGAAGTCGGCAAAAACATGGATAAGTTTTATTAATTAGGGAATATAAAAGGAGACGTAATATTTTCATTTAACTGTTTGCTAAAGATTGATGGCAGGAAAAAAGGGAGTTATGGCAATGAAATTAGTTAAGCTGCTCGAAAACCTGGGGTTGGGACTCGAAAAAGATCTGCATCCAAAAGATGTTGATATCCTGGGAATCCAAAAGGATTCGCGTAAAATAAAAAAAGGTGATTTGTTTGTAGCTATTTCTGGTTACGAAAGTGATGGGCATGGCTATATTGAGGAAGCAATCAAAAATGGGGCTGTTGCTGTTGTGGGGGAAATGGATTTATCATTACCCATCCCTTATGTCAAGGTGGCTGACAGCCGCATAGCTCTTGGCCAATTGGCCAGTATTTTTTATGGCTTTCCTTCACGGAAGAAAAAGGTGATTGGCATAACGGGAACCAACGGAAAAACGACGGTGGCGTTCATGATTCGACATATCCTTAATTCGGCAGGCAAATCCGCGTCCTTGCTGGGGACCGTTGCTTACATGATTAATAATGAAGTGTACAAGCCTGAAAATACCACCCCTGACGCCCTTTTGCTTCAGGAACTTTTATCAAAGAGCCAGGATGAATTTGCGATTTTGGAGGTATCCTCCCATGCCCTGGTGCAGGGCCGGGCAGAAGGACTTGAAATAGATTATGGTTTGTTCACAAACTTGTCCCATGATCACCTGGACTACCACCAGACGATGGATGAGTACTATCAGGCTAAGGTTTCAATGTTTGATTATTTAAAGCCTGAAGGGAAAGCCGTTATTTCCGTGTTAAGCGATTGGGGTGAACGCTTAGGCACCGATTTGGACGGTAAAGGCGTTCCTTTTGCCTCGCTGGGATGCAAGGGAGCCCACGATATAGTGATTGAAGACATTGTTTTGAATGGAAAAACAACTTTCACTCTAAATACTGGTCTGCACCGGTATGAAGTTAACCTCCCCTGTCCGGGCCGCCATAATGTTTTTAATGCGGCGCTCGCCTTTTTGACTGCTTTGGAAATTGGTTTGGCACCGGAAGAAATCGTCCATGCGCTTGAGCATTTCCCAGGGGTTCCCGGAAGATTCGAAATGGTGCCCCATCCTTCAGGAGCAACCTTTATTATTGATTACGCCCATACGCAGGATGCGATTGAATACTGCCTGCAGGCGGCTATAGACCATAATGCAAGGCATATTACCCATATATATGGATTCCGGGGTGACCGCGACATTTCCAAGCGGGAGCATATGGTAAGGACATCTTCGGGTATGTGTGATAAATTCATCCTTACTTTTGATGATTTAAATGGGATCCCGGAAGAGGAGATGATAAGGGAGCTTAGAGATTTGAATGACCGTTTTGGCCAGGAAAAGGGGTCTGTCATTCCTGATCGGACCTTGGCTATCCAAATGGCCTGGAATCAGGCGAAGAACGGAGACTGGGTGATCATAACCGGCAAAGGACCGGAAGAGTATAAAACAGAATTCAAGCTTCCAGTCTCATCTGATAAAGAGGCGCTGGTCTACCTCCAGCAGGAGAGCACCCAGGAACAATTTGCCTAATCAGGAAGACCGCCTATGTTAAGCGGTCTTTTTGGTGTGAAGACTGGGCGCAAAAAAGTGTCCGGATTATCCGGACACTTTTTCCAGTTGAGTGAGTTCGGGCTTAATAGTAGCCGTAACCCCAAGAAGCACCAATAATGATCAATAGAATGAACAAAACAACAAGCAAGGCGAAACCTCCGCCGTATCCGCAGCGTCCATCAGACATTCGTAACTACCTCCTTTTAAATTGTCAATATATCCTATTCAGAAGCAGTAATTTGTGCAATAAATTGGCCAAAAAAAAGTAGCCCATTTAGAAATCGGAAGCCGCAACAAAAATCGTGAAAAATCGGGGGAAACTGACATTCCCTGGTTTAGCGGGTGAGCGGAAAGGGTATATCCTGATTTAGGACTTTATCATTTAAACACAGGGGGATAAAACATGGATAGAAAGAGAAATTTACTGCTCGCTGTCTTGCTGTTTATGGGATTTCTGGCTGGATGTTCAGGAAATGAAAACAGTGCACAGGCAGAGAAAACGGAAGATGGCAAGGTGGTTGTCGATTTTTGGACTTTTTGGGGATCTGAGACAAGGAGGCCGATCATTGAAAAGATAATTGCCAATTTCAATGAATCCCAGGATGACATTCATGTTAAGCATACCTTCCTGCCATGGGGAGATATCTGGACTAAAAATCTGGCTTCCGTTGCGGCAGGCAACCCGGCAGATGTCATTATTAATGATATCAACACAGTTTCACAGAGAGCTGAAAACCAGCAGGTAGAGGATTTAAGCCAATACATAGATGAATCCTTTGAAAAACAGTTTTACCCGCATTTATGGGAGACAGTTGTTTATCAGGACAAAACATATGCGGTTCCATTCAATACCGATACCCGACTATTGTTTTATAACAAGGCTGCCTTTAAAGAAGCTGGACTTGACCCGGAAGCTCCGCCTCAAACCTGGGAAGAGCTGGAAGAATATGCGAAGAAGCTTGATGTGAAAACTGGAAACCAGTATGAAAGAATCGGCTTTTATCCACTATGGGGCAGCATTGGAGCTTCAAGCTGGATGACCAATGCGGATGATGGAAAAGGTTTTATTGAGAATGGGAAACTGGCAATCGATACACCAAGAAAAGCGGAAGCCCTCCACTGGCTGTTAGGCTGGAAGGAGCGTCTTGGCGAGAAGACGGTTCAAACGTACCAGGCGGAATTTGGAAGTGAACAGTCCAATCCGTTTATTGCCGGAAAAGTAGCTATGTGGGTGGATATCGGCACATTCTATACGCAAATCCGTGATTACGGCCAAGACCTTGAGTTTGGTGTGGCCCCACTGCCATCTTTTGATGAAGATTCAGGGCATTGGGCTGAAGGCGGAGGGTTCGTCGCCGAAATTCCTAAAGGTGCCGACCATCCGGAAGAAGCAATGGAATTTATCAAGTATTTGACTGGTCCAGAGGGACAAAAATATTGGGCTATGAAGAACTTTGACAATGTAGCCAATATTGAAGCAGCGGAAGCTGTAGCTAGCGAATTGACGGGAGATGAACAAATGGTCTACCAGGCGACAGTGGAGAATCTCCAGCAGACCAAAATGTTTCCTGTCCCAGTGGAATATCCTGACTATCACAGCAGGATCAACCCGGTAGTAGACAATATCCTGTTAGGCAAAATTTCTCCCGAAGAGGGACTGAAAAAAGCCGAAAGCGATGTCAGCAAACTGAAAAGGGAATAGCTCCGGTCAGCTCAATGGCTGGAACAAAGAAGAGAGAAATTCATTTTCTCTCTTCTTTAAGTAAGGATTAGAGAGGGAGTGGCTCAAGGGGATGAAAACGACAGAAACGATACGGCAGCCAGAATCGGCTTATTTGCATGAGCCTGCAGCTGCAAGCAAGAGAAGCAAGCTTAGCAAAAAGACAAGAGATACTCTGACAGGCTATCTTTTTATCAGTCCTTGGCTGGTCGGATTTTTTGGCTTGACCCTTGGACCGTTATTATTTTCTCTATTTGCCAGTTTCACAGACTACAATATTACTTCAAAAATGAATTTTGTCGGGTTTCAGAATTACCGGACGATGTTTACACTCGATGACCTTTTTTGGACATCGCTTGCAAACACATTATATTATGTAGCTTTCTCCGTTCCGCTGACAACAGCAGGGGCTATATTGCTCGCGCTGCTTCTGAACCAGAAGCTAAAAGGAATGAAGGTCTTCCGGACAATTTACTACCTGCCTTCCATCCTGTCGGGAGTAGCCGTCTATTTTTTATGGATGCAGCTTCTCAGTCCCTCTACAGGACTTGTTAACACCGTTTTGGCATGGGTGGGAATAGAAGGACCTGCATGGCTGTTTGACCCGGAATGGACCAAGCCTGCCTTGCTGCTCATGAAAATGTGGAGTGTCGGCGGCGGGATGCTCTTGTATCTGGCGAGTCTCCAGGGAGTGTCAAAGGAAATGTATGAGGCTGCTGAGCTGGATGGAGCAGGACTTTGGCAGAGGCTGCGGTATATAACACTGCCAATGATTTCGCCGATCATATTCTTTGATGTCATCACCAGTACAATAGGCGCATTTCAAATTTTCCAGGAAGCTTATGTCATGACGGAGAGCGGCAGCGGGGGACCTGCAAATTCTTTATTGTTCTATAACCTCCATATGTGGAACAATGCTTTCAAAGTCTTTGATATGGGTTATGCTTCGGCGATGGCCTGGCTGCTATTTATTATTGTCATGATCTTGACTGTGATAAACCTGAAGCTTGGCAAGCGCTGGGTTTATTATGAAGGAGGCGACAGGAAATGAAGACGGCATCCGCACATGCCTTTTACAAAAGCAAGAAGTTTAGGGAGAAGATGAAAAACACCATTGTTGTGTTCCTATTGATATTGGGAAGTGTATTTGTGTTGGCGCCGTTGTGGTGGATGATTTCGACATCGCTTAAGTCTCCCGCAGAAATAGCTCAGTATCCGCCAACCTTTATCCCAAAAGAATTTCATTTCTCCAACTATATTGAAGCATGGCAGACTGCCCCATTTACCAGATGGGCGCTAAATACTCTTTTTATTGCGGTGTGCGGGACAATCGGGGCTGTTTTTATCAATTCGCTTGTTGCTTATGCGTTTGCGAAAATCCGTTTCAAGGGAAGGGACACTCTCTTTATCCTCGTCCTCTCGACCATGCTGATTCCGGGATTTGTCACAATGGTTCCACAATATATCCTGTTTTCTAAGCTTGGATGGCTTAACACCTATCTGCCTTTAATCGTCCCGGCATTCCTGGGCAGTGCCTTTTTTATTTTCCTGTTAAGGCAATTCATGATGACCATTCCCAACGAGCTAATTGAAGCAGCCTATCTTGACGGGGCCAGCCACTTGAAAATCTGGTGGCACATCATGCTCCCTCTGACCAAGCCCGCTCTTATTACTGTAGCGATCTTTTCATTCAATGGGGCCTGGAATGATCTGCTTGGCCCGCTTTTATATATAAATGATGAAAGCATGTATACACTCCAGATTGGCTTGCAGACATTCAAAGGGACGGTCCAGACCCAGTGGCATTATTTAATGTCCATGTCTGTTACCGTATTGCTTCCGGTGGTCCTTTTATTTTTCTTTTTCCAGAGATATTTTATCGAGGGCTCTAACATTTCATCCGGTACGAAAGGATGAGCGGGATACCTGCGGGTGTCCTTTTTTTATGAAAAACTTTATCCCCGTGTTAGGCATAGACTCTTTGGGGAAAAGATGAATAGGTGCGGTTTGACTTAACTTGTATATACATGTACAATGAAATCGTTTCAGGAAGAGCTGGATAGTTTAATGATAGTACTTCTGGTTAACCCCATAATAAAAACTATTAGGGAATCTGAGGTGTTCTTTTTATTTTTGGAGGTGCTGATATGACGGAACCATGGTGGAAAAAAGCGGTTGTTTACCAAATTTATCCAAAAAGCTTTTACGATACAACGGGGAATGGTGTAGGCGATCTGCGAGGAATCATTGAAAAATTGGATTATTTGAAGGAACTGGGCATTGATGTGGCTTGGCTGACACCAATCTATGAATCGCCGCAAAAAGATAATGGCTATGACATAAGCGATTATTATAAAATTTATGAGCAGTATGGTACAATGGAGGATTTTGAACGCCTTCTTTCGGAGGCCCATAAGCGGGACATCAAAATCATTATGGACATTGTCGTGAACCACTCCTCAACTGAGCATAAGTGGTTCAAGGAGGCGAAAAAGTCCAAATCCAGTCTCTACCGCGATTATTATATTTGGAAAGATCCGAATCCGGATGGAAGTGAACCGACAAATTGGGAATCAAAGTTCGGCGGATCTGCATGGAAATACGATGTGGAAACAGGGCAATACTATCTCCATTTGTTCGATGTGACCCAGGCTGACCTGAATTGGGAGAATGAAAGACTGCGTCAGGAAGTATACGAGATGATGCATTATTGGTTCAGGAAGGGTGTTGATGGTTTCAGGCTTGATGTCATTAATTTGATTTCCAAAGACCAGGAATTCCCTGACGATGATGGGACTGTCCCTCCGGGTGACGGCCGCAAATTTTATACAGACGGCCCAAGAGTACATGAATTCCTCCAGGAAATGAACAAGGAAGTATTTTCCCAGTATGATGCCATGACGGTTGGCGAAATGAGTTCAACGACGATAGAAAACTGTATTAAGTACTCGAATCCGGAGAGAAATGAACTCAGCATGACATTCAACTTCCACCATTTAAAAGTGGATTATCCAAATGGAGAAAAATGGAGTATTGCAGACTTTAATTTCCTGGCGTTAAAGAGAATCTTGTCAAAATGGCAGGTCGAAATGCATAAGGGCGGCGGATGGAACGCTTTGTTCTGGTGCAACCATGACCAGCCCCGGATTGTATCACGCTATGGAAACGACCAGGAATACCATCGTGAGTCTGCGAAAGCAATGGCGACCGCTATCCATATGATGCAGGGAACTCCATATGTTTACCAGGGAGAAGAGATTGGGATGACCAATCCATATTTTGAAAGAATTGAGGATTACCGCGATGTAGAATCCTTGAATATTTTCAAGATCAAAAAAGCGGAAGGGGTTCCAGAAGCGGAAATCCTGAAAATCCTGCAAAGCAAATCGAGGGATAACTCGCGTACGCCTGTACAGTGGACAGATGAAAAGAATGCGGGCTTTACAAGCGGCACTCCATGGATTCCTGTTGCCCGGAACTATGTAAATATCAATGCAGAGAATGCCCTGGCGGACCATGATTCCGTTTTTTATCATTATAAAAAATTGATTTCGTTGCGGAAAGAGTACGAAATTATTACGTACGGTGATTATGAGCTGTTACTCGAAGATCATCCTGAGATTTTTGCTTATATTAGAAATGGCCGTGACGAGAAATTGCTGGTTGTGACCAATTTTTATGCGAAAGAAACACAGTTTATCCTGCCAGACACAGTGGAAACGGATGAATATGAAGCCAATGTGCTGTTATCCAATTACGACTCCGGCAAGGAATTCAGGAATATTACCCTTCGCCCTTACGAATCGATTATCTTTCACCTTACAAAAAAATAGGAACCTGAAAAAGACAGCGCCGGACCGCTGTCTTTTTGCATGGAAAAAAATGATATACTGGGAGGAGATCATTCACGGAGTGTGAGGAAATGAATCATAAATTGTATTACAGAGATGCCTACCTAACTGACTTTTCAACGAAGGTGCTGAATCAGGAGCTCGAAGAGGGAAATTGGTACGTAACCCTGGAGGAAACCGCCTTTTATCCAACAGGAGGAGGCCAGCCGCATGATACTGGCAGTATAGAGGGAGTTTCCGTTATAAATGTTGAGGAAGTCGACGGCGAAATCCGCCACTATATAGACCGGCCTTTGCCTGGAGCCGTGGAGACAGTTCAATGTACTGTGGATTGGGAACGGCGCTTTGATCATATGCAACAGCACTCAGGACAGCATATTCTCTCGGCGGCATTTGAAGAATTATATGGGTACCGTACCGTTTCTTTTCATTTGGGCAAAGAGACGCTGACGATAGACCTCGATATTGACGAGCTTCCTCGAGAGCATGCGGGGGCTGCAGAAAGCAGGGCCAATGAGATTGTCATGGATGCACGAAGGATTGAGGCGAAGTGGGTAAACCGCGAGGAAGCCTCCCGATACCCACTAAGAAAGCAGTTGTCCGTGACTGAGGACATCCGTCTCGTCATTATACCGGAATTCGATTATAACGGTTGCGGCGGTACCCACCCAAAAAACACCGCGGAAACAGGGTTGATTAAAATTCTGGGCTGGGAGCGGCAGCGTAAAAAAGTACGGGTGGAATTTATCTGCGGACACCGCGTGCTATCCCAACTGCAGCAAAAGCACGACCTTATCAGAGAACTCTCCGGCTTGTTAAACGCGCCTCCGGAGAAGATGCCTGCTTCTATCCAGCGTATGATCGCGGAAGGGAAACACATGGAGAAAACCCAGGAGGATATGAGTGAAATGCTGCTCCAGTACGAAGCATCAACATTGATGTCCGACCAAAATCCTAAGGTGCTGGGAAAGGTTTTCCAAAACCGGACAATGAAGGAGCTCCAAAAGCTCGCCAAAACGATTGTGGACCACGGCGAATCCAGACCAGTCCTTCTAGTGGCGGAAAATGCCGAAAAGCTCCAGCTTGTATGCGCAAGAGGAGAAAATGGCCAATTAAACATGAAAGAACTTTTAGGGGAAGTCTTGCCGGTTATCAATGGAAAAGGGGGCGGAAAGCCAAACTTTGCCCAAGGCGGCGGAGAGGCCAGCATTCCGGGAGAGGACTTACTGAGTTTAACAATCGAAAAGATGAACGTTTAGTGAACTAAAACCTTTAATACAGGATGAAAAGTATAGGTCTTTTCTCCTGTTTTTAACATGATTACATAGAAAACCGGATTTTGAAGGGGGTTTTTAGGTAAAATTACCTATTTTATACCACTGGCACAGCAGTTTATTGGAAATTTTACCATTTAAAAAAATATCAATCTCCTCCATAATGAGTACAAATAGAAAACAGGGGGAAAACATATGTTTGATATTCAAAAAGGTTCAATGGAAGAAGTCCTGGTCATTTTGCAGAATATCGGTTTGCAAATCAATGAATATGAGAAGTCAAATACAATGATCTCTGTTGAGGCCTATAAAGAGCTGCTTGAATTCAGCATCTCGATTGCCAGAAGGACAAATGAGGTATCCGAAACAATAGATGAAATGATTGAAGATATAGAGAAACAGTTGTAAATTTATACGATTAGGCAAAAATGGCAGCGGGAGAGCTGCCATTTTTATTTTCCAGCCCTTTGGCGCTGCTGATGTTTGCTTCCCAAACATTTCTGGGCACATAATCAATCGCAGATTGCAAACTTTCCATCAAGAATATATGATGGAACTTATGGGGATTTTGTCTGTATAATAAAAAAGGTTTCCAGCGATATTACAGTTTGGGCAGTACAGCAGAAAGGCTGTTTAGAAAGGATATATAACATGAAGAAATTAAGCGAAGAAGTTTTGTCAAGGAGAACATTTGCAATCATCTCCCATCCGGATGCCGGAAAAACGACACTGACTGAAAAACTGCTGTTATTCGGCGGAGCCATCCGGGATGCCGGTACAGTTAAAGGAAAGAAAACCGGAAAGTTTGCTACCAGCGACTGGATGGAAATCGAAAAGCAGCGCGGGATATCTGTTACTTCGAGTGTGATGCAGTTTGATTATGATGGCTTTAGGATCAATATCCTCGATACGCCGGGTCACCAGGATTTCAGTGAAGATACGTACCGTACTTTGACTGCAGTCGATAGTGCCGTCATGATTATCGATTCGGCCAAGGGGATTGAGGAGCAGACTTTGAAATTATTCAAGGTTTGCCGGATGAGAGGCATCCCAATCTTTACTTTTATCAACAAACTTGACCGGGAAGGAAAGACACCCCTGGAACTGCTTGCAGAGCTGGAAGAAGTTTTGGGAATCGAGTCTTACCCCATGAACTGGCCAATTGGCATGGGAAAGCAGTTCCTCGGAATTTATGACCGCCATCATAACCGCATTGAGCAATTCAGGGTGGAGGAAAGTGAAAAGTTTATTAGCCTGAACAGCGACGGCGAAATCGAAGGTACCCACCCGCTGAAAGAAGATTCATTGTATGAGCAGACTCTTGAAGAAATCATGCTTCTAAATGAAGCTGGGAACGCCTTTTCTGAAGAACGTGTAAGCGAGGGGGAACTAACCCCGGTCTTCTTTGGCAGCGCATTGACGAACTTTGGAGTCCAGACCTTCCTTGAATCATACCTTGAGTTTGCACCTGTGCCACAGGCGAGAAATTCGACCTCCGGTAAAATTGATCCTTTGTCGGAAGATTTCTCCGGCTTCATTTTCAAAATCCAGGCTAATATGAATCCTGCTCACCGTGACCGCATTGCCTTCCTGAGAATTTGCTCCGGAAAGTTTGAGCGCGGGATGAATGTTACGTTATCACGCACAGGGAAACAGATCAAACTTGCCCAGTCCACTCAATTTATGGCTGACGACCGCAGCACGGTCGAGGAAGCGGTCGCCGGGGATATTATCGGATTATACGATCCAGGTTCCTATCAGATTGGCGATACAATTGTTTCCGGGAAAGAAGCATTTGAATATGAACGTCTGCCGCTATTCACACCAGAACTTTTCGTCAGGGTCACTGCGAAAAACGTCATGAAGCAAAAGCATTTCCATAAAGGGATTCAGCAGCTTGTCCAGGAAGGCGCTATCCAGCTTTTTAAAACAGTCAAGACGGAAGAATACCTTCTCGGTGCAGTTGGACAGCTGCAGTTTGAGGTATTTGAACACCGGATGCGCAATGAATATAATGTGGAAGTGCTAATGGAAAGGCAAGGGTCAAAAATTGCCCGTTGGATTGAAAATGACAAGATTAATGAAAACCTTTCAAATTCCAGAAGCCTGCTTGTTCATGATCGCTATGAGAGAAAAGTATTTTTATTTGAAAATGACTTTGCGCTTCGCTGGTTCCAGGAAAAAAATCCGGATATCCAGCTCTATAATCCGATGGATTAATCATCGTAATGAAAAAGAGTGGGCTTCCCCACTCTTTTTCATTTTACTGAAGTCTTTCCTGTTCTTTCGAATATTCTTGACAAATAATTAATATATCTATATAGTAAAAACGCAGAATACTTTCGTGCATAAAAGCGTTTAAGTATAAAAGTATAAATAATGGGAGAGAGAGCATGCATCAGGAAAAGTCATCTATAACGGTAAAACCTTTGGAAGCAGTAGCCGTGACTGTCGTTCTTTTGGCAGGCATGGGCATTGGGATTATAAAACTTCAATTAGTTCCGCATATTCCTGTTGTCCTGGCTATTTTTTTTCTTCTCATATATGGCCTTTTAAAAAAAGTGAAGATGTCGGATCTCGAAAGAGGCATGGCGGATGGAGCCAAAAACGGCCTGGGGGCTGTCATGGTTTTCTTTTTCATAGGAATGCTGATTAGCAGCTGGATGGCAGGTGGAACGATTCCGACCTTTATTTACCTTGCATTTGAGTTGGTGTCCGGAAAATGGTTTTATGCAATTGTATTTGTGGTCACAGCTGCAGTTGGCATTGGAATAGGCAGCTCCCTGACAACTGCTGCAACCATCGGGGCAGCTTTTATGGCAGTGGCTGGAGCATTAGGGCTATCCCCGGCCATCACGGCAGGGGCGATTGTGTCGGGTGCTTTTTTTGGCGATAAGATGTCGCCCCTTTCCGATACAACCACCCTTGCCTCTGCAACCGCCAAGGTTGATTTATTCGACCATATTAAAAACATGGCCTGGACGACTGTTCCGGCTTTTGTACTCTCATTCATTCTCTTTCTATTTCTTTCTCCCGCGAGCCTGGACGCCAGCTTCGAATCAATAAGCTTGGTAAAGGAAGAGCTGGTCGCCTTGAACCTTGTACACTGGTATTCACTCCTGCCATTTGCTGTTCTGGCTGTCTTGGCGATAAAAAGGGTCCCAGCTGTGATTACTTTGGGAAGCGGAACGCTGTCTGCGCTCACCATCAGCCTTTGGATAACGGACCGAAATGAATGGGCAGCTCTTCCTGCCGTCCTATTTTCAGGCTACAAAGCGGAAACAGACGTGCAGGAGGTTGCCGCTTTGCTTTCAAGAGGAGGAATTGAAAGCATGCTGTTCTCTGTATCGCTTGTCCTCCTCGCGCTGTCGATGGGAGGATTACTATTCAGACTGGGTATTTTGCCCGCACTGTTGGAAGCCCTCATGTCAGGAGTGCAGAAAACAGCTGTGCTTTTCAGTTCGGCTGCAGCCTCCGCCATCGGAATTAATGTTCTCCTAGGTGAACAATACTTATCCATTGTCTTGACCGGAAACGCATTTGAACAGCGATTCATAAATGCAGGTCTCCATCCAAAGAACTTGTCCAGGGTCCTTGAGGATTCCGGTACGGTGGTCAACCCGCTGGTACCATGGAGTGTATGTGGAGTGTTTCTCACCGCGGTGCTGGGAGTACCGACTGCCGAGTATGCGTTATTTTCCTTCTTTTGCCTGGCTTCTCCTCTTCTAACCATTGCAGCAGGGCTTACTGGATTCTCGGTGACAAAATTGGATCGATAAGAACAAAAGCCGTTCTCAATTGAACGGCTTTTTTGCTGTACCTGAAATAAAAAAAGCTTAACGTGAGCACTCTAAAGAGGCAGGGAGTTTCACTTGTTTAATTGATTACTTCTATTAAAGGAATGAAATCCGGATATGAAAAGTTTAAGCAAACTTGAAGCCATTATGTGGAGTGTTGCCCTTCCTGGATTTCCACAGCTGTTGACAGGGCAGTTTCTGAAAGGGGCTTTATTTGTTATTTTGGAATTCGTGATCAATGTGAACAGTAACTTTAATCAGGCCATTATGTACAGCTTCCTGTGGGAAATCGAAAAGGCCTTCACGGTGACCAATTTCCAATGGCTGATGTTTTACCCCTGCCTTTATATGTTTTCAATGTGGGACGCTTATCGAGTGACCTTGAAGGGAAAAATAAAAGGGACCTATCTGCCCTTTGTCTTTGGTGCTTATTTTATTACCGTTGGATTGATGCTGTCCCCAAAAATTAAATTGTTTGGCATTTCACTGGGGCCTGTATTCCTGCCGATGCTATTCCTGATTCCCGGTTTGACAGTTGGCTATTTGCTAAGGCTGCTGTTAGAAAAACACTTTCATCATAGGGAGACAGAAATCACCTGAAAAAGACCATTACCTAAGTAAGGGTCTTTTTAATATTCTCGGACAAAGAATCTCCTTTACCCCCAGAAGACAGTATCTTCCTCCGTAACCCTATAATGAAAAACACTGACAACAACCATCGTTTCTTCCCAAATCCAAATTGACAGCCATGGTATAATTTGTAGAAGAAACGAGGTGAGTCTGGTGCTGAGTTTATTGTTCATGGCAAAAAAGAAGCCAAAAACTCTGGAGGAAAAAGTAGCGTTGATCCAGCTGGGCGACGAGAGCCTTCAGGATGATTTAATAAAATCGTATAAACCTTTCATTGCAAAGTCGGTTTCTTCCGTATGCAAAAGATACATAAGTGAAACGGACGATGAATTTAGCATTGGGCTTATTGCCTTCAATGAAGCGATCCAGAAATTCTCTGCGGAAAAAGGAAATTCATTGCTCAGCTTTGCGGACGTGCTGATTAAACGGAAAGTGATAGATTATATTCGCCAGCAAAACAGGAACCAGACGGTTTCCTTCGGGTTTGGAAGCGAAGGGACAGATGAAGAAACCCAGCGTTCAAAAATTGAAGATGAATTGTCCATTGAAAACCACTGGAATAAAACAGATGAAGAAAGAAGAAGAGATGAAATATACCAGTTCCAATTATTGCTAAGGGAATATGATTTGTCATTCCAGGATTTAGTAAAACAGTCTCCCAAGCATGCCGATGCCAGAAGGAATGCAATGGAAGTTGCCAGGGTCCTGAGTGAAAATGAGGAGTTGACGCAGCATCTTGTAGAAAAGAAAAGGCTTCCGATTAAGCAGCTGGAGAATATGGTTAGCTTAAGCCGCAAAACCATCGAGAGGAATAGAAAATACATCATAGCCATCTCGTTAATTTTAATTGGGGATTATAATTATTTAAAGGATTATATAAAAGGGGTGCTGAAGGAATGAGAAAGGGTGTAATCCTGGATGTCGATCATGATTTTGTAACCTTGTTGACTCCCGAGGGTGAATTCATGAGGACCCGAAAGCGAGAGCAGGATTATCACATAGGAGAGGAAATCAGTTTTTTTCCAGTAGAAACAGATCGGCCGACAGTCTGGCAGAGCTTCCTTCGCCTCTCAAAGGTTAGGGCAGCTATGATAGCCGCAGTGCTCCTGTTCTGTACCACGGCTATTTTACCTGTTTACCAAAGCAATCAAGTATATGCGTATATGTCCATCGATGTGAATCCGAGCATAGAGCTTGGATTGAATCAAATGCTCAAAGTGGTCTCCCTTATTGCCTATAATGAAGAGGGAGACAGAGTCCTTTCCAAATTAGAGGATTGGAAAAAAGAAGATGCTGCCATCGTAGCTGAAAAAATTCTTGATGAAATTGAAGTACAGGGCTATCTGCAAAAAGAAAAAAATGTGTTGATCGCCACTGCAAATTCACAAGGGCAAGTGGAGACAGCCGAGCAGCTCGAGGAAACGATCGAGGAGATAAAAGAGGCAGGGAAGACGGAAAACCTTGAAGTAATGGTCTTATCCGGGACTGCTGCAGAGAGGGAAGCAGCTAAAAAGCAGGGTTTGAGCATGGGCCTCTACAAACAAAAATTCCTTCCTGAACAAAAAAAACCAGCGGTAAATCCGCCTGCAGAAAAGAAAGCTTCCCCTCCAGCTGCGGATCCGGTCCAAAACCAGCCCAGCCAACCTTCAGAGGCCCCTGGCATGAAGCAGGATAATCAAGGGGAAACTGCGCCAAATGGCAAGAACAAGCCTCAAGACAATGGATATGGAAATAATAACAACCAAAATAAAGGCCAAACAGGAACAAAGCGGGCTGAAGAGGACCCCAAAGGCATTAAAAACCAACAACGGCCTGACCAAGCTGAAAAAAACAATTCCGAACAGGAAAAGGTAGCTAACAATAAAAGCCGCGATAATGGAAATGGTCATTCCAAACAAAATAATAGTGAAAACGGATTTCAAAAAGGGAAAGCCGATATAAACAGCCGTGGTAATGAGCAAGCTCAAAAACAGGGCGGCGTCCAAAGCGGCCAGAAAAAAGGAAGCAATCCAGGTGATTCCGGCAGCAAAAATGGAAGAGATTAAGATGTCAAAAAGTCCGGATAGGTGTCCGGACTTTTATCATATCCATGATATTTAATTGTCTATTGCTGCTCTCTTCCGGCAAGCCCTGCTTGTGCCTGCTGGACAAGGCGTTTGGTGATTTCTCCGCCAACGGACCCATTTGAGCGGGATACAGTGCTTCCGCCAAGCTGGACTCCGAACTCTTGGGCAATTTCATACTTTACCTGGTCGAGGAATTGTTCTACTCCTGGTACAAGCAATTTATTTGAACTTCTAGCCATGATTGTCAACTCCTTGCTGCATTTGCAGAAATAGTGTCTGCAAGCTTATTATTTACGGCATAGGTGATTGTATTCTGGAACATTTTTGGATTGCAGGCAAAATCATGATGATGATAAAAAAAGAACTCACCGTTTACTTCCTGAGTCAGCTTTGTTATTTTAGATGATAGGATTCAGGAAACAACGAAAGGACAATTTTGGATGTTCAATCAATTAAAAAAGAGTGTTAATCAGTTAACACCTGCACGGATGATTGCTGTATATTATTTTCTGGCCGTTTTTGTATCGGTCTTGCTGCTTCGTGCACCGATTGCGGTAAAGCCGGAAGTTACCTTGTCTTTTGTAGATGCCCTTTTTGTAGCTGTCAGTGCAGTAAGTGTTACAGGGCTTACAACAGTGAATATAAGTGAAACCTTTACTGTTGCAGGGAATTTCATCCTGATGTTTGTCTTTCAGTTTGGCGGCATCGGAATCATGGCTTTAGGTACTTTTTTCTGGCTTATACTTGGTAAAAAAATCGGCCTGAGGGAACGGCGCCTGATTTTGACAGATTTAAACCAGATGGGGCTGGCAGGCCTGGTAAAAATGCTGAAAGAAATTTTGTTTTTGATTATCCTCATTGAATTATTCGGTGCGTTACTTTTAGGGACGCATTTTCTTGACTATTATCCAACCTGGCAGGAAGCTTACCTTAATGGTTTGTTTGCTTCCATAAGTGCCACAACTAACGCCGGTTTTGATATTACAGGGAGTTCCTTGGCTCCTTTTGCCGATGATTACTTTGTGCAATCCATTAACATTTTGCTGATGACACTGGGGGCAATAGGTTTTCCGGTACTGATGGAAACGAAGAATTATCTGGCAGCAAAGAATAAAGAGCTTTTCCGGTTTTCCTTGTTTACAAAAATTACAACTGTTACTTTTGCAGCCCTGCTGATTGGCGGGACCTTGATTATCCTCCTGTTAGAGGCAAATCATTATTTTGCAGGTATGTCTTGGCATAAAGCTTTCTTTTATGCGCTATTCCAGTCAGCGACAACCAGAAGCGCTGGCTTATCGACAACGGATGTAACCAACTTTACGGATCCTACCATCCTGGCAATGAGCGGATTGGTCTTTATCGGTGCCTCCCCAAGTTCTGTAGGCGGAGGTATTCGGACAACCACCTTTGCGATCAACATCCTGTTTCTTTTTCATTTTGGCAGAGGGGAAAGGACAATCAAGATTTTCAAACGGGAGATCCCGCATGAGGATATCGTAAAATCCCTTGTAGTTACCATTCTGGCAATATTGATCTGTTTTACAGCCACTGTCATTCTTAGCATGACAGAGAAGCATGATTTGTTAAAAATTATTTTTGAAGTATCTTCCGCTTTCGGAACGAATGGTTTATCAATGGGAATTACTCCTGAGCTAAGCACCCCTGGAAAATTTATCATCATGATTCTGATGTTCATTGGCCGTGTGGGGCTCATTCAATTTCTTTTGGCTATGGGAGGAAAGGAAAAAAATCAATCTATTCACTATCCGAAGGAAAGGGTCATTATTGGCTAAAAAAAATCCGGGATTGTTTCCCGGATTTTTTATTTTGCTCAGCTAGTCCTGGTTCTTACTAACATCTATTGTCGGGTGCATGAATGGATAGGCTTGAGGCTCCTTTTTTTCCTCAAGGAGTTCCTGGTTCTCGGCTGTGTTCCAGCCAATATCATTGGTGGGGTGCACCCACTGGGGCCCTGCCATGATTGCAGGGTCGGTTTTGTCGCTCCAGGTTTCCAATGGGGAATTGCTGGATGCATAATGGCTGTCCCCAATCACCACGCCGTGTTCGTTTGCAAATGGGGGCTCCATCTCTATTCCTGTGCCTTTAAAGCTAGGGGCACTAATTTGATGCGGCAGGCTGCCATCGATATCCAGTGACGTCAATTTTTTAGTTTTCTTTTCCATGAAGAATCACCCTTTTTGCTTAGTTTCTGCCGGCACCATAAATTTATAAGCCGGCTTCCGATGAAAAAACAGGAAACTCGAAACATACATAATTGACAGGTGGCGGTTGAAAATAAAGGCACGGGGGTGGTTGTAAAAATGGCAAAGCGCAAAGCAGAAAGAAACGCAGTTGAAAAGTATTCAAAAACGCCGCATCGAAATACACATGAGTCCGAATTCTCCGCAGAATTTGCGGGGGGAGAAGATGCCGGGAAATTTGCCAATCGAAATTCCAAACAGGGCAGAAAGGGCAGGATATGAGGAAGCGGAAACAGCAAGACAAGTCCCTTCCTGCTGTAAATGTGGAGTTTGGGAACGAGTTTGGGGATATAAATGCAGCCAAGCTTTATGAAAGGGAATTTCCCAGAAAGAAAAAAGGGAAGGGCCAACAATAAAAAAGCCGGCATTATGCCGGCTTTAGCTGTGATTTACTACAGGAAAAGACTTCTGCTTTTTCAAGGGACGGGTGATAGTAAACAAGAAGTACGGATGGGGTATATTCTACTTCTCCCGTTGAAAGATACTTTTCCAGGTTGAATGAGAGCTCCTCAAGGACAGTATGCTTGTACAATTCTTTTTCCGCCAGGTTCAACGAACGGAGGAAAACACCGCTGTTAATCACTTTTTGGTACATTTCGGTACGTTCGTTCTTCTCCATATCGAGTTTCCACCACGGTTTGCGAGGTTTTTGTTTTTTCCCGGCCAGATAATCGTATTTCATCAGTCCTTCAATGATAGAGAGATCTTCTGTTTTCCGTTCCTTGAGAAACTGGTGGAGCCGCCTGAATAAATCCTCAAGCTGGTGGCCAATCCTGGACCACCCCTGCCTTTCCCAGAATGCCCCAAAGTCCTGGAAAAAATCAAATGGAGTAGGAAATACCCTGGTGACAAGGTATTCAATGGTTTGGTCCATCCGATGGTCGTTCCAGTATTTTTCAAGTACGTCCTCGACCTGTTTAATACGAATGATATCAGCAAATGGAAGGACATTGTTGCCGAGAATTTCATATGGAGAATGATCCATATACACATATCCATGATCAGCCGCACGCAGCCTTAGTCCTGTTCCCCGCAGCATTTTTAAGAAACCAAGCTGGAGTTCTTCGGGTCTCATGGCGAAAACATCGTTAAATGTTTTTTTAAAGGAACTATAGTCTTCTTCAGGGAGCCCTGCGATCAGATCAAGATGCTGATCAATCTTGCCGCCCTCTTTTACCATCGTGACTGTGCGTTTCAGCTTTTCAAAGTTTTGTCTTCTCATCACAAGCTCATTCGTCTCATCGTTGGTTGACTGTACCCCGATTTCGAAGCGGAACAGCCCAGCAGGAGCGTTGTTGTTTAGAAATTCAATTACCTCAGGCCTCATGATATCCGCGGTAATTTCGAACTGGAAAACAGTCCCTGGAACATGTTCGTCAATCAGGAATTGGAACATTTCCATCGCATAGCTTCTGCTGATATTAAATGTCCTATCCACAAATTTAATCGTCCTGGCCCCATTGGCCATTAAATAACGAATATCATCCTTAACTTTTTCCCTGTCAAAATAGCGCACACCCACCTCAATCGAAGACAGGCAAAACTGGCAGCTGAAAGGGCAGCCTCGGCTTGTCTCGATATAAATGACGCGCTTTGATAAATGGGAGATATCTTCAGCAAATCGGTGCGGAGAAGGCAGTTCTTTTAAATCAAGCTTGTTACTCTGCGGAATGATTTTGACTTTTCCTTCCTTTCGATAAGCGATGCCTGGTACAGAGTCGAAGTCCCTGGTGCCTGCCAACTCGACAAGCAGCTGTTTGAAAGTCTTTTCACCCTCCCCAATGACTATGAAATCAAACTCATTGACCACCTCCATCCATTGGTGGACATCATAGGTCACTTCTGGCCCGCCGACAATGATTTGAATGGAAGGATTGATTTTCTTGATCATCTTAATGGTTTTGATTGTTTCTTCAATATTCCAGATATAACAGCTGAAGCCAATGACTTCCGGAGCTTTCTGCATTAGATCCGAAACGATGTTGATAATGGGGTCTTTGATCGTATATTCGGCAAGCGCTACATCAAACTCAGGCTCAGCGTAAGCTTTTAAGTAGCGAATGGCAATATTGGTATGGATGTATTTTGCGTTTAAAGTCGCGCAAATAATGTTCATGATATGCTCCTTTGTAAAAAATACCTTTGTTCTCATATAGCATATTGCTTAAGAATCAACTTATTATTATACTTCATTTTTTCCAAAATGGATAGAGCCCATCCATGAGGACGGGCTCTTTGTCTAGCTGCTGTGCAGCCTGCCTTTTCTGTTTTTATCTAATTCAGACATTCTGGTTTTATATTTCTCCATTTGCGATGCTTTTAATTCGATCAAAGGCTGTGCAGCGGCTTTTATAAGTTTGCTTGAAAGAACAAGGGTAAGAAGCAAGGCGATAGCCGCCAGCAGCAAAAAGTCCTTGGGTTCCGTGAAATAGCCGCTGATTTGGCTTTCGCGGAAGGTCCGGACAAAAAAGCCATGCAGCAGGTAGACATAAAGTGTGTTCCTTCCAAGCCTGGTGAAAAAATACTGTCCTTTAGGGACAATGGCAAGAAAACTGAAAACCATGATGGTGCTCATCAGGTAAAGGCCAAGCCTGACGAAACTGGCTGCATATAGTTCGATATCCATCGCTCCGTATGGCTTTGAACCTAGCAGCCATTTGTAATCGAGCTGAGGGAATAGGTAAAATCCTATAAATGCGATGGCAAATGGAACCAAGGCACCCATACGAAAGGCTGGCCGTGTCAGTATTTTTAAATGGTCCTTTGTCAAATGGTATCCGAACAGGAACATTGGAAAGAAGACAAAGGTCCTTGAAAGGCTGAGATAGTTTGAAACCCAGTCTATATAGCCGACCCCAACGCCCAGTGCAAAAGCAAGTGCGAGACCGGTGGCAGGCTTTAATCGTGAAAATCCCAGCAGCATGATGTGCCAGCAGAACAGGCTGATCAGAAACCAGAGCGACCAGTGCGGATTGAATGGGTCTACTGTCAATTGAGATTTATTGAAAAGAAAATAATAGTACACAGAGTAGATCAGCTGGAAAATTAAATAAGGCAGAATCAGCTTTTTGGCAATCCTTTTGATATATCCTTTTTCATAGATTCCCCTCGCGAAAAAGCCGGATATCAAAATGAAAGCTGGCATATGGAAAGTGTAGATTACCTTGTAAAGAGTAAAGACCATCTCGTTATCTTCAATGAATGTACGAAGCAGATGGCCGAAAACCACAAAAAAGATCAGGATGAATTTGGCATTGTCAAAGTAAAATTCCCGTTGTTTCATAAGTCCTCCCCTGTTTTAGACCCCCGCTCTTTTTTATCCTATTTCAACACAAATCAAACTGGGAAAATAGTATAGTTTTATGGCTGCGGTGGAATGAAATGTAAACAGCGCATTCTGTTATATAAGAGATGTAACGCTGTAATTTATAAGTTTAGTTAGAAGAAAGATTGTCATTGCTGGTTTTATTGTGAAGCTGAAATTAGTGTACCAGCAGAAAGTATTATACCTATGATATAGATCGCAGCGCAAAAACTGAGAGGTGCTTAAAATGAAAATAGGCAAATTTGCATCAAAAGGATGATTGGGGAGGGAACTTTTAACTATTTTGCCAGAGAAGAACGAATTGGAGCCTTTTCAGGCATATGAAGCTGAACTTGGAAAAACAGTGATTACGTGGAGGGGAAGCAAGGGAATGACCTTTGCTTCTTTTTTCAATTCCATATATATTGGAAAAAGGAATGATAACAGGAGGAGCATATATGAGAACATATGCAATTGTGAATACTTTAATTGGCCCTCTTTATCTGGTGGCTGATAATGGGAAGCTGGCTGCAGTCCATATTGGAGAGGAAGACTTTTTGGCAAATGAAAACAAAGATGAAATGAAAGAGGCCCCTTGCAGCCAGCCTCTTCATGAAGCAATCCGGCAAATGGAAGAATACTTTTCGGGAGCGAGAATGAAGTTCGAATTGCCCCTTGCATGCCTCGGAACTGACTTTCAACTCGATGTCTGGAAGCAGCTGTCCGAGATTCCCTTCGGAATGACCCGGAGCTATCAGGAGGTTGCGGAGGCAATCGGCAGGCCAAAAGCTGTGAGGGCAGTTGGACAGGCAAATAAAGCTAATAAACTGCCAATCGTCATCCCTTGCCACAGAGTAATTGGGAAGAATCAGAGCCTTACAGGCTATGCCGGGACGAGGACTGATATTAAAGATCAGCTTCTTCGCCTGGAAGGGGCGACATTTAAGCCTCCAGTACAGCCTGCCGGATCTCTCAAATAGTAGGGGGAAGGAAAGGATTTGTTTTGGCTGTATAGCTTCTGTTTTTAAAATGCTTCTTTGTGTATTTTTTTAACAAATAAACCAGTTAAGTGGAAGTTGAGTTTAAAAGTCTGGTTCTTGTCTAATTGAACTGGAAAAAATAAGTCATTGTCGAAGAAAAAATAGTATATGAGAAAAATGTCTAATTTTGCGATTCCATTTACATTAATTCAAAATTTTGTAATACTATTCTAGAACGATAATTAATTAAGTAGATGAATTAAGGAAAGGGATTGAATTAGGAGGAATTTTAAAGTGCGCGATATTGATAAAACCCTGATGATGCAGATACAGGTCAAGAGGGAAGAAATGTTCGCTACTGCGCGCAAAAATGGATACAACAGCCAGGAAACGCTAGCATGCAGCCAGGAGCTCGACAAGCTTATTTACGAATACCAAACATCCGTTCAAAGCCACCAGAAGGAAGAACCAACTGAATGTCCTGCCTTTTTCCGTTTTTTTTGGTTTTTGCATAGGATGATTAGTCCAGCCAGAAGTTCATAAATATTTCTCTAGCCAAATCTTATCCACTGTCTGAGGACAGTGTTTTTTTTGTTTAGACGGACAATGACTGTGGCATGTGGAAAATAGAGAAGCGAGTGATATTTGTCATAGATGTGATTAATATGTTTTTTATATTCTTAACTTACAAAGGTTTCAATGCTATAACCAATAAAGAAAACGCTTTCAAAAAAAGGAGGGAAAATAGGGACATGCATATCATTGTTTGTGTCAAGCAGGTGCCTGATACGAAAATTATTAAGATTAATCCCAAAACGAATACACTGGACCGAAGGAGCGCACCAGCAATCTTGAACCCTTATGATGCACACGCTGTACAAGAGGCTGTTAAAATCAAACAGCTCACAGGAGGAACTGTTTCTGTCCTGTCCATGGGTCCCCCCCAGGCAGTTTCCATCATAAAAAAGAGTATTGAGATTGGAGCGGACAAAGGCTATTTGATTTCAGACCGTGCCTTTGCGGGAGCAGACACTTTGGCAACAAGCTATGCCTTATCGAAGGCCCTTGAGAGGATTTCAGAGGAACAGAAGATTGACATGGTTATATGCGGCAAGCATGCCATCGATGGTGACACCGGCCAAGTAGGTCCGGGCATAGCCAGGAGGCTTGATATGCCGCCTGTCACCAATGTTATAGAAGTAACCGAGGTTAAAACCGAGGAAAGGAAAATTAACCTTAAACGTAAACAATTAGGCGGTTATGAAGAAATCGAAGCCCAGCTGCCATGTCTTTTAACGGTAGAGAAAGAGGTAAATGAAATCGAGTATGCCCCAATGCCCAATATGATCAAAGCTGCCCGATATGAGCCTGTCGTCTGGACGGTTGACGATTTGGGAGAAGTCGACAGAAGCCAGCTCGGGTTAAAAGGATCCCCGACTGTCGTTGGGAAAATGTTTACACCTCCAAGGCGGGCAGGAGGAAAAAAGCTGGAAGGCACAATCGATGAACAGGTGAAAGAGCTCACCGGGTTATTGCGAGAAAAGCAGGATTTATTTCGGTTTAACGTTAATTCCTAAAAAATGAGGGGGATTCCGCATGGGAGAAAGCCTTGGTGTCTGGGTATTTATTGAAGTGAATGATAAAAAAATCGAAGGCGTTTCGCTGGAGTTGCTTGGAGCGGGGCGACAGCTCGCTGACAAGCTCAATGTTCCGCTTGCCGGGGTACTGCTTGGGGATGGAGTCAAAAATCTTGCGAGTGATGTCATTTATTATGGGGCCGATATCGTCTACGTTGTTGACGATCCGGTATTAAAACTGTACCGGACAGAAGCCTATATGAAAGCGGTCATTTCCCTGGCCGAGAAATACAAATCCGAAATTTTCCTGTATGGGGCAACGCCTAATGGGAAAGACCTCGCCAGTGCGGTCGCCACTGACTTGAGCACCGGATTGACAGCTGACACCACCATGCTTGATGTCGATCTCGATAAAAGGCTTCTTGAGGCTAGCAGACCTGCATTTGGCGGGAATATCATGGCCACTATTTTATGCAAAAAGCACAGGCCGCAAATGGCGACAGTCCGGCCAAAGGTAATGCAGGCTCTTGATCCGGACCATGGAAGGCAGGGAAAAATCATTGAAGAAGAACTGCACCTTCGGGAAGAGGACATGCGTACCAGAGTGCTCAGAATTGTGAAAGAGGTCACAAAAACGGCAAACCTCTCCGAGGCGGATGTGATTGTAGCAGGGGGGAAAGGCATGGGAGATCCTCAGGGCTTCCAGTTGATTCATGACCTTGCCGAAACAATTGGAGCCAGTGTGGCTGGTACACGTGATGCAGTGGAAGCAGGGTGGCTGCCTCATGAACTGCAGATTGGCCAGACCGGTGAGACGGTAACACCTAAATTATACTTTGCCATTGGAATATCGGGAGCGATCCAGCATGTTGTCGGCATGAAAAACTCCGAACTTATCATTGCCATCAACAAGGATCCAAACGCACCGATTTTTGATGTGGCCACCTACGGAATCGTTGGAGACGCACATGAAGTGATCCCAAAATTAATTCAGCAGTTTAAAGAGCTGAGCAAGGAGAAGGGCGGGGAATTGAGCTATGCCTGATAAATTTGATGTCATTGTCGTTGGCGCCGGCCCTGCCGGAACTTCCTGTGCTTATGTTTGTGCGAAGAATGGTTTGAATGTCCTATTGATTGAACGAGGTGAATATCCCGGCAGCAAAAACGTGATGGGAGGGGTTCTATACAGAAAACAAATGGAAGATCTTATTCCGGAATTCTGGAAGGAAGCTCCTCTTGAGAGGCCTGTCGTTGAACAGAGATTCTGGATGATGGACAAGGAATCCGTTGTCCAGTTTGGCTACAAAGGGCTTGAATGGGGAATGGAGCCTTATAATAATTTCACTGTCCTAAGGGCACAGTTTGATCAGTGGTTTGCGCAAAAAGCGGTTGAAGCAGGTGTCTTGCTGATAAATGAGACAGTCGTAACGGAATGCCTTGTTGAAAACGGAAAAGTGGTAGGGGTGCGTACCGACCGCCCGGATGGTGACGTGTTCGCTGATGTAGTCGTGCTGGCAGATGGAGTGAACTCCCTCCTTGGCAAGCAGCTCGGGTTCCATAATGAATTCAGGCCGGATGAAGTGGCATTGACCGTTATGGAAGTAATCAACCTGCCAAAAGAAAAGATCAATGATCGATTCAATCTTCATGAAAACCAGGGGTGCACCATTGAGATATTTGGGGACTCCACCAAGGGCAATCTGGGAACAGCCTTCCTCTATACCAACAAGGAAAGCCTCAATATTGGCGTTGGCACAACCTTGTCAAGCATGATTAAGGCCAAGCTGAAGCCGTATGACCTGCTGGATTACCTCAAAAACCATCCGATGGTAAAGCCTTATCTTGAAGGTGGAGAATCAGCAGAATATCTTGCCCATCTTATTCCGGAGGGAGGATATCATTCAGTGCCCAAAGTGGCAGGCAACGGGGTAGTCGTAATCGGTGATGCGGCCCAGCTTGTGAATGCGATTCATAGGGAAGGGTCGAATATGGCCATGGCATCAGGGAAAATGGCCGCTGAGGCTATCATTGCGGCAAAGGCTGCAGGAAATTTTAGTGAATCCAGTCTCAACCGATACCGGGAAGCGCTTTATGACAGCTTTATAATAAAGGATTTGGAGAAATATAAAGATGCTGCCCATACCTTTGAGAAGCATCCGCAGTATTTTAATGAATATGTACCGATGCTTAACCGTGCTGCCAGCAAATTTTTCACCGTCGATGGGACGCCAAAGAGGGTGAAACAAAAGGAAATCATGCGCAGCATTACAAAAGAAAAAGGTACCATCAAAGTTATGCAGGATATGTATCGTGCCTGGAAGGCGGTGAAATAATGTCGACAAAAACAATTGAAGAAAAACAGTATCTGCTTAGGTTCAAGTGTGATACAAAGTCGCATTTGACCGTTCTTGACTACGAAGTATGCAAGACAAACTGCCCGGATAAACTATGCACGGTGTTTTGCCCGGCAGAAGTATACAAATGGGAAGGAAACCGGATGCAGGTTGGATATGAAGGCTGCCATGAATGCGGCAGCTGCAGGATTGGCTGCCCGCACCAGAATATTAAATGGGAATACCCGAAAGGCGGTCACGGAATCGTTTTTCGTCTTGCATGAAAGAAAAGGCACTGGACTTGTTCCAGTGCCTTCCTGCATGAAGAGCATGAGTGTTGGGATGTTTGCTCAATTATAAATTTTGTGTCACCCGGTTTTTAATATATGTAGGTTCTTTCACATGGAGGGGCAAAAAAGAAGAAAAGCGGAATAGGGGAGTGGAGAGGGTCAGCCTATTTTCTCTAAGTCAGCGGGAACAGTTTCCTGGACACGCATCTCATTTTTCATTAAACCTGCCATCTTATATGCCTCATCGAGTTTGGGAAAGGGTTCAGAGGAGAAACTGGCTTTATTTGCATTGAAAGTCCCGTCGTTGTTTGCTGCAAAAACGGAAATCCTCCATGTATAAAGGTTTCCTTCTGGCAAAGGCATCCCTTCCAAAGCGATCAGCCAGTGGGAGGAGGCTGGACGCTTAGTGACCTGACCGGGAAGGAACTTGCTGTCATAAGGCCTGGCAGGAACAAGGGCAGTACTGTAAAAATCAAGATAATATTGATTTTGCATATTATATCCCTCCTTATTCATTTAGTATATTTTTATTATAAAAGGAAAAGACGTTTAAGTTTACAGAATATTTATTAAACTTTTGTGAATAAAAACTTTCAAAAGTTATCCTTCTCACAGTGATGGACGTCACTACATAATTTTCGTCAGGATTTTATACTAAAATCATAAAACATCACAAAAGGGGCTAGATGAATATGGCGGGTTGCATGAGCACAATGGCTGGAGATGGACAGGGCGTTTTATGTGAAGGACTGAAACAACTAAAAAGTGAACATCCTCCTTTATTGGATAAACTTGAAGGCTTATTGGGGCTGTGTACGAGTGTGGAAAAGGACGAAAATCCGGTGGAAGCTTTTGCGAAGCTGCGGCCGGCGGTTATTGAGTTTTTTAATGAACTTGAGCCCCATTCGGAAAGGGAGGAAGGGGTCCTGTTTGAAATGATGGCTGCCTATATCGGCAGGGAGATGGGCCCAATCGCTGTGATGGAGTATGAACATGACCGGGCAAAATCCCTCATTGGCGCTTTTATTGGCAATACGGAAAATGGGCATGGCACCATACGGAGGAAATGATGAAACAGGATGCCACCCTTGTCAAACAAGCTTATTATACGCTTGTCGACCATTTTTCAAAGGAAGAGAATGTTTTGTTCCCTATGGCCGAAAGAATGCTGACAGAAGCAGAAAAACAGGAACTGGCTGAGAGAATAAGGATTAAATAAAAAAGGAGAGGGCTTCCCCTCTCCCTTTTTTGTAGATAAAAATCAGCTGTACCATTCCTCAAGCTTTCTGTCAGAGGGCAAAAGCAATGCTAATATGCCTAGCAATGGCAGGAAGCCGGTAAAAATGATGGTCAATGGAAGACCAATCAGGTCGGCAAGATATCCGAGTGCAATGGAGCCGATAGCTCCCATTCCAAAGGCAAGCCCAACTGTCAGTCCAGCCATTGTTCCAATCTTCCCGGGCACCAGTTCCTGGGCATAGACTACTGTTACCGAAAAGCTTGACATCAAAATAAATCCGCAGACGGCAAGCAGGATAAAAGCGGCTGCAGGAGGGACAAAAGGAAGTATGGCCGACAAAGGAGCCGTGGCCATCATGGAAAGAAAGATGATGCGTTTCTTGCCAAAACGGTCGGCCAGAGGACCGCCAAAGAATGTGCCTAGCGCTCCAGTAACAAGGAAAGCAAAAATGAATAACTGGGATTCCCTGATGGTCAGCATATACTTTTCAATGGCATAGAAGGCATAAAAATTCGTAATGCCGGAAATATACCATGAACGCGCGAAAATCAGGAACAGGATGAGCAGCAGGGCTAGTCTGACAGACTTTGAGACTGCTTTATCCACTTGTTTGGTAACCTTTTTCACTTTTGCCTTCAGTTTTGTTTCCTGGAGCTTCCTAGAGTACCAGTTTGCAATATACAATAGCAGCCCTACCGCCAAAGCGGCAACAATTGTAAATAAGGCGGCACCCTTCTGTCCCAATGGAACCAGGATCAGCGCCGTTATTAGCGGAGCAAGCGCCTGCCCCGAATTTCCGCCCACCTGGTAGATTGATTGCGCAAGTCCTCGGCGGGGACCTGCAGCCATGTAGGCAACCCTTGAGCCTTCAGGATGGAAGATGGCCGAACCCAGCCCAATAAACAGAACAGAGGCAATGATCCATTCAAATCCAGGAGCGAATGCCAGGCCCAGAATTCCAAACATGGTTACAGTAAGGCCAATTGGCAAGGCATAAGGCATTGGCTTTTTATCGGCCATCAATCCGATAACCGGCTGCATGATGGAGGAAACAATATTCAATGAAAATGCAATGAGTCCAAGCTGTGTAAATGATAGTCCCATTGATTTCTCCAGCACCGGAAACATGGCGGGAATGACGGACTGAATGGAGTCGTTCAGCAAATGGCACAAGCCGATGATGAACAGAATTCTGTATGAGGTTGTCTCTTCCGGTTTGGCAATGTTGCGGACAACTGCAGTGCTTTGATTCAATACAATCGCCTTCTTTTCTAAAATCTTACATTCATTCGAGCATAGTTGTATCTTAACCTAATATTGAGGGCAAGTGAATAAAAAAGTCTGCGTATCAATTGGCAGTTCATGTATAATTTACTTACTTTTATGAGGGGAAGGCAGGGGGAAGCGTGGAAAAAAACATCAGCATGCAATTAACTGACCAAGTGATGCGGGAAATGCTGACTCAGTTTAATTTGGAAAATGAATTTAGTTTGCTTGGTGATTTCGAGAACTTTGTTTACGAGGTCAGCAGGGATGGAACGCCATTCATATTGAGGATCAGCCACAGCAGCCACCGAACCAAGGAAAATCTTATATCCGAACTGGACTGGGTGGGCTATTTGTTTGAAAAATCTCTGCCTGTGCCGCAAGTACTCGAGTCGAAGTCTCGGGAAAAGGTTATTAAAGTTCAAGCAGGGGACGGCTCCTTTTTCTTTGGCTGTTTATATACGAAGGCAAAAGGAGGGCCGGTGCAAGTACGTTCAGAGGCTTTCAAAGAACCATTGTTCAAAGTTTGGGGGCGCACAATCGGAAAAATGCACAATGTCACAAAAAGCTATACCCCTCCCAAATGTATCAAGCCGCGCCCGAATTGGCAAGAGGATGACCTTCTGCAATTTGGACATTACTATCCGGTACATGAAAAAGAGCTGGTTAAGAATGCTAAGGAATTAGTAGAAACAATATCTAGCTTTCCAGCAAATCACGAAACCTTTGGTTTGGTTCACAGTGATCTCCACTCTGGCAATTTCTTTTACGACAGGAAGCAAATCCATGTTTTTGACTTCGACGACTCTGTATATCACTGGTTTGCCTCAGACATGGCCATTCCCGTTTATTACTCCGTTTTATATGGGATACCAGCCGCTCAGCAGGAAAAGAGGAATGAATTTGCGAGAAGGTTCCTGGCCTCCTTTATCAAAGGGTATGAAATGGAAAACACCTTGCCGGCTTGCTGGCAAAAACAGCTTCCCTATTTTTTCCGGCTTCGGGATGCTGTCCTATATTCCGTTCTTCATAAAAAGATTGCCGCTGAAAACAGGAATAAGAAAGTGAATGCCTTATTGGACGAAATTAGGACCCGGATACGGGCTAAAGAGCCAATTGTCACTTTAGGATGAACGGAGAAGAAACTTATACAGCCCAATGTCCGAAATAGGTCAAAAAAGGTTACTTGGGATTTAAAAATGCTTGATTGGAGCCTGCAGCCAGGCCAAAAAAGGCTGCTTGGGTTCCAATAGGCTTGATTGGAGCCAGTGGCCAGGCCAAAAAAGGTTGCTTGGATCCCAATAGGCTTGATTGGGGCGCGGGCTAGGAGCTCGGGTCATAAGCCGCTCCAGAATTGAAGGCAAAGAACGCCTTCGATTCTGAATCGTCTTATGCCTGTCGCTCCTGGGCAAGCCGCCTCCGCTTTTCTAATTGTCCAGCTTCGGGCGCCATCGGCTTGGGTCACAAGCCAATCCGTCCAGAAGGTTAAAGAACAACCTTCCAGCCGGCTCGTCTTGTGCCTGCCGCCGATGAACGGCGCCCTCCGCTTTTCTTCTGTCCAGCTTCAGCGGCTAGGAGCTCGGGTCATAAGCCGCTCCAGAATTGAAGGCAAAGAACGCCTTCGATTCTGAATCGTCTTATGCCTGTCGCTCCTGACCAAGCCGCTTCCGCTTTTCTATTTACCACCCGCGGCTTGCTCCGCCTCCACCTGACGATCCGCCGCCTCCCCCTCGCGGGCCTCCACCGCCTCCGCCTCTTGAAAGGATGGAGAGAAGCGCATATGTGAGCATGCCTCCGAAAAAAGTAATATCCAGGAAAATCAAACCGACCACGATAATAATCAGCAGCCACGATGGAATGCCTCCTTCCTGGCCAGTATCAGCGGATAAGCCGGAACCATATTCGACATGTTCTCCATTCGCTTCACTGGCCAATACTTGGTAAGTACTCATGACCGCGGCATTCGGCTTGTCAGCCTGCAAATTAGGAATGGCATATTGGTCGATAATTCTTCCGGCTTTGCCATCGGGTATCGCGCCTTCAAGCCCGTACCCTACCTCAATTCTTATTTTCCGCTCATTCATGGCCAATACAAGAAGGACGCCATTATCATTTTCAGTGGTGCCAAGGCCATACAGCCTGTATGCCTGATTAGCGTACTCCTCTATTGATGCATCTCCAATCGAAGGTACCGTCAGCACGGCAACCTGGCTGGAAGTCTGGTCTTCAAGGGTTCTGCCCATCCGCCTTATTTCCTCTTCTTCCTGCTGGGAAAGGACATCGGCAAAATCCTGGACATAGATATCGCCGACAGGGCGGGGGATATCAAGGGCTGCCTGCCCAAAATGGGGAAACAGGACAATAAAGAGAAAAACCCACAGGCCGGTCAGCAGGACCTTCTTTTCCTTTTTAGGCTCCTGCGGGAGGGATTTGCCCCAATTTCGGGAAACCATTACCCTTGGCCTCCAAAATCAACATTTGGAGCTTCCTGTGATCTAGGGTCGGCCCGGAAATATTCTTTTTCATCAAATCCGGTAATATTCGCTACAATGGCGCCGGGAAATGTTTTGACTTTCCGGTTATAGCTTGCTACCTGGTCGTTATAGTCCTGTCTCGCAACAGACAGGCGATTTTCAGTACCGGCAAGCTCGTCCATCAATTGTGTGAACTGGGTATCAGCTTTCAGATTGGGATAGTTCTCGACCACAACAAGCAGGCGGCTTAAGGCAGATGAAAGTTCGGCGTTCGCGCTTGCTTCTTCCTCAGGAGTTCTGGCCCCCGCCAGCCTTGCCCTGGCATCCGAGATGGCCTCGATGGTTTCCCGTTCATGCGATGCGTACCCTTTTACCGTATTCACCAGGTTCGGTATTAAATCGAGCCTCCGCTGAAGCTGATTTTCAATCTGTGCATAGGACTGATCCACATTTTCTTCTGCAGCTACAAAACCATTGTAGCTGGACATCAGCATGAGTCCCAATCCAATTACGATGGCAATGATGATCGCAATTCCCGCAAATCCTTTTTTCAAAGCAGTCACTCCTAAACGATGATGTAGTTTTATTCAACCTATTTTTCCCTAAAAGCGGAGGAATTCAAACCCAATCAGAGAAATGCTGTAAAATCTCCTGTTTTCGTATATAATTTAAGTATCAACAGTTTTAAAGGGATGAAGAACATGAATGAAGAGCAAGTGAATCAATCGTTAAAATTATTTATCGTGCTTTCCAGGGCATTCCGTGCCATAAATGAAGAAGTAAACAAGGTAATCCAGCAGAGAGGCCTAAATCCGACTGAATTTGCTGTTATGGAACTGCTATACCATAAAGGTGACCAGCCATTGCAGCAAATTGGCGGTAAAATCCTTTTGGCAAGCGGCAGTATTACGTACGTAGTGGATAAGCTTGAACAGAAAGGCCTGCTGCGAAGGGTCGGCTGTCCAAGGGATAGAAGGGTTACCTATGCCCAAATTACCGAAGACGGAAAAAAACTTATTGAAGAAATGTTCCCTGAACACAGCGAACGTATCCATGAGCTAATGGGGGCGCTGGAATCCGAAGAAAAGCAGCAAGTAATTGAGCTTCTAAAAAAGCTTGGTTTATCAGTAGGAAAATATTAAAAACGGTCACCGGCCACCTTATGGTGGCCGTTTCCTTCTGTTCAGGAAGAAAGGCTTGTACAATCGTGTGAAGGAATGGGGAAGGAAGCTGTCGAATTAGGTGGAGTACCAAAATAGCAGGGGGGATAAAAATTGAGTTTTAAAAGCTATACATACGAACGGCCCGATTTTGATACATTATCGGCCAGGTTTGAAACAGCGCTGGATAAGTTCAAAAATTCAGTATCTGCATTAGAACAGAATCTTGCCATGCAGGAAATCAACGCTTTGCGTAATGAAGTGGATACGATGTCCAATATTTGTTATATCCGCCATTCGATTGACACAAATGACGAGTTTTATAAGGAAGAACAGGATTACCTGGATGAACTGGCCCCAAACGTTGAAGGTCTGGTCACCAAGTATTACGAAGCCTTGCTTTCCTCCCAATTCCGTAAAGAGCTTGAGGAACAATGGGGCAGCCAGTTGTTTGCGCTTGCGGAAGCCCAACTAAAAACATTCAAACCTGGAATTGTTCCCTTGCTGCAAAAGGAAAACAAGCTTTCAACAGAATATACAAAACTGGTTGCATCGGCAAAAATTCAGTTTGAAGGCGAAGAGCGTACTCTTGCGCAGCTGGAGCCATTTACAGAATCCAGGGACCGTTCCATGCGCAAGAAGGCATCTGAGGCAAGGTTTGGCTTTTTCGCCGAACATGAAGAGGAATTTGACCGCTTGTATGACGAGCTGGTCAAAGTACGTACGGAAATAGCCAGGAAACTGGGCTTCAAGAATTTTGTCGAGCTTGGCTATTACCGCATGTTCAGAACGGATTACAATGCGGAGATGGTCGCCAATTTCAGGAAACAGGTAGAAGAACATATTGTGCCAATTGCCACTAGGCTTAAGAAGCGTCAGGCGGATCGGATTGGCGTTGATGCGCTTACTTATTATGATGAGCCATTTAACTTTAAGACAGGCAATGCAGCTCCAAAGGGAAATCCTGACTGGATCATTGAACGGGGCAAAAGAATGTATAACGAATTATCGGAGGAAACCGGAGAGTTCTTCCAATTCATGATTGATCACGATTTGATGGACCTTGTTGCCAAAAAAGGAAAAGCGGGCGGCGGATATTGCACATATATTGAAGGGCATAAAGCTCCCTTTATTTTTTCGAATTTCAACGGCACATCCGGGGATATTGATGTTTTGACACATGAAGCGGGGCATGCCTTCCAGGTCTATTCGAGCCGCCACTTTGATATTCCGGAATATCACTGGCCTACGTTCGAAGCCTGTGAAATTCATTCGATGAGCATGGAGTTCTTCACTTGGCCATGGATGGAACTTTTCTTTGAGGAAGCGACAGACAAGTATAAGTTTTCCCATCTGAGCGAGGCTCTCTTGTTCTTGCCGTACGGAGTTTCTGTCGACGAGTTTCAGCATTGGGTCTATGAAAATCCAGAAGCAACCCCAGCAGAGAGGAAACAGCAATGGAGCAAAATCGAGAAGAAGTATTTGCCGCATAAGAACTATGATGGGAACGCTTACCTGGAAGCGGGAGGGTTCTGGCAGCGACAGGGTCATATCTACAATTCACCATTTTATTATATTGATTATACGCTGGCTCAAATTTGTGCTTTCCAATTCTGGAAAAGGTCCCGCGAAAATATGGACGCTGCATGGAAAGATTACCTCAAGCTGTGCAAGCTTGGCGGCAGTCTGCCATTCACAAAGCTTGTCGCCCAAGCAAGCCTGATTTCCCCATTCGAGGATGGCTGTGTCCAGTCGGTTGTCGGTGAGATTGAAGCATGGCTTAACTCGGTTGAAGACAGCAAGCTGTAGAGAAATAAAGAAGCCCGCACACTAGGCCTCCGTGAGCGGGCTGTTTTTATTCTTTAACTTTCCTTACCTTTTTCTAATAACAATTTCCCCATTGTTCAATTCTGCAATTAATTCCGCACCTTCAGGATCTTCAAGGATATAGTCGGCAAGTTTATCTTCAAGATGTTCCTGGATTGCGCGGCGGAGAGGACGTGCCCCGAAAGACGGATGATAGCCAAGCTGGGCCAATTTCTCCTTAGCTTCAGAAGTGATTTCGAGGTGCAGGTCCTGTTCGGATAGGGTTTCTTCGAGCTCTTCTAGCATCAAGTCGACAATCTGCAAGAGATGCTCTTTCTCAAGCGATTTGAATTCTATGATGCTGTCAAAACGGTTAAGGAATTCAGGCTTGAAGAAACTTCCCAATGAATCGAGAATGCTTGCCTCATTTACCGCTTCACTTTGTCCAAACCCTACTTTGATCTGCTTGTGTCCAACTCCGGCATTGCTTGTCATAATGATGACAGTGTCCTTGAAACTGACTGTACGGCCCTGGCTGTCTGTCAGACGGCCATCTTCCAGGATTTGCAGGAACATATGCTGTACATCAGGGTGCGCTTTTTCAATCTCATCGAGCAGGATGATGCTGTAAGGATTGCGGCGGACTTTTTCAGTCAGCTGCCCTGCCTCCTCGTGGCCGACATATCCTGGAGGAGAACCGATGATCTTGGAGACACTATGTTTCTCCATATATTCACTCATATCAAGGCGTATTAGGGAATCCTTTGAGCCAAACAGTTCTTCTGCAAGTGTTTTCGAGAGTTCAGTCTTGCCTACACCGGTTGGTCCCACAAACAGGAAGGAACCAATAGGGCGGTGTTTGGTCTTCAGCCCGGCACGGCTACGACGGATGGCTTTCGCCACTTTGGAGACCGCTTCGTCCTGGCCGATTACTTTTCCAGCCAGGTTGGCAGTGAGGTGCTTCATTTTTCCTTGCTCGTCTTCCTGAAGTTTACCTATTGGAATACCCGTTTTTTTCTCAATCAATTTTTGGATTTGTTCAAGTGTCACAACGGGACGGGAGCTGGTTCCGCCATTGGCCAAAGACTTTTCAAGGGCCGCTTCTTCATCGCGAAGTTTGGCCGCTTTTTCGTATTCTTCATTTTTCAGGGCCGTTTCCTTTTCTTTCAGGATTTCAGCCAGACGATCTTCGATATCGTTGCTGCCAGCGTAGTCCGACTCCAGATTCAGCTTTGAACCAGCTTCATCCATAAGGTCAATCGCCTTGTCCGGCAGGAAACGGTCCTGAATGTACCTATGGGAAAGCTGGACGCAGGCATGTATCGCTTCCTCCGAAAAAGTTACTTCATGATAGTCTTCGTATTTTGATTGAATTCCTTTCAGGATTTCAATTGCTTTTTCAAGAGATGGCTCATGGACATGAACGGGCTGGAAGCGGCGCTCAAGGGCAGGGTCTTTTTCAATCTGGCGATACTCTTTAAGGGTAGTCGCTCCCACAACCTGAAGCTCGCCACGAGCGAGGGCGGGTTTAAGGATATTCCCTGCATCCATGGAACCTTCAGCAGAGCCGGCTCCTACCAATAGATGGATTTCATCGATAAATAGAATGATATTTTTGCGCTCCTTCAGTTCCGAAATCAATTGCTTGATTCTTTCCTCGAATTGTCCGCGAATTCCTGTATTGGCAACCAGTGATGCTACATCCAGCAGGTAGACATCTTTATTAAGCAGCTTGCCTGGGACCTCGCCTCTGGAAATTTTCAAGGCCAAGCCTTCCGCGATAGCTGTTTTACCGACACCGGGTTCGCCTATCAGCACCGGATTGTTTTTATTTCGCCGGTTCAATATTTCAATTACCCGCCTTACTTCCTCATCACGGCCAATAACCGGGTCTATGAGGCCAGCTTTTGCACCCTGGGTCAGATTGCGGCCGAATTGGTCAATAAATCCATTCCCAGCGTCCTTAACCTGGGGCCTTGAGGCCTGTTCGGGGCTGGCATGGCCGGACATCCCTTTAATGAAATCCGCAAATGCGGCATCTCCAAAACCCGAAAAACCTGTCATGGATGTTTTAAAAGAAGCACCAAGCTTTTCTCTTTCTTTTGTATAGCAATTCTGGCAGAGCATGAAATGCTTCTGGCTGCCGTTAAAATTCATGTGTAACTGAATGGTGGCTTGATTTTGCTGACAATGTTGACAAAGCATAAACATCCTCCTCTAAAGTATTTTGACTTTGACTTTCTTTGACTAATTTATCTTTATTATAGTTTGACCTTTGTTGACTTTCAAGATGAATGGTAATGGTAATTTATACTAATTCTGCTGCGTGGACCAATTGGTCAGGTTAAAAATTGGCTGGCGGAAAAAGCCTGTCATGGTTTGTCTGCTTTCTCATATATTTGTGATAAGGAGGGAGCAGCTTGAAAACAAACTGGGGAGCCGCCTTTCAAATCGCCGCCGTATATGTTGGAACGGTGGTGGGAGCCGGTTTTGCTACAGGAAGAGAAATAGTCGAGTTTTTTTCCCGCTTTGGATTTGTAGGGCTTATTGGAATATTAATGGCGGGATACCTGTTCATATTTATGGGGTCAAAGCTGATGAGGATCGCTGCCTATATTGGGGCGGAATCGTATGAGCAATTCAATGAATATTTATTTGGGCATTTCTTGGGACGAATCGTTAATGTTATCATGCTTTTTATGCTCTTGGGAGTGTGTGCCGTTATGCTTTCAGGAGCGGGAGCCGTGTTCGAGGAACAGCTTGGGATACCAAAGAACGGTGGAATCATCATAACAATCGGGCTATCTATTGCCGTTATGGTTCTGGGTATTAAAGGACTGTTCGCGGTTAATTCCTTTGTTGTTCCGATGATGATTATATTTAGCTTCATACTTCTGGTTCTGTCTGTTAAACTTCCAGGATTCAGCAGCAAGGCCCTATTTATTCCCATGGCCGAGGATGGCTGGAAATCGGTGGTGTCACCATTTACATATGCAGCCTTGAATTTGTCGCTCGCGCAGGCAGTACTTGTGCCGGTCGCTTCCGAAATAAAGGATGACAATACGGTAAAATGGGGCGGCATACTTGGCGGGGCCGCATTGACACTGATTTTGCTTGCCGAGCATTTTACACTGATTATGCTGCCGGGACTGGAAAGCTATGAAATACCAATGGCAACCATCATGAAAAACTTGGCTCCAGGATTGTACGGTGTATTCATCCTGATCATATACGGTGAAATCTTCACCTCGGTGATTGGAAATATTTTCGGGCTTGAAAGGCAAGTGAAAAAATATATCCGGATTCCGAGCCTGTTGACTATCAGTCTGATTTTTATTGTATGCTATTTTATCAGCCTCATTCATTATAGCACTCTGTTATCCTATCTTTATCCATTATTTGGCTATATCAGCCTGATTTTTATTGTGCTGTTATGGATGAAGCCTTTCAGGCAGAAAAAAGGAGATTAGAAGAATGGTATAAAAGGACCCCACAGCATGAGGTCCTTTTTACCTTTATCGGAGGGGAAGGAGTACAAATAGAAGCAAGTCGAACACGATATGCGAAACGACAACCAGCGGGATGCTTCTTTTCCAGGCATAGAGGACACCCCATGCCAAACCGGCTGCAAGGGCAGCAAGAAAGAGGGCGAACTGTCCGGAATAGATATGGACGGATGCATAAAGGAAGGAGGAAAGGATCACGCTTGTCCTGACATTTAGATGATTCAGCAACCTTCTCAGTACAAATCCGCGCCAAAAGATTTCTTCGCCAGGTGCAATTATGATTATAAGGACAATGAAATGCCAGGCAGAATTCGGTTCAAACAGCCTATAAAGCTGGGAAATTTGTCCGCTTAAAGGCAGTTTAAGAATATCAATCATTGTACCTCCAAGCCAGAATAAGCCATAAACGGCTATGCCGGAAAGAACACCGTAAGAAAGGTACTTTAGTGCCGACGCGTGGTTTTCAAGCCCTTCATGAAGGATGGAAAAGCTTATTAAAATCAGCATGGATGCTGTGAAAAGGTACCAGAACACACCTTTTTCCTGGAAGGTGAACAATAATAAAAGATGGGCCAGTACATACCCAATTAGCAGGCGGCGGTCGGCCATCACATTTTTCATAATGCATACTCCTTTCTGGAAACATTATTGTAACAGATTCTGTTTGTTTTTGTTAAGATTCTCTTAAAGGAGTGAGGTAAATGGGGAGAAAAGCATTGCTGCTGGGAGCAACTGGACTTATCGGGAAGGAATTGCTGCATCTTCTGCTAGCAGAAGATGAGTATGAACAAGTGAATATCATTGTCCGGAAGGATGTGGACATTCATCATCCAAAACTGCATATGGTTACGGATAGCCTGGACAATATGGAGTCATATGAAGACATGTTCAAAGTTGATGATGTTTATTGCTGTTTAGGCACTACAATCAAAAAGGCTGGAACAAGGGAAAAATTCCAAAAGGTAGACCTTGATTATCCGCTTCAGGCTGCCCGCCTCGGTTTGAAGCAGGGAGCTTCAAAATATTTGGTCGTTTCGGCGATAGGAGCAGATGAAAAATCGCCCTTTTTTTACAGCAGAGTAAAAGGGAAGCTTGAGGAAGGGTTAACAAAAATTGGCTTTGAAAGTGTCGTTATCTTTCGGCCATCCCTTTTATTGGGGAAACGGGAAGAAGTACGTATTGGCGAAAAAGCAGCAGAGCTGGTTTCTGTTCCACTGGGTTTCCTGTTTAAAGGAAAACTTCGCAAATACAGACCCGTCCAAGGGGCAGCCGTGGCATCAATGATGCTGGCTGCTGCACTGCTTCCAGGGAAGGGCATCAAGGTGTTTGAGTCAATTGGTACAACTGAGTTTGAAAAAGATGATCAAATCTAAAAAAAACAGCATATGCTGTTTTTTTATAGTCTGTGCGCGTTAAACTCATTGAAGTGCTGTTTCTTTAACAACTTTATAGTTTTTATGGTTTATGACAGTTCTTTGTTCCAATTCCAGATCACGGTAATTGTCCATATAAGTCAAATCAACAATTACAGAGTTTTCGTTTACTTTTTCGACAATCCCCTGCAAGCCTTCCCTGAATTCGATCACGTTTCCTACTTGTGCTTTTTTCAAAGGCCCTCTCTCCTATCTGCTGTTTCCTATAAATTGTAATTTAGTAATACAATATCTAAAACAAGCAAAATATTCAACATTTTTTTGTAAACGCTTTTATAAATGTGTCAATTACGTGGACAAGCAGTGCGGTGAAGGGGTAACATGGTGTTTGTTATTTCCAATTCGAGAGTTTATTGTCTTAAAGAAAGGAGCAGGAGAAGAATGACAAGGGAAGAAATTTCGATGATTTTTGACTCGCTAAAAAATGGGGAAATTGAAGAATTTCTGGTTGCAAAGCAAGAGTTTCTTCGTTTTCGGGAAGTGCTGGTGCAACGGAGGGATTTTAAGCATTTTAGGGGAATTGCCCAGCGCGGCGGAGATGTTTTGTATACATATACAGAAAGTCCGCGGAGTTAGGTGGATGGAGGATATAGGCATTGTCTGGACAAAAAAACAATGACTGAATAAGCCTGGCTTCTGCCTAGTGGTGGGTTTGAGTGATTCTGGAAGATTGTGAAGGATTGTGGAAGTTTATGCTGAAAACGCTTTATCAAAAAAATATATAAAACCGGCACAAATCAAGTGGTTTTTAAGTTGTTTAACCGTGCTGAACATGCTATTCTGTTTTTGGTGAACAGTCGTGTATGAAAGAATCTGACTAGGTCCTTACATAAACATTTAGGAAACGATTGGTAAAATATATGGTGTGATTCCCCTGCTTAATGGGGTAAACTACTAATAATCTTCACGGTTATTAAATTTTACCAAATTGTCTGGCATGATTTGGACAAAGGCATCATGTATCTTCACCTAAAATTTAACTATAAGGAGTAGATTTTCCTATGGCAGAAAAGAACTTTAAAGTCGTTGCAGAAACTGGTATCCACGCCCGACCTGCTACATTACTGGTACAGGCTGCAAGCAAATTCGATTCAGAGGTTCAACTTGAATATAAAGAAAAGAAAGTAAACCTTAAATCCATCATGGGTGTAATGTCACTTGGAATTGGTCAGGGAGCTGACATCAAGATTATAGCAGAAGGAAGCGACGAAGCTGACGCGCTGAACACAATTGAAGAAACCCTGAAAAGAGAAGGCTTGGCTGAGTAATGAGCAGCCTCCTTCGCGGCATAGCCGCTTCCAATGGGATTGCGATTGCAAAAGCATACCGTTTGGTAGAACCTGACTTCTCATTCGAAAAAAAAGCAATCCAGTCCCCAGAAAATGAAGTTGCCCGTTTTCAAGCCGCTCTGGCGACTGCCAAATCCGAACTTGAGCAAATTCGGGACCGTGCCGGCAGTGAGCTGGGGGCCGACAAGGCAGCCATTTTCGATGCGCATCTCCTGGTTTTAAGTGACCCTGAACTCATTTCACCGATCGAAGATAAAATCAAGACAGAAAATGTAAACGCAGAGCATGCCCTGAAAGAAACGGCGGACATGTTTATTTCCATGTTTGAATCCATGGATAATGAATATATGAAAGAACGTGCGGCTGATATCCGTGACGTTACCAAGCGGGTTCTGGCCCATTTGCTCGGTCTTCAGATTCCAAACCCAAGCATGGTTACGGAAGAAGTCATTATTGTTGCCGAGGATTTGACTCCTTCGGATACGGCTCAATTAAACCGTAATTTTGTGCTTGGTTTTACAACCGATATCGGCGGCAGGACTTCCCACTCGGCCATCATGGCCCGTTCCATGGAGATTCCGGCAGTTGTCGGCACAAAGACGGTTACAGAAAGCATCAGCAATGGCGACATTGTAGTAGTCGATGGATTAAAAGGTGAAGTTCATATCAACCCTACTCCTGAGGTCCTGGAGGAGTATCGAAAAGTCCAGGCAGACTATGCCAGCCAAAAGGCAGAGTGGGCCAAGCTGGTTAACGAGAAAACGGTAACAGCGGACGGCCATCACGTTGAGCTCGCAGCTAATATCGGTACACCGAAGGATTTAAAAGGCGTGGTGGAAAATGGCGGGGAAGCGGTTGGGCTTTATCGCACCGAGTTCCTATACATGGACCGCGACCAGCTGCCAACGGAAGAGGAACAATACACAGCTTACAAAGCAGTCCTTGAAGGGATGAAAGGCAAGCCGGTGGTAGTTAGAACCCTCGATATTGGCGGTGACAAGGAGCTTCCTTACCTCAACCTGCCAAAGGAAATGAATCCCTTCCTGGGCTACAGGGCGATCCGCCTTTGCCTTGAACAGGAAGATATTTTCCGTCCGCAGCTTCGTGCCTTGCTGAGGGCAAGTGTTCATGGGAACCTTAAAATTATGTTCCCGATGATTGCGACGCTGGATGAATTCAGGAAGGCCAAGGCCATCCTTGAAGATGAGAGGAATAATCTTGCCAATGAAGGTATCCAGGTTGCCGAAGGAATTGAGCTCGGTATTATGGTAGAAATACCTTCAACCGCAATCATTGCGGACCAGTTCGCAAAAGAAGTTGATTTCTTCAGCATTGGAACCAATGACCTTATCCAGTACACCATGGCAGCAGACCGTATGAACCAGCAGGTTTCCTATTTGTATCAGCCATACAGCCCATCGATTCTCCGTTTGGTCAAAATGGTCATCGATGCAGCGCATAAGGAAGGCAAATGGGCAGGCATGTGCGGCGAAATGGCCGGGGATGAAACAGCAATCCCGCTCCTGCTCGGACTGGGACTTGATGAGTTCTCCATGAGTGCTACATCCATCCTGAAAGCCCGCTCCCTTATCCGCAACCTTTCCAAGTCCGAAATGGAGGAACTGGCTGCTAAAGTATTGGAAATGGGTACAACAGAAGAAGTAGTCGAAGCCGTAAACGCCACTATTTCTTTGTAATATAATTGTAACAATGAAAATGTTTTATTTTATCGTTCGGGGGTATAAATAAGTAAGCACTTTGGCAAGACTGAAGGTAAGCTAATCATTCTCATTTTCCCCCAGACTTTGGCCGGCTGTTTGACAGCCGGTCTTTTTTTTGTGCGCAAAAACATGAAATACCGTCCGACAAGGAGGAACATTCCTCCATGTCGGACGGTGCAAACCTAAATGGATTTAAAAGGATTTCGCCATTCCATCAGCATGCCGAAATCGCATGATTCCTCATCTTCCAGATAGTTTTTAACCGGTTTGACCGGAGTGCGGCCGCAGCGCAGCAAAAAGGTTATAACCGGGTCCTTCAGCTCTCCGGCAAGAAGTTTTTCGCCATATTCCTCGATTGAGAGTTCGTTAGAATGAAGGTGGAACCCTGGCATCCTTCCGCCTCCCATCAGCCTGTCCAGGCCCAAATGGACGACAACCTCATACATGGACTGCATCAGTACCTTTCCTAAACCGAGTTTACGGTAACGGGGACTGATGCAGATGTCAACAACGTATAGGGTATTCCCGTCGGGCTGATGGTTTCGAATATACCCGTCGTCGGTGATATCCGACCAAGTATGATCGGGGTCGCCAGGCTGATAATTTACAATTAGGCTGGTCATCGAACCAGCTATACGGCCATTGATTTCAATGCACAAAGCTCCCTCGGGAAACAGCCGGACATGATTGGATAGCTGCTCCCTATTCCACCACAGCTCGGATGGAAAAGGAGGAGGGAAGGCTTCCTGCTGCACTTGGATGAGTGCATCAAAATCGCTTTCCTTGTATTGCCTGATGACAGCCTTGACTGGCATAGGTCCGTCAAAGACATAAAGCTCCTTCTTATACATGTGATCCTCCTTGTTCTCTTCAATAGCATTATCATATTATAAACCAGAATCTTCTGCCAAAAAAATGAATTTTATCCTTTGTATCTATATAATAGAGATAGGAAAAGGGGGAATGAAAATGGACTTAGGACTAAAAGGAAAAACGGCGGTAATCGCTGCCTCGAGTCAAGGATTGGGTCTTGCGATCGCTAAGGAACTGGTAAAGGAAGGGGCGAGGGTTGTTCTCTCAGGCAGGGATGAGTCGAAGCTTCTGGAAGTTTGCGGCACGTTTGAAAACGGACAGGCAATTTTTAAGAAAGCGGATGTTACCAACCCTGGGGAAATTAAGGAATTGATGGCTTTCGCGATTGAACAATATGGGAGAATTGATATATTGGTCAACAACGCTGGAGGTCCTCCTGCCGGGTCGTTTGAAAGTATTTCGGATGAGGATTGGCAGAAGGCGTTTGAACTGAATCTTCTTTCTTATATCAGGCTGATACGCGAAGCGCTTCCATACCTTAAGGTAAATGGGGGAAGGGTCATCAATATCGCTTCTTCATCCATCAAGGAGCCTATCCCAGGTTTGATTCTTTCAAATACTTTCAGGACGGGGATTGTCGGATTGACGAAAACACTTGCCCAGGAACTGGCTCCATATGAAATATTAATCAATACAGTGGCTCCGGGGAGAATTGCAACGGACCGTGTTCGGCATCTTGATGAGGTAAGAGCGGCGGATACCGGCCTTACCATCGAAGAGGTAGAGGATAGTGCGAAACAAAACATTCCTTTAAAAAGATATGGGCGGCCCGAGGAGTTCGCCAGGGTGGTCGCATTCCTGGCGTCGGATGCCAATTCATATATGACAGGAAGCTCTTTCCTGGTCGATGGCGGCATGGTCAAATCTATATAACATTATAATGGGAGGAATTCATGTGCTAGAAAATGCTGTAGTCGGTTTTATTGGTACTGGGGTTATGGGGAAAAGCATGGCGGGACATTTGCTAAGTGCTGGTTACCCTGTGCATGTGTATACAAGGACGAAAGCCAAGGCGCAGGACCTGCTGGAGCGGGGAGCAAGGTGGGCGGAGACGCCGGGAGAGATCGCGGAGAAAGCCAATATCATCATTACCATTGTCGGTTTTCCTTCCGATGTTGAAGAGATTTATCTTGGTCAAGATGGCCTGGTCGCAAATGGGAAGGAAAATACATATTTGATTGATATGACTACTTCTACGCCAAGCCTTGCCCAGAAAATTCATGCCGAGGCCAAAAAGAAGGGTATGCATGCCTTGGATGCACCGGTGTCAGGAGGAGACATTGGGGCAAGAGATGCCAGGCTGGCCATAATGGTTGGCGGTGATGAGGAAGATTTTAAGCGGATTGAGCCTCTTTTGCAGCTTCTTGGCACCAATATTATTCTTCAGGGGCCGGCTGGGGCTGGACAACATACAAAAATGTGCAATCAGATTGCCATTGCTTCCAATATGATGGGGGTTATCGAATCGGTAGTCTACGCAGAAAAAGCAGGCCTTGACCCGGAAAATGTCCTGAAAACGATCGCAACTGGTGCTGCAGGCAGCTGGTCACTTTCCAACCTGGCACCTCGTGTAATCCAGGGAAATTTCGAGCCAGGTTTCATGATTAAGCATTTTATTAAGGACATGAACATCGCGCTTGAAGAGGCCGCAAAAATGAATTTGGACCTTCCAGGACTGGCTCTCGCCCAATCCCTTTACAGGAAGCTTGAAGAAGACGGCCTGGGTGACAAAGGCACCCAGGCGTTATATAAGTATTTTATGAAGTCCTTGTAAAAAGGAAAGAAACCGTTCCCTTTATTGTGGAACGGTTTCTTTCAAGTATCTTTCTAGTCGATTCAATCCTTCTGTCAAGGTCTCCATGGAGTAGGCATAGGATAGCCGGAAGTAGCCTTCACCCAGGTTTGAAAAAGCACTTCCCGGAACAACTGCCAGCTTGGCCTTTTCAACAAGGTCCAGGGCAAAGTCGAAGGACGAAATGTTCCCGACGGGATTTTTAACAAAGAAATAAAACGCTCCATCAGGCTTTATTACCTCAAGACCCATTTCGGTCAGGCGTTCATAAACGTATTCCCGCCGCTTTCCATATTGCTCCTTCATGGCATCAGCATCATTGATTCCAGACGTCAGGGCAGCTACCGCTGCAGCCTGGGAAACCGAGGAGGCACAGGCAACATTATATTGATGCACCTTTAGAATGTGCCGGGACAGATACTCTGGTGCAAACAGCATGCCGATTCTCCAGCCTGTCATGGAATGTGATTTGGACAGCCCATTGATAACGATGGTCTGTTCACGGAGAAAGGATGCAATGGACACATGCTTTTTTTCATAGGAAAGTTCGCTATAAATCTCATCTGCAAGGATAAAAATATCCTTTCCTTTAACCAGGCTGGCGATCTCCTGCAATTCTTCTGCTGTCAAGCCGACACCTGTAGGGTTGGATGGATAAGGCAGAATGATGCACCTGGTATTTTCAGTGAGATGCTTTTTAATAATATCGGCAGTAAATCGGAACCCGTTGCTTCGGATATCCGCATAGACGGGTCTGGCACCGCATAGTTTAATAATCGGTTCGTATCCCGGATATACAGGTCCAGGAAGGATCACTTCCGTTTCTGGCTCAAGGATTGTGCGGCATACGATATCGATTGCCTCGCTTGCCCCTGAAGTAATGATAATTTCCGTTTCCGGTGAGTAGGCAGGGCCATATTTCTCTATGTAAAAATTGGCGGCTGCTTTTCTGAGCTCCAATAAACCTGCATTATGTGTGTAAGTCGTTTGGTTTTCGTCAATGGCCCTTTTCCCCGCTTCCTTTACATGTTCCGGGGTATGGAAGTCTGGCTGGCCGATTGTGAGGGACACCATGTTTTCCACGCCGGCAACCATATTGAAGAATCTGCGGATCCCTGAAATTTCGATTTCTTTTACCTTCTTGTTGATTAAATGTTCCACTATTCAAAATCTCCTTCAGTAAATTATGTCTATTGTACCATGCAATTCAGGAACACTGTAGAGTCTTGGGTTTAACTCTTAAAGTTTCTCCCGGAAGGCCCTTCGCCACACTGTGATTAAAAATTTTATGGAGGTTGATATGAATGAATAAAGAAGAAATGAAAAGGCATTATATTGAATTTATATTCTGGGCCGAACAGATGGGCAGCGTTCAGGAGGAAGAATGGAGATCACCGATTGAAGAAGGAAAGTGGAGTGTGGCCGCTGTGGTCACTCATTTGTTATTTTGGGATAAGTTTTCTTTAAAAGAAAGGTTGCCGTATTTTAAAGAAGGTGCATCCCTCCCTGCCTATCCAGACTTCCAGGAGGTCAATGATGCCGCCAGGGCGCATGCTGTAAAACATGAGAAAAATGATATGATTGAGGAATTAATCAGGGTTCGTCGACAATACCTGGATATGCTTGACAGCCTGACACAAGCTGATCTTGATATCCGTTTTGCCATCGGTAATAACAGCATGACAGTAAGGGATTATTTCATGGATTTCATTAAGCATGACCGCCATCATCAGACGCAAATCGATAAAATTTTAAGACGATAATACTGCTTTTGGGATAGGGAGAGAAGCTTGATAGGAATAATGGGATGCCATTCGGACAGCTTGGGCAAGGTACGATAGGTCGAGTCCGAAAAAACCTCGCATACGGACAAGCCAGGTCGTGAACCGCAGGATGGAGTCCAAAAAGAGGGTCTGATTCGGACAGCTCGACCCTAAAAGCAGAAGCTCCGGTCCGAAAATTAATGTCTGTCCCTCTGCAAACTAAAGAAGACCAAATCAGGCGGATTTGGTCTCGGTGGATGCCGGAACTCACGCCCTGCCGGTTTTAAAAGTAACTTTCGCCAAGTTTTTTAAACACTGGCTTCTGATACTGTGATTTCTTTTTACCAGGCTGCGGCTGGTCGTCCTTAAATCCCGTATAAGCCATAAGCAGTTTTTTTGCCTGTGTCAGCGACAGGTTTGCTTTTGGGTTTCTGACAGAATGATCCAGGCTCCCCAAGTGCGGAAGGGACTCAAAGTCCGCTTTTGTAGGGGGAATATGGAACGTGTACTGTGCGCATTCGACGAGCACGTCTGATTGCTGCTGGCTTTTTCTAGGATTTTGGGAAAAATGAAGACCTATCTTTTTAGCCTTACCTTCCCGAAGCAGTTTTTTTATGGCCTCGTGCTTAAGCTGATACAGCTGTTTTGGATTTGGGGCAGTCTTGGCATGGCGATTGACGATATAGATAGCCTGGGAGAGGGTTTCAATTGTTGGTCCGGGCGGGGTATATCTGTTGCTTTCCCTGTTCAATGTATGGGCTCCTTTCCTGGTTCATGCGGTATAAGCCTATTATACCCCTAAAATTACCAGATGAAAAACCGAAACTCACAAAGATTCCTGGATGCGTCCATCACACGCTGCCATTTAGGGTCTTATAGTTACCCTGGTGCCATTGGGAACAGTCCGCGCCAGTTCCAGTACATCTTTATTGAACATCCGAATGCACCCTTTCGAAACGGCCTTGCCAATTGAGGAAGGATCATTTGTTCCGTGGATGCCGTAGCCCTTTTTGGAGAGGGAGAGCCACATGACACCAAAGGGGCCGCCGGGGTTGGGTTCGCGATTGACAATGATATAGTCGCCTATAGGGGTGCTGGTGAGCATTTTGCCAGTGGCAATAGGATACGTTTTTATGACTCTTCCGTTCCGGGAAAGGGAGAGAGTTTTGGAACCAACCGAAACATAGATGGAATAAGGAATGGACTGGGGCTCAGGCAGCCCTGGAATACGTATCCTCTGCCCGGGATAAATCGCACCCGGATTGGTTATTGAGGGATTTGCCGCCAGGATTTCCCGCAGCCTCCGCCGGTAATTGCCTGCAATCATGTTCAATGTTTCTCCAGCTTTAACAATATGAATCATAAAAATCCCGCCTTCCGCTATAGCTCATGATTTAATTTATGCCTCCCCTCTTTTTTTCAACACAAAAAAGCAGCGTTCGCTGCTTTTTCAGACTTTTTCTAAAGTGAACAATGTCAGTTCCGGTTTTGAAAAAAAGCGGAAAGGGAGCCTTGTCGTGCCAAGCCCGCGGTTTACATAGAGCTTCATTTTATTGGTCCCAACTTCATAAAATCCTTCCGGATAGGTCTCGGCATGGGGCGGGGTCACCAGCGGACCGTAAAAAGGTATTTGAACCTGGCCGCCATGGCTGTGCCCGCTTAATTGCAATTGGATGTTATAACCTGCAGCCGAATCGGCCAGGTCAGGCGCATGGGAAAGGAGGATTTTGAAGGAATCTTGTGGAATACCTTGTATGGCAGCTGCAATGTCAGGCTTCCCGAGCATGCTGTCATCGACACCGGCAATATGAATGGAACTGCCATCCAGGAGGGAAACCGGCCGAGCTTCATTTAATAGCAAAGTGAAGCCTGCTTCTTCCATGATGCGCTTATAAAGATCGGAGCCATAACCACCATGGTCATGGTTTCCATAAACTGCATACTTTCCCAACACAGCTCTTAAGGAAGAAAGCATCCCTATGATTTGAGCCGCATCTCCATAACCGTAAGGATCATCGATCAAGTCACCCGAAAAGAGGATAAGGTCCGGATCAAGGCTGTTGATCTTTGTAACCAGCTTGCCCAGCTGTTCAAGTGTATACTGGAATCCAACATGGGTATCGCTGAATTGGACGATTTTCAAGCCGTCAAACCCAGGAGGCAGAAGGGGGCTTTGGATGGTATGGCGGGTAATTTCCAGAAGTTTAGGCTCAATCTCATGGGCATAGTAATAGCCGCCTGCACCTGCTCCTCCAATGGCGATGAGGCCGCCAAATATTTTTTTAAGAAAAGACCGTCTGGTCATGTGTGTGGACATAGCAAAGTACCAACCTATTTAAAAATGTCTTAATAATACTATCAGACATTCACATAAAATAGAAGTATAAGTAAAATGGAAGTTAGGGACAAAAGAGTGAGTAATAAAAGGGACAAATCGGGGAGAGGTTATATGGATGCTCTGGATATACTGACAAACAAAGATCGTGTCTTTCCTTTTTTTCAGCCAATCTTTAGTGCAGATGAACACCGGGTCACTGCCTATGAAATCCTGGGGCGTTTCCAGACCGACCAGGGACCAGTGAGTCTGGGCCCCTTTTTCCAGGATCAGGATATACCAGAGGAATACAAATTGGAAGTGGACCTTGCGATTTTGGAAAAGGCATTTGCCAAGGCTGAGGAACTGGACGGGGAGTTTTTGTTTTTTATTAACCGTGATGCAGAATTATTGCTGCAGGATGAAGAAGAAGGACTATTGAAGCTTATTTTATCTTATGAGGATAATGGATTGCGCCCAGACCAGATTGTACTTGAAATTTCAGAACGAAATTATGGGGGAGAATTTGAGGATCTGAATCATTTGATTCAATATTACCGAACATTCGGAATCAAAATCGCGATTGATAAAATTGGCAACGACAGCAGCCACCTTGACCGCATCAGCCAGCTGGAACCAGACATTCTAAAAGTGGACCTTCAGGTATTGAAATCTACATCAGCAGGACCCAGCTACCGCAATATCCTTTTTTCCTTGTCACTACTGGCACGCAAGATAGGAGCGGCTCTCTTGTTTGAAAACATTGAAACAGCCTTTCAGCTTCAGTTTGCCTGGAAAAATGGAGGCAGGTATTATCAGGGATATTACCTGAAACCGCCCCATGCTGAATTTGTTGACAGGAACCTCCTAAAAGAACGGTTGAAAGCCGAGTGCCAGGGGTTTATTTTGTCAGAAAAGAAAAAGCTCGAAAATTTATTTGCGCTGAGCGAAGAATTTAATTCAAGGATGCAGGAGCTGTTAAACCGCAACCGTAAAGCTGAAGATTACAGGCATTTGCTGGAGGTGCTGGCAAAGGAACTGGATGAAATGGCCTTCAGGATGTATGTTTGCGATGAAGATGGCTTCCAGAGGTCACCCAACTTCTTTAAAAAGGAACAAGGCTGGGCCATGCAGCCGGAATACCTGGAAAAGAACTGGAGCTGGCGCCCCTATTTTCTTGAAAATATCATCAAGATGAGGAAGGAAAAGAAAGGGATCTTGTCTGATCGTTACAATGATATCGAAACTGGGGCGACAATCAGGACCTTCTGCCTTCCAATCGATTCGAAACATTTCCTGTTCATTGACCTGGAATCCAGCTACCTAAATAACCGTGAAGGGTTATTTTGAACAATTCATAAAAAAAGCCTCCTACAATAGGGGCTTTTTTTCATTGGGAATATTTTGCAAAACCGGTAGCAGCCTTAAAGGTGTTTTTCCGCAAATTATCTTGGGTAGAAAAGAATATACAGTCAAATGCTGTCAAAGAATGAAAGTATTTAACGAACGATTCCTTTCATATCCATAATTTAGAATTGCTACAATGAAAGGACTTAGCGAAAGAAAGAGAACAAGGGGGAGAGAAAATGGGCAGACTTGTAAGGTTTTTGCTACCATGCTTATTATTTTGGGGACTGGCGGTTCCTCTCCAGGCAAGTGCCAATACACAGCCGGATCGGGAAGAGGTGTTCTCCATTCTTGAATCTGCGTTTGAAGCTCAAGTGTCACTTAGTGAAAAAGTCCGTACATTGGCTGAGGTCGACGATGTCCTCAATCCGTACTTTACCGAAGAATACAAACAAATGTTTTTGGAAGAGAATCTAGTTGAGGAAGATGGTCATTATTTTACATATGGCTCTGATTTTGCTCTTTACTATATCCCTTTTTATCAATTTTCAGAGGAAACAAAAGTTGTTGCCATAGGGGACAGCCTATACATAGTCGAGCATTTTCCGGCTACAGAGGATGGCCCTGTCTCTTATGAAAGCCATTATGAAGGAGTCCAGCTGGTGAATGAAGATGGGAGCTGGAAAGTCGCTGCCTATTGGTATGACGATCTGCCGGCAGAAGTGATGGAAGAGGCCTACCCTACATCCAGTAGTACAGACATCGATACAGGCAAAAACCTTCTGGAAACAAACCAACTGCTTAATGGAGGCAAATCTGACTCTAAAACAGTCATATCGAAAGCCGCTTCTTTTCCCTTATTGATTCCAAGCCTGACAGAAAAAGATGCCAAGGAAGAACCCATTCACCTTTCATTCGGGATGGGGCCTTTTGGCTATCACATCCAGCTAAGATAGGATGGCTTTACGAAGCCGTCGGGTACGTCCGCAAGGGGGCGGAATCAGGCTGCACAGGAAGACATATGCAAGAACCAAAAACGAAGCGCTGATGGAAGGCGCTTCGTTTTTGTATGAGGCTATTCAAGGCTTAACGCTTTTTTTAATTTTTCCAGTTCAAATCCGATGATTACTTCATTGCCAGCTACAACGGTGGGTGTTGAGTATGCTCCATAAACCTGTGTCAGCTCGTTCCTTGCTTTAGGATCGGATGTAATGTTTTTTTCTTCAAAGTCCACCTGATGATCCTTTAAAAACATTTTGACGATTTGACACGGAGGACAATCGTTCTGGGTATATATAGTTATCTGTGACATCATGCTGCCTCCATTATTTTTTTCTGGTTAGGTAATCGATTAGGCCCATCGAACTTATTTGAAGGTCGAGAGAGAGAAGTTCAAAAATAGGGTCATTATCATTCAGCCCGTTTTCAAGCAATTGATTTTTGACTCTCCCATAAAGCTTTTGTGCGGCAAGATTCGTCCTTTCCTCAAAATCACTGCCTTCACTAAAGGCAGTCTCTGCGGTGGAACAGAATACTTCCAGCCAATATTTTACCTGGCTGTATGCTTCCTCTGGGTGTTCCGACATGCCGAAGTGTCCAAAGAAAAGGCGCTCTGCCTTTAGCTGTTCAAAGGTTTCTATTGAGTAAAGCATTTTGTCGGGATCAAATTGATTGGGTGAAGTGGAAGGGATATACAATTCAATCCCTCTTCGAGCAAGCTGAGGATAATATATGCCGATTGTATCTCCACTGAACAATCCTTTTACCCCTGGATGAAAAATGCTGAAATGATGGTTGGCGTGCCCGGGAGAATCATGGAATGTCAATACACAATCTTCACTGATTTGTAGCGTTTCACCATCAGCCTTCACCAGAATATTTTCTTCAGGAACAGGCAGGATGGGATCGAATAATGCTTCGAATTTTTCCCGATAGACGGCTTTTGCGCTGGTGATTAATCTTGAAGGGTTTGCTAGATGGCGTTGGCCCTTTGGGTGTACAACGATTTTTGCATTTGGACAATATGTAAGCAACAGCCCTGCGCCGCCTGAGTGGTCGAGGTGTATATGGGTAACGATGATGTATTTTATGTCTGAAGGTGCAAGACCAAGGTCTTTAAGGCCAGCCAGTATATGCGGGACGGATGGGCTCGCGGAGGTTTCAATGAGAGTAATGTCATCCTCCATCAGCACATAGCTTCCTGTCCGCTCCTCCATACCGAGATCGTGACCATCGATTAAATGGATTTTTTCCGTCAGCTGCATAGGTTTTCCCAATAAAATTCGCTCCCTTCAAAGGTTTTGCTTGTACAAATGCCTGTCATTATTTTATTCTGTTAATATTGGCATGTAAAGGAATAGGACTGGACAATTCAGAATTTATTTCGTCAGGCATAGAAACATGTCAAAAGAGAACCCTATTGTTAAATCTGATTTATGAAGATTAGGAAAGCGCCGCATTCGCTTTTTTAATTTTGAAAGGAGAGGAACTATGTCACAGCTTCAAGGTATTATTACACGGTTGAAGAGTCTTCAGGAAACGGCTGCCAGCGGAGAACCTGCCCAGCGTTTTTTTGAGGTAAACGGCGAGCGAAAGTGCCAGGTAACGTATCACCCAAAAACAGAAACGTATGAACTGGAAGTTTACAATGAGAAAGAAAAGCCAAAGAAATACCAATTTGACAATATTGATATGATCACCATTGAAATATTCGATCTAATTCAATAAAAAGGGGCCGTGATGGCCTCTTTTTTACTTAGTCGCTGAAAGCGGTTAATATAACGACACCGCCGAAGAAAGTGTGATAAAATAGGGATGATAGAAATCCATTCTAGGGAGTTTTTCGACAATGCCTTCTCAACAAAGTGGAGAATTTTTACAGATGAGTATTAAAGACTTGTTAATATCTGCTGAACGTGTGGCTCATGTGCAGATTGGAAACAGCCTTGAGCATGCACTGCTAGTGTTGACCAGGAGCGGATATACAGCTGTTCCGGTATTGGACCCGCATTTTCGGCTGCATGGCCTGATTAGTACACCAATCATTATGGATTCCATTTTGGGAATTGAACGCATAGAGTTTGAGCTGCTCGAGCGGAAACGGGTGGAAGAAGCTATGAATAAGTCCATCCCGAGAATCAATATTAACGCGACGCTTCAATCTTCTCTTGGGCATCTGGTGGACCACCCATTTTTATGCGTGGAAGATGATGATGGGCTTTTTGAAGGAATTCTTACCAGAAGAGCCGTGCTGATGCAATTGGAAAGGTTCCAGCTTAACAAAGGATAACTGCAGCCCCCGGAAAAAGCGGGGGCTTCTTTTTTCACATGGAATGAGGTGATTAGGTGAGGGGGAAACAGGATATCGCACGTTCTTCAAAGCATCAGCTTCAGACAAAAAGACCGCTTGTCCTGGCTGCCGTCATGCTGGCAATGTTCATGGGAGCAATCGAGGCAACGATTGTTTCAACGGCCATGCCCGCCATCGTCGGGGACCTGGGGGGCTTCTCGCTGTACAGCTGGGTATTTTCAGCTTATCTCTTGATGAACGCGGTAACAGTCTTGATTTATGGGAAGCTATCCGATTTGTTTGGGAGAAAGCCAATCCTCATTTTTGGAATTATCATTTTTCTTATCGGGTCGATCCTTTGCGGTTTGGCTCCCTCCATGGAACTCCTTATCCTTTTCAGGCTGATACAGGGTTTTGGTGCAGGTGCTGTTACTCCAGTGGCAACAACCATTGTTGGAGATATATACACAAAAGAAGAAAGGGCCAAAATACAAGGGTACCTATCCAGTGTATGGGGCATCTCAGCCGTCTCAGGACCGGCAATTGGGGGGCTGCTGGTCGAATTTGTCAGCTGGCGCTATGTTTTCTGGATCAATATTCCCCTCGGCTTCCTGGCAATTGCGGGAATTTGGTTCTTTCTGCACGAAAACATTGAAAAGAAAAAGCGGTCCATTGATTATCGCGGTGCTGTATTGCTTACATTCGCGATAAGCAGCTTTATGGTATTGCTTGTCGAAGGCGGGGTACATATATCCTGGACATCTGTCCAGGCGGCTGCCCTCATGCTGGTCAGCACGGCAGCCTTCATACTGTTTGTTCTAAATGAACGAAAAGCGGTCGAACCCATGATGGACTTCAGCATGTGGGGGGTGCGTCCCATTTTCATTGCCAATATTACCTCGCTTGTCACAGGGATGATGCTGATTGGCATATCCAGCTTTCTTCCCGCGTTTGTCCAGGGTGTCATGGAAAGGTCGCCAATTGTTGCTGGATTTACCTTAACGGCGATGTCAATTGGCTGGCCGATTGCCTCAACGGTTTCAGGCTGGCTGTTATTGAAGATTGGCTTCCGCACGACTTCATTACTCGGAGGAGGGGCCCTCATTATCGGCAGCCTCTTGTTTGCCACCCTTTCTCCTGAGGGAGGACCGCTGTGGGCAGCGGCCGGATCGTTCGCGTTTGGGGTGGGAATGGGTTTGACCAGCACGGCTTTTATTGTGTCCATTCAAAGCACAGTTCCATGGGAGCAGCGTGGTGCTGCTACAGCAGGGAATATGTTTATGAGAAATCTCGGAAATACGATAGGAGCCGCTCTTTTGGGAGGAATCCTCAACAGTGTGCTTCAGAGCCATTTAAAGGATAAAGGGGACTTGGGGATAGGTGAAATAACCATTGACTCCATGAATATGCTTCTGAATGAGAGCGAAAGAAGAGCCTTGCCTGTTGATGTGAAGACATTGCTGCAGGAAGGGCTGACGGGCGCCCTGCATACTGTTTACCTTGTTTTGGTCATATTCGCTGTAATCAGTCTTGTGCTAATGGCTTTCCTGCCGAAAAAAGAGGTTGAGCCTAGGGGGGAATAAGTATGTCGTCTTTGTCCGAGTTCCATTTGCTCTCGATTCTTGCTCAGGAAATGAATATGAGAAAGGCCGCCGAGCGTCTTTTCGTGTCCCAGCCAGCGCTATCCCAGCGCTTGCAGACGATTGAAAAGGATTGGGGAGCAAAACTGTTTATCCGTTCACAGAAGGGGCTTTCCCTAACCCCTGCAGGCGAGATTGTCCTTCAATTTGCCCAGGAGATGCTGGCAAAGGAAGAAAAGGTGAGGGAAGCGATTTCGTCGCTCGATGCAGAGGTATACGGGACTCTGAAAATTGCTGTCGCCTCCATTGTTGGCCAAAATTGGCTCCCGCAAGTACTGAAAAAATTTGTCAGCAGGCATCCACAGGCGAAGATTTCTTTAATTACAGGCTGGAGCAGTGAAATTGCCAAGGCGCTTTACGAGGACCAGGTTCATATCGGGATCATCAGGGGGACACCGGACTGGAAGGGGGTCAAGATTCACTTGTTCCAGGATACGTTAAACCTTGTCGATACCGAGATCATGAGGCCGGAACAGGTGCTGGAAACGGATCGGCCCTTCATTCAGTTCAAGAGTGATTCAAATTATTATCAGGAAATCCAGGATTGGTGGCTGCGCAACTTTCAAACTCCTCCCAAAAGAACGATTATTGTCGATCAGATTGAAACATGTAAACAAATGACTTTTAACGGGATTGGGTACGCCATCTTGCCTGAAATCACCCTTAGCGGCGGTGAAGAAAACATCTTTAAAATCCCTCTTCTTGATGAGGATGGGAAACCTATTAAACGGGATACATGGCTGATAGGGTATGAGTCGGCCTTTCAATTGAAACAGGTTCAAGCCTTTATTGAAATTATCAAGGAACATTTGGAAAGTTCGACAGATTCATAAAGCAATTTCTTGTGTAAAGCAGTTTAGTTTGGTAAAGTAATTTTTAGCTGAAAATACATAATCCTAATGGAGGTACTTCAAATGAAAATGATGGACGCAAACGAAATTATCTCTTTCATTCAGAACAGCAAAAAGGCAACACCTGTTAAGGTGTATGTAAAAGGAAATCTTGAAGGCCTGGATTTTGGCTCCAGTTCCAAGACATTCATCTCAGGAAACAGTGGTGTAGTATTTGGTGAATGGGCAGAAATCAATTCTGTGCTTGAGGCTAACCAGGATAAAATTGATGAGTATGTGGTGGAAAATGACCGCAGAAATTCCGCTATCCCGCTTTTGGATATGAAAAACATCAAGGCTCGAATTGAGCCAGGCGCAATTATTCGTGATCAGGTAGAAATTGGCGATAATGCGGTCATTATGATGGGTGCTTCCATCAATATCGGTGCTGTAATCGGGGAAGGCACAATGATTGATATGAATGCTGTCCTTGGTGGACGTGCAACGGTCGGTAAAAACTGTCATGTAGGAGCAGGGGCTGTCCTTGCAGGCGTCATTGAGCCGCCTTCTGCAAAGCCTGTAATTGTGGAGGATGAAGTAGTCATCGGTGCCAATGCTGTTGTTTTGGAAGGTGTAACAGTCGGAAAGGGTGCTGTTGTTGCTGCAGGAGCAATTGTAGTGGACGATGTACCGCCAAACACAGTGGTTGCAGGAATACCTGCGCGTGTGATTAAGGAAATCGATGAGAAAACCAAATCAAAAACGGAAATCAAGCAGGAACTGCGCCAGCTTTAAGTTTGGTGTATGGAATGTTTTAAAAGCGCGGAGTATATCCGCGCTTTCTTTCTAGGCAAGGAGGCTCTCAAGTGGATACATTTATTAATATCAGAAGGGATCTTCATCAAATTCCCGAGCTCGGCTTTCAGGAATATAAAACCCAGTCCTATTTGCTGGAATATCTCCAAACTCTTCCTCAGGAACGGATGGAGGTTAAGACTTGGAAAACAGGTGTGTTTGTAAAAATCAAGGGTCTGAACCCTCGTAAAACGGTGGGATATCGCGCCGATATCGATGGCCTGCCAATTACTGAAGAAACAGGACTTGAGTTCAAATCTGTCCATGAAGGCAGAATGCATGCCTGCGGCCATGATTTTCATATGAGTATCGCCCTTGGGTTGATCCACCATTTTGTCATGTATCCTGTTCATGACAATCTGCTGTTTATGTTTCAGCCTGCCGAGGAAGGCCCTGGTGGGGCAGAGCCAATGCTGAAAACGGATATTATGAAGGAATGGAAGCCGGATATGGTTGTGGCTCTTCATATTGCCCCGGAATACCCGGTAGGCACGGTTGCGCTTAAGGAAGGATTGCTCTTTGCCAATACCTCGGAACTGTTTATCGATCTGAAGGGAAAAGGCGGGCATGCTGCCTATCCCCACAAAACGAATGATATGGTCATTGCCGCTTGCAGCCTGGTCACCCAGCTTCAAACGATCGTCTCCCGGAACGTTGATCCACTGGACAGCGCTGTTGTCACAATCGGGAAAATCACTGGCGGTACAGTCCAGAATATCATTGCAGAGAAGGCAAGGATTGAAGGCACGATCCGCACGCTGTCACCTGAGTCAATGGCAAAAGTCAAGCAGCGGCTGATGTCCATTGTCCGTGGTATAGAGGTCGGCTATGAGTGTGAGGCAGAAGTGGATTTTGGCGCCATGTACCATCAGGTCTACAATGAACCGGTGTTAACCAGGGAATTTATGGAGTTCGCCGGGAATATGGGACAGTTCAAGGTAGTAGAATGCAAGGAAGCCATGACAGGAGAAGACTTTGGGTATATGCTGAAAGAGATTCCTGGCTTCATGTTTTGGCTGGGAGTGGACTCAGGCTTCGGCCTTCACCATTCGAGGCTTAATCCAGACGAAAAGGCAATCGGGTCGGCTATTTCACTTCTTACATCGTATATCCAATACAAGTGTTCAAGCTGAGGTGTGAAAATGAAATTACGAGAACCAATGCCTGAACTGACTGGAGCATCGGAATGGCTGAATGGAAAAATGACAAGGGAAGAGCTGATAGGCACTGCACCTGTCCTTCTCCATTTTTGGTCGATCAGCTGCCGCCTGTGCAAGGAGGCAATGCCCCAGATCAACGAGTTTCGCGATAAATTTAAAGGCAGGCTCAATGTGATTGCTGTCCATATGCCAAGGTCCGATGATGATCTAGACCTTGAAGAAATTAAAAGGGTTGCGGCAGAGCATGATATCACACAGCCAATCTTCATAGACAATGACCGTCATCTGACAGACCGCTTTAAAAATAAATATGTGCCTGCTTATTATCTATTTGATAGAGAAGGCAGGCTCCGTCACTTCCAGGCTGGGGGCAGCGGAATGAACATGCTCGAGAAGCGGGTGAATCTGGTACTGGATGAACTTGAGCGAATTTAATAAAAATAAAAAAGCAGGTCCAATGGACCGCTTTTTTTATTGGTAACTTTAACCTGTTTCACACGTCATATTAATAAATGAAATGGGGTGTGGTGCATGGAGGGAATGAGAAAAGTACTGTCTTTTCTATTTGTTTTGCTGTTTTTGGCTGGATGCAGCGGCATGGGACAGTCCGAAAGCAAGATGTCCGAATCAAGGGACAGTGCAGTGGAACAAGCGGAAGGAGAAATGTCAGTCCAGGATAGTGATTCCAGCATGAAGAATGAAAAGGCCAACGACGAGGGCCGAACCTCTGAAGGAGCAGGGATGGAAACGCTGGCCGAGGAACGGAAAGTAATTTATACAGCTGAAATCCACCTTGAGGTTAAAGACATAGGCAAAGCCCAGAAGGAGTTCGAGGGTAAGGCATCTGCCTACGGGGGATACATAGTGGAGTCCAATGCAAACGCACATGAAAATCAGCGCAGCGGTACGATGACTTTCAGGGTTCCTCAAGAGCATTTTTCATCATTTATCTCTGATGCCGAGAACGCAGCGGCAAGGGTGGCTAACCGCCATGTAAGCGGCCAAGATGTTACAGAAGAATATGTCGACCTGGAGGCAAGGCTGCGCTCCAAAAAAGCTGTGGAGGGAAGGCTGCTGAAATTTATGGAAGATGCCGAAAAAACGGAAGACCTTCTTAAGATTTCGTCTGACCTATCTGCTGTCCAGGAACAAATCGAACAACTGCAAGGAAGAATCAAATACCTGCAGAACCAGACTTCCTACTCGACCGTCACCATTTTTATGGAGGAAAGCCCGCATGTGATGGCTAAAAGCGATCTTAATCTCTGGCAAAAGATCGAAAAGCAGTTCGCGGTCAATATAAATGTGCTGCTCTCCATTATGTCAGGCCTTATCGTTATGCTTATTGGAAATTTACCAATATTGTTCATGCTGACATTCATTTTGGCTTTGGTTTGGGCCGCTCTCAGAAGAAGAAGAAAAGGCAGGAATCCTTCAGGAGCGCCCATAGAACAGCAGCCACCAAATTAACGGATGAATATCCCTATTGCTTAAGGGGACGTTATGCTAAGATAGGACTGTAACTGGATTGTTTGGGGGGAACGATATGAAAAAGGAATTTGCTGTAATTGGTTTAGGCCGCTTTGGCGGCAGCATCTGCAAGGAATTATCCGAGCAGGGTGTCCCTGTCATGGCAATAGATAATAACGAGGAAAGGGTCAATAAGTTTGCAGCTATCGCCTCTCATGCCGTTTGTGCTGATACAACGGATGAGCAGGTGCTTAAAAGCCTGGGAATCCGCAACTTTGACCATGTGATTGTCGCCATCGGCGATAATATCCAGGCAAGTATTTTAACAACTCTAATGCTGAAGGAACTTGGGGTAAATAAAATAACGGTTAAAGCCCAAAACGATTATCATGAAAAGGTGCTGCGCAAAATTGGCGCTGATTTTGTTGTCCATCCGGAAAGGGATATGGGAAGGCGGATTGCACATAATATTGTTTCCAATAACGTGCTCGATTACCTGGAGCTTTCTGATGAACACAGCATTGCGGAGATTGTGGCGAGCAGCAAGCTTGGCGGCCATTCAATCATTGATTTAAATATTCGCGCCAAGTATGGAATCAATATTGTAGCTATTAAAAGGGGAAATGATATCCTTGTCTCTCCCCAGGCAGACGAATTGATCCAAACTGGTGATATTCTTATCATCATTGGTGCAGACACAGATATCAACCGTTTTGAAAAGAAGGCATTGTAAGAAAAGCGGAAGCGCCCTTTGGTACAACTTTTACGCGTGTGCCATCTTCTCAGCTTAAACGAGAAAAGTGCCGCACAGCTGTGCGGCACTTTTTTTATGGCTGAAAGACACAAATTACACTTCCATGATGATTGGCAAAATCATTGGGCGCCGCTTTGTTTTTTCGTACAGGAACGGTGCAAGCGTATCGGTGATCTCGTTTTTGATTTCCGACCACTGTGTCGTTTTTCTTTCCATCACTTTGTTCAGGTGCTTTGTAATTAGGCTTTGGGCATCATTGATAAGATCTCCTGATTCTCTCATATACACAAATCCTCTGGAAATCAAATCAGGGCCCGCTGCAACTTTAAAGTCCTTCATGTTGATGCTGACGACCACAACGACAAGTCCTTCCTCGGACAGGATCCTCCGGTCGCGAAGGACGATATTTCCGATGTCGCCAATCCCGCTTCCATCGATATACACGGAACCTGATGGAATCTTTCCGGCAACCTGGGCTTCATCATTGCTAAGGGCAAGCACATCGCCATTATCCATGATAAAGCAATTTTCTTCTGGTACTCCACAGTCGACTGCCAATTTGGCATGCATCTTCTGCATCCTGAACTCGCCATGGATTGGCATGAAGAATTTTGGGTTGATTAGCCTGAGCATCAATTTTTGCTCTTCCTGCCCGCCATGCCCGGATGTATGGATATCGCTGAGCTTGCCATGGATGACTTCCGCCCCCGCACGCGAGAGCATGTTGATTGTCCTGTTTACACTGATTGTGTTTCCAGGGATTGGGGAAGAAGAAAACACCACGGTGTCTCCAGGAATGATTTGAATTTGCCTGTGCGTGCCATTGGCAATTCGTGAAAGAGCGGCCATTGGCTCTCCCTGGCTTCCTGTGCAGAGGATGGTTACCTGGTTGGCAGGCAAACGATTGATCTGCTGATGGTCAATGAAAGTATCCTTGGGTGCGCGAATATAGCCGAGCTCCTGTCCGATGGTGATTGCTGCTTCCATACTGCGTCCAAAGACAGCAATCTTTCTGCCATTGGCTACCGCTGCTTCAGTCACTTGCTGCAGACGGTGGATGTTGGAGGCAAAAGTGGCAAAGATGACTCTTCCGTCCACTTTTCGAAAGATGTCATGGATGGTATTGCCTACTTTCCTTTCCGACATGGTGAAATTTGGCACTTCGCTGTTTGTGCTGTCAGAAAGAAGGCAGAGAACGCCTTCTTTCCCAATTTCGGCCATTTTAATCAGGTTGGCTGGCTCGCCGACCGGTGTAAAGTCAAACTTGAAATCCCCAGTATGGACAATCTGTCCAGGAGGTGTCTTAACCACAATCCCATACGAATCGGGGATGCTGTGGGTTGTCCTGAAGAAAGTAACGGATGTTTTCCGGAACTTGATCACATCGTCTTCCTTGATTTCAATCATTTTTGTCTGGCGAAGCAATCCATGTTCTTCAAGCTTGTTGCGAATTAAACCGAGGGCAAGCTTTCCGCCATAAATCGGTACATTGATCTGCTTCAGCAGATAGGGAATGCCGCCAATATGGTCCTCGTGGCCATGGGTAATGAAAAGACCCCTGATTTTATCTTCATTTTTCACAAGGTAGGAGTAATCAGGAATCACATAATCGATTCCCAGCAGCTCATCCTCGGGAAATTTAATGCCGGCGTCAATTAGGATAATCTCATCCTGAAACTGGACAGCGTAGGTATTCTTTCCGATTTCACCCAGTCCGCCCAGGGCGAAAACAGCGGTCTGGTCATTTTTAACAAATTTCATATTTTAATCATTCTCCAATACTTCAAAATATTCTTTTTGCTGTTCATATTCAAGATAACTACCCTCTACAGCCTGTACATATTCAATATTATAGGGGCGGTTTTTAAGCTTAGTCCGTACTTCCCTTTCCGACCCCGCTTCAATGTACAAAGTTTTGGTCTTTTCTCTTACTGGGACTTCTTTGATTTCTTCCTGATAGTAAACTTTAAAAATCATCAGACTCTCTCTCCTTATTGTCATCGCTTTTTTATTTATGAAATTTAACATTTATAATCGTATCCCATAACCTGTTTGAATAGCTTCATCCCGTTATTTTCCACTTAAACAAATGTACAATAATGAAGGAGCCCTTCGCAAGTTTGAAGGGCTCAAAATTTTTAAGCGATAGTTTTTTTGCGAAGCATATCTTTCCACTGTTGCAAGAGCTTGCGTCTTAGCTTCTTTAACATAGTGGATCATCTCCTTACTTCTTATTTTAAACCATCCTTGTCCAATGTAAAGCAAACAAGGAAAGTTTTGCCGAATTTTAACTGAATTTCTTTCTTTTTATCTATATTATATGATAAAATTAGAGATTTTATTGTGTGTTACAGGTTATTTCATAAATATGTTGGATTTTGAAAACGGTCAAGTTCTCCTGTGGCCGGCCCCTTTATTAAAAATAGTATGAACAGCATGTAGAGTCTTCATCCGGGAAAGGGAGGCGCAAAGAAAAAAACCTGCAAACTTTTTGCAGGTTTTTTCTTATCTTTCAATAACAGTGGCGTTTTCAATTTCAGCAAAAGGGTTTTGTTTGTTAATGTGATCATAGAACATGATTCCGTTCAAGTGATCAATCTCGTGCTGAAAAACGATGGCTGGCAGACCTTTTAAACGCAGTCTGATTTCCTTTCCTTCCAGGGTCGTTCCTGTTACGGTCACTCTGGCATATCTTGGGACATATCCGGGAAAAGGTTCATCAACAGAAAGACATCCTTCCCCGCTTTTTAAATAAGAGCGTTCGACTGAGTGGCTCACGATTTTCGGATTGAAAATTCCGTAGCTGTACAGTTTGTCCCTGTCATCATGAACATGAACAGCAATCATTCGCTTGGAAACATTTATTTGCGGTGCAGCCAGTCCGATTCCGGGACGAAGTCCATATTTTTTTGCTATTTCAGGGTTTTGGCTGTTTATCACATATTGGAGCATTTCCTGAAGTATTTCATGACTTTCATCTGATGCAGGCATCTGTACAGGTTCAGCGACTGTCCGCAGGGAGGGATGGCCATCCCGTACGATGTCGTCCATAGTCAACATATTAAGGTTCACCTCAAAATCAGTATATGTACACCTTAGTCTAACAAATGTCACTTAAAAAGATAAAGCAAATTCACAGGAAATAACCGCTGAAAAGGAAGATGCAAGAGCCGCATCTTCCTCAGCTAAAATTACTTCCAGCAGGCACAGCCTACAATAATAAGAAGGATGAACAGCACGACGATGAGGGCAAAGCCTCTGCCAAAACCGCCGACGTATCCTGGATAGCCGCATCCATAACCATATCCGTATCCAAACATAAAGGAAAACCTCCCCTTCTTTTTTTCGCCCTTAGCATGGCGATTACTATAAAATATGAAAGCACGGTCAAAGTGTATGGGCGGATGCCCATAATCAACGTATTCCCCGAAAGTATTTGGGTTGGCGGGACGGACTGGCATTCCCAAGGTTGTCAAAATACGCTAAAATCGATATAGTGAAATGGAAGCTGTAAGGAGGTCGTAATTTGCCAAACTATCGAAAAATCCTTGTTTTTATTATGTTAATTTCCCTCGCTGCTTTTGCGGCTGGATGCATGAACCGGCAGGATCCTGCGGAACAAATTTTCACCAAGCTTGAAGAAGTGGTCCAGATTGAGAAGACCTTTGAGGAGCAGCAGGAGCCTCTTGTGAAACTGGAAAAGGAAGAAAAGGAACTTTATGCAAAAATCATTGAATTAAATATGGATCAGCATGACGAAATTGTCCAATTGGCAGATGAAGCCATTACCATTGCGGATAAAAGGAAAGAGCATCTCGATAAAGAAAAGGAAAGCATGGAAGAATCAAAGGAGGAATTCGGCGGAGTAGAAGGAATTGCTGAAAAACTCGAAGACCCTAAGCTGGAAAAGCAACTGGCGGAACTGCAGCAGCTGATGCTTGATCGCTATGCCATCCATGATGAACTCTATAAAAGCTATACAGACGGGCTGTCCTATGACAAAGAGCTTTATGAACTTTTAAAGGATAAAGACCTGACCATCGAAACTATTGAGGAGCAAATCAACAAGGTAAATGCTGCTTATGATGAGGTTCTCTCGGCCAATGAACGCTTTAATGAAAAAACAGACCAGTATAATAAAGCTAAGCTCTCATTTTACGATGCTGCAGGGTTGAAGGTGGAGACGGAATAATATCAATATAATATTTTTGTTCTTTTATATCGTGAGTATCGGTTCCGTAATGGGACCGATGCTTTTTTTATATCACGGCTTTGAAAGAAGGAAGAAAATTAAAAATGATACAGTTATATTATTTTTATAGTACAGTTTGTTCGAAAAGGATGCTTCCGAGGTGCGAAAATCTGGAACATTGTATTTGACGGGAGCTTTTTGGATATTGTACACTAAGGGACGTGAGAGTTGAATGTGTATCATTTAAGTTTGAAAATAAGATAGTACAGCCAGCAGGACGCCTTGTGGCACAATTGGTTAGTTTGTGACTGCCGTTTCTGTGGAAAACTACATAGTGGTGTGGACGCTGCACCAGTGCTGAAACTTTAAGATGTATTTTCAACTCCCTGATGAAAAATTCACCGCTTTTGGGTACGCTATATCTGTATAAAAGATTAATTAATGTGATTAGGAAAGGAAGAGGTGACTTTTAGATGGCATCTAAAACAAAAAATACGATGGCTGACTCTGTAAAACAGCTTGAGCAAATTCAAGATGGATTTGAAACATTGCAAATCCTAAACGAAGAAGGGGAAGTTGTAAATAAAGCCGCTATGCCTGACTTGGCGGACGAGCAGCTTCAGGAATTAATGAAGAGAATGGTTTATACAAGGATTCTCGACCAGCGTTCCATTTCCCTGAACCGCCAGGGACGCCTTGGTTTTTATGCTCCGACTGCGGGACAGGAAGCTTCCCAGCTTGCATCCCAATTTGCTCTTGAAAAAGAAGATTTCATTCTTCCAGGCTACCGTGATGTTCCGCAAATGATCTGGCATGGCCTTCCGCTATATCAGGCATTCCTGTTCTCACGCGGCCACTTCCACGGCAACCAGATCCCTGAAGGCGTAAATGTGATTTCTCCGCAAATCATCATTGGTGCGCAGTACATCCAGGCTGCTGGTGTTGCCCTTGGTATGAAAAAGCGCGGCGCCCAGTCTGTCGCGATTACTTATACAGGTGACGGAGGAGCTTCTCAAGGAGACTTCTACGAAGGCATCAACTTTGCTGGTGCATATAAAGCTCCTGCCATCTTCATTGTTCAAAACAACCGTTTTGCCATTTCTACTCCTGTTGAAAAGCAGTCTGCTGCCAAGACGATTGCCCAAAAGGCTGTTGCAGCCGGAATTCCTGGAGTCCAGGTTGATGGAATGGATCCTCTTGCTGTTTATGTTGCAGTCCGCGAAGCCCGTGAACGTGCCGTGAACGGTGAAGGTCCTACGCTTATTGAAACCCTGACTTACCGTTATGGTCCTCATACAATGGCTGGGGATGACCCAACACGCTATCGTACAGCTGACCTTGACAATGAGTGGGAAAAGAAAGATCCGCTTGTCCGTTTCCGCAAATTCCTCGAATCCAAGGGAATCTGGAACGAGGAAATGGAAAATGAAGTAATTGAAAAAGCAAAAGATGATATTAAAGATGCCATTAAGAAGGCGGACGAACAGCCAAAGCAAAAGGTGACCGACTTGATGTCCAACATGTATGAAGAAATGCCGAATCACCTTCAAGAACAATATGAAATTTATACAGAGAAGGAGTCGAAGTAAGCCATGGCTCAAATGACAATGATTCAAGCAATTACCGATGCATTGCGCGTAGAACTGCGCAATGATCCGAATGTCCTTGTCTTCGGGGAAGACGTTGGAGTAAACGGCGGGGTATTCCGTGCAACGGAAGGACTGCAAGCTGAATTTGGGGAAGAGCGGGTATTTGATACGCCCCTTGCCGAGTCCGGCATCGGCGGGCTCGCAATTGGCCTGGGCCTGCAAGGCTATAGGCCAGTAATGGAAATTCAGTTCTTTGGTTTTGTCTATGAAGTAATGGATGCAGTCGCGGGACAAATGGCTCGTATGCGTTATCGTTCCGGCGGAACTTACACTTCTCCTGTAACGATTCGTTCCCCATTCGGCGGCGGCGTACATACGCCAGAAATGCATGCTGACAGCCTTGAAGGTCTTGTTGCCCAGCAGCCTGGACTTAAAGTGGTCATCCCGTCCACACCATATGATGCTAAAGGTTTGCTTATCTCTGCGATCCGCGATAACGATCCGGTTGTATACCTTGAACATATGAAGCTTTATCGCTCATTCCGCCAGGAGGTTCCTGAGGAAGAATACACCATTCCATTGGGAGTAGCGGATGTAAAGAGGGAAGGTACGGATCTTTCCATCATTACCTACGGTGCTATGGTTCATGAGTCCCTGAAGGCTGCAGAAGAGCTTGAGAAAGAAGGTCATTCGGTGGAAGTAATCGATTTGCGTACCATCATGCCATTCGATATCGATACAATCATTGCTTCCATTGAAAAAACCGGCCGTGCGATGGTCGTCCAGGAAGCTCAAAAGCAAGCGGGCATTGCAGCGCAAATTGTTGCTGAAATTAACGATCGTGCAATTTTAAACCTTGAAGCACCAGTGCTTCGTGTTGCCGCACCTGATACCGTTTATCCATTCTCACAAGCGGAAACTGTATGGCTTCCGAATTATAAAGATGTAATTGAAACAGCTAAGAAAGTTCTTACATTCTAATAACACTTAAAAAAATCAGTGGTCTCTTTTCAGCCCCCCATTGGATGGGGCTGGACAGACACTTACGTTTTTATAACTAGGAGGGTGATTTTTAGTGTCATTCCAATTTAAAATGCCAGACATCGGTGAAGGCATTCATGAAGGGGAAATCGTTAAATGGTTCGTAAAGCCTGGCGATAAAATCCAGGAAGACGATGTCCTTTGTGAAGTTCAAAATGATAAAGCGGTAGTAGAGATTCCTTCCCCAGTGGCAGGAACAGTTGAAGAAATCCATGTAGAAGAAGGCACAGTTGCTACTGTTGGACAAACCCTGATCTCTTTTGACGCACCAGGTTATGAAAACCTGAAGTTTAAAGGAGATGAAGAAGAAGCACCAGCAGGGGATGCCAAGACGGAAGCACAGGTTCAATCCACAATGGAATCCGGACAGGACCTTAAGAAGGAAGAAGCAAATGCTCCGGCAGCTCAGGGAGCAACGGGTGCAGGAGCGGCTTCAGCTCCAGAAGCTGAAGCAGACCCGAACCGCCGCGTAATCGCAATGCCTTCAGTGCGTAAATACGCACGCGATAAAGGCATCGATATCCGTCTTGTTTCCGGAACTGGCAAAAACGGCCGTGTTCTAAAAGAAGACATTGACAACTTCCAAAGCGGTGGAGCAGCGGCAGAGGCGCCAGCGGCTGCACAGCAGCAGGAAGCACCTGCGGCAGAAGCAAAAGCACCTGCAGCTCAGGCAGTTCCTCAAGGACAGTATCCAGAAACCCGCGAGAAGATGAGCGGAATTCGCAGAGCCATTGCCAAGGCTATGGTGAACTCAAAGCATACAGCTCCGCATGTTACATTAATGGACGAAATCGATGTAACCAAGCTGGTTGCTCACCGCAAGAAATTCAAAGAAGTTGCTGCACAAAAAGGAATCAAGCTTACATTCCTTCCATATGTGGTAAAAGCATTAACAAGTGCGCTGCGTGAATACCCAGCATTGAACACTTCCCTTGATGATGCGACTGACGAGATTGTTCACAAGCATTACTACAACATCGGTATTGCGGCTGACACTGAAAAAGGTCTTCTTGTACCAGTGGTAAAAGATGCTGACCGAAAGTCTGTGTTCACTATTTCAAACGAAATCAATGAACTTGCAGTCAAAGCACGTGATGGCAAGCTGGCTCCAGATGAGATGAAGGGTGCTTCCTGCACAATCTCAAACATTGGATCTGCAGGCGGACAATGGTTTACTCCTGTCATCAACCATCCTGAAGTAGCCATTTTAGGTATTGGCCGCATTGCTGAAAAAGCCATTGTTAAAGATGGAGAAATTGTAGCTGCTCCGGTATTGGCTCTATCACTAAGTTTCGACCACCGCATGATCGACGGTGCAACAGCGCAGAATGCAATGAATCATATCAAACGCTTGTTAAACGATCCAGAACTATTGTTAATGGAGGCGTAATAAATGGTAGTAGGAGATTTCCCAATTGAAACAGATACTATAGTCATTGGTGCAGGCCCTGGCGGATATGTGGCAGCGATTCGTGCTGCCCAGCTGGGCCAAAAAGTAACAATTGTCGAAAAGGGAACGGTTGGCGGAGTTTGCTTGAATGTCGGATGTATTCCTTCAAAGGCTCTTATCTCAGCTGGCCACCGCTTTGAGAATGCGAAGCATTCTGAAGGCATGGGGGTTATTGCCGAGAATGTTACATTGGACTTCTCTAAAGTCCAGTCCTTCAAGGAAAGTGTCGTCAAGAAATTGACAGGCGGTGTTGAAGGTCTGTTAAAAGGAAACAAAGTAGATATTGTAAGCGGTGAAGCCTACTTTGTGGATGCTAATACCCTAAGGGTAATGGATGAAAATTCAGCGCAGACTTATACGTTTAAAAATGCAATTATTGCAACTGGATCCCGTCCGCTGGAAATCCCTGCGTTCAAGTATTCAAAGCGTATTCTTGATTCCACAGGTGCATTGAACCTTCAGGAACTGCCAAAAAGCATTGTTGTAATTGGCGGTGGCTATATTGGAACGGAACTTGGCGGAGCTTATGCAAGCTTCGGCACGAAAGTGACCATTCTTGAAGGCGCGGATGAAATCCTTAACGGCTTTGAAAAGCAGATGTCTTCATTAGTAAAACGCAACCTTAAGAAAAAAGGTGCTGAAATCATTACAAAGGCCCTTGCTAAAGGTGTGGAAGAAAAAGAAGATGGCGTTGTTGTTACTTATGAAGCCAAAGGCGAAGAACAGAAGATCGAAGCGGACTATGTGTTTGTCATGGTAGGACGCAAGCCGAATACGGATGAACTTGGCCTTGAGCAGGCAGGCGTAGAGCTGACCGATCGCGGAATCATCAAAATTGACAAGCAATGCAGAACGAATATCAGCAACATTTATGCTATTGGGGATGTTGTCGAAGGTCCGCCGCTAGCCCATAAAGCTTCCTATGAAGGTAAAATTGCGGCAGAAGCCATTGCAGGCCATGCGTCTGAAATCGACTATCTGGGAATCCCTGCAGTCGTATTCTCAGACCCTGAATTGGCATCTGTTGGCTATACAGAAGCACAGGCGAAAGAAGAAGGCCTTGATGTCGTTGCTGCAAAGTTCCCATTCGCAGCCAATGGCCGTGCCTTGTCCCTTAATGAGTCGGACGGTTTCATGAAGCTCGTGACACGCAAGGAAGATGGCTTGATCATTGGTGCCCAAATTGCAGGCGCTGGTGCTTCAGATATGATTGCCGAGCTTGGCTTGGCCATTGAGACTGGCATGACAGCGGAAGATTTGGCTATGACCATCCATGCACATCCTACCCTTGGCGAGATTTCAATGGAAGCAGCCGAAGTTGCATTGGGTAACCCTATCCATATCATTAAATAATGAATAAAAAAAGTCCTTCCGTACAGGAAGGACTTTTTTATGTCTTAGCGGCCCTGTTGGGCTATGTTATCCGAAAGCGCTTGTGCCAATGGCTGGATGATTTTTTCCTTAGATACAATACCATCAATTTTAAGCACCACTTCGTCCTCGAAGAAAACGAGTATGGCAGGGCTTTCCTTCACATCGAACAGCTTATAATATTTATCTGCATTGTCCCCGGAGAGAACCATCATATTGTTAATTTCATTTGGGAAGTCACGTTTAAGTTCAATAATGGCATCATAGTAGGCAACTTCGTGGCTGTAATCTTTTTCATCAGAGAAAAAGACAATCTGCTTAATTTCATTATCAATATTCAACTCTTCATAATCCCCAACTGTATTGCACGAAGAAGAGAATAGCAGGAAGGAAGCGGCTAAAATAAAAGACAATACTTTCATTCATCTGGCCTCACTTTTTCCGGGAATGGTTTTATGTTCATAAGTCAAAGTCATTCTATCACAGCAATATCGGTAAAAGCCTGATGTCACTCAAATGTTACAAAAATGAAAAATAACGTGAATTTTCATTCATATAATAGATAGGGGGCCATTAAGGATACAGATTAAGAACGGGGGGATCAGGTTGAAATACTATTATGTTTTGATGCTGCAGCTAATCATTTGGAGTGCCTATAGCCTGATGGAATGGCTTTCCCAGCATGATCACCCAATTTATAATGGCCTCATGTTTTTAGTATTCTTTTATTTGTCGAATGTAATTGGGAATGCAATCATAAAGTCAGCCAAAAAAACATTGTTGGCCACTGTTGCGAGCCTTGGCTTGTATTCCATATTCCATATGGCACTGGCAATTTTGCAAATCTGACGATAAGGGCGAGT